>JBKPHT010000250.1:0-15628 GCA_046730015.1 Actinomycetota bacterium
GGTTTGGGAGATCGACCCCTATCGCCTCGCCATCCCGGACGACGGCCCGACGGTCAACGCAACCACGGCCCGGAGCCTGAGCCCCCGCGGACCCGACAATGGATCACGTCCCCCAGACGGCCCGGTCTGGGGGACATGCCCGCCGCCCTCCACTGTGAGCCGAGACGACCAGCGACGCCCGGCACCAAGCCGCCCAGGCACCCACCGCCTCATCGATCTCCGAACCCACACTCGCCTCGTCGCGGCTACCACGTGAATCCGCCGGAAGCCATGTGCGCGACGCGCCGCCAGCTGGACGAGGCCAGCGCTCGCCCTACGGGAGCCGCTGGGACCACGCCAGCGAGAAGCTCCCCGCCAGGGCCAGCAGCACGATCCCGCTGCCGACGAACCAGCCGCTGAGGTCCTCGATCGTCTCCTCGTAGCCGACGACCCGGCCGATGTCGTCGTAGACGGAGCTCAGCTGGTCGAGCGACCCGGCCTCGAACGCACGGCCACTGGTGGTGTCCGCGATCTCGGCCAGCGGCTCGGGCGCCACCGGCACCGGCGTCTGCCCGCCGAGCTCGTCCTCGATCACGCCCTCCGGGGTGCCGAAGGCGATCGTGTCGACCGGCACCTCGGCCTCGGCGGCGGCTGCCGCGGCCTCCTCGTTCGGACGGCCGACCGTCGTCTCCCCGTCGGACATCACCACGATGCGGGCCGGCGCCGGCTGGTCGTCCTCGCCGCCCGGCGCGGCGGCCACAGCGTCGAGGGCGGTGAAGATGGCGTCGCCGATCGCGGTGCCCTCGCCCAGCTCGAGGTCGGCCAGCGCGGCGTCGAGCGCCTCCCGGTCGGTCGACGGGGCGACCGCCACCGTGGTCGACCCGTTGAACGTCACCAGCCCGACGTTGAGCTCGGCCGGCAGGTCCGCGACGAAGGCCCGGGCCGCCTCTTCTGCGACCTCCAGCCGGTTGGGGTCGACGTCGTCCGCCTGCATCGACAGCGAGGTGTCGACGGCGAGCACCACCGTCGCCCGCTCCTCGCCGACCCGGGTGGCCCGCACCGGCTTGGCGAAGCCGACGACCAGCAGCGCCAGCGCCGAGAGGAACAGCGCGGCCGGCACGTGCCGCCGCCAGCCGGGTTGCCGGGGCGCCACGACGTCGAGCAGCTCGACCGACGTGAACCGGACGACGTGCGTCCGCCGCTGCAGGGCCACCGCCACCCACACGCCGGCCATGGCGCCGACGCCCAGCAGCAGGAAGAGCCGCCACTCCACGAGGAACCTCACGACCAGCCTCCGCTGCCCCGGCCCGAGGCCACGCGCTGCCGGCGGAGGTGGGCGACCCGGCGGGGCCGCAGAGCGAGCCAGCCGACGAGATCCGCGGTGGCGTCGCGGTCGGTCCGCAGCACGACGTGGTCGACCGCCGCGGCCCGCATGGCCGACGCCGTGGCCTGCCGGCGCGCCCGGGCCACCGCGGCGTAGCGCTGCCGCAGCCCGGCGTCGTGGGTGTCGACCTCGCGCTCGTCGCCCGTCTCCGGGTCGACGACGACCAACCGGCCGACGTCGGGCAGGTCGAGCTCGCGGGGGTCGAGCACCTCGACCGCCAGCGTCTCGTGGCGGGCCGCGACCCGCCGCAGCGTCAGCGCCCAACCCTCGGCCGCCGGGAAGTCGGAGATCACCACGGCGACGCCCCGCCGGCGGCCGGGCCGGGCGAGCTTGTCGAGCGCATCGGCCAGGCCGGGGCCGCGACCGTCGCCCCGCGGGCTGTCGAGCAGCCGCTGGAGGACCGCCCGGGCGTGCAGCGGTCCCGACCGGGACGGCACGGTGACCAGGCCCTGGCTGGTCAGCACGTGGGCGCCGACCCGGTCGCCGGCGCGGGACGTGAGCAGCGCCAGCGCGCCGGCCGCGGTCACGGCCAGGTCGCGCTTGGTGCAGCGGGCCGTCCCGAAGTCGGTGGAGGCCGACAGGTCGGCGACCAGCCAGGTCTCGACCTCGCGGTCTGCGACCGCGTCGCGGACGTAGGGCTCCCGGGAGCGGGCGGTCACGTTCCAGTCGATGTGGCGGGGATCGTCCCCGGGCACGTAACGCCGGGTCTCGCCCGGTTCGGTGCCGAGTCCGGGCACCCGGCCCTGGTGGTTGCCGAGCAGCAGCCCGTCGATCCGCCGGCTGAGCATCAGCTCGAACCGGCGGACCACCTCGGCCGACGCCGACGCCGGCACCGGCACCGAGCCCGGCGCCGGGACGGGGGCTCTCACGCCGACCACACGAGCCGGGGCTCGCCGTCGCCGTCGTCGCCGCCGTCGTCCCCTCCGTCGCCGCCCGGGGCCGGGGGGACCGGCCGGGCGCTCGCGTCCTGGGTCGGTGTCAGCCGCGGCGCCGGCACCGTCGACAGCAGCCGGGCGACGATCTGGTCGGCCTCGACGCCCTGGGCGATGGCCTCGTACGACACCAGCACCCGGTGGGTCAGCACGTCGGGGGCGACGTCGAACACGTCCTGGGGGAGCGCGTACGACCGGCGCCGCAGCAGCGCCAGGGCCCGCGCCGCGGCGACCAGCCCCAGCGTCGCCCGGGGGGACACGCCCGTGGCCAGGTAGGGGGCGACGTCGGCCAGCCCGTAGCGAGCCGGGTGGCGGGTGGCGCTCACCAGGTCGACCGCGTACTGCTGCACGCCGTGGTCGACGTAGACACCGGTGCGGGCTGCCGTCTGCAGCCGGATGAGGTCGGCGAGGCCCAGCCGCTCGTCGGGGACGGGCGGCTCGACGCCCATGCGCCGCACGATCTCCAGCTCGTCGGCGGGCGAGGGGTGGCCGACGCCGACCTTCATGAGGAAGCGGTCGCGCTGGGCCTCGGGCAGCGGGTAGACGCCCTCCGACTCGGCGGGGTTCTGGGTGGCGACCACCAGGAACGGCTCGGGCACCGGGTAGGTGCGGCCGCCGATCGAGACCTGGCGCTCGGACATGACCTCCAGCAGCGCCGACTGCACCTTGGCGGGCGCCCGGTTGATCTCGTCGGCCAGCAGCAGGTTGACGAACACCGGGCCGAGCTCGACGTCGAACGACTCGGTCGAGGCCCGGTAGATCCGGGTGCCGGTGATGTCGGCCGGCAGCAGGTCGGGGGTGAACTGGACGCGGGCGAACGTGCCGCCGACCACCGTTGCCAGCGTCTCGGCGGCGAGCGTCTTGGCCACGCCCGGCGGGCCCTCCAGCAGCACGTGGCCGCGGGCGAGGAGCGCGACGATCAGCCGTTCGACCAGGCGTTCCTGGCCGACGATGACCTTGCGGACCTCGAAGAGGGCCTGCTCCAGGAGAGTGGCGTCGTCTGTCTCGGGGAGGGTGGGGGGCATTGGGAAAGGTTACGGCCACCGGCAAGCCGGGCGGATGGGGGACCTCCCCCGAGCGGCGAGCCGCGGCGGGGGGACCGGTAGGCTGCGGACTCGCCATGGAGATCGTGATCCTGCTCGCCGCGCTGGCCCTCGTCGTCGTCGCCGGCGTCGCCTTCGTCGCCCTCCGCCCGCGGGGCGGCACCGCCCTCGAGCCCCCGCCCGTCGCCCCCGAGGCGCCGCCGGTCCCGCCTCCCGAGGTCGAGGTACTGGAGGTCGAGGAGGCCCCCGCCGTCGAGGCACCCCTGGTCCGGCCCCGGTTCCGCGACCGGCTGACCAAGGCCCGGAGCGCCCTGGGCGGCTACCTGGGGTCGATCCGGTCCCGGAAGGTCGACGACCAGACCTGGGACGAGCTGGAGGAGGCCCTCATCCGGGCCGACGTCGGCGTGGGCGCCACCGGCCGGATCCTCGACGACCTCCGTGCCACCGCCAAGGCCGAGTCGATCACCGACCCCGAGGTGCTGCTCGACGGGCTGAAGGCCCAGCTCAAGGACCAGCTGGCCAGCGGCGACCGCAGCCTCCGGCACGAGCCGGGATCGCCCAACGTGTGGCTGTTCGTCGGGGTCAACGGCGTCGGCAAGACCACCACCATCGCCAAGATCGCCCGCTTGCAGCAGGCCGACGGCCACCGGGTCGTCATGGCCGCAGCCGACACGTTCCGGGCGGCGGCGACCGAGCAGCTGGGCATGTGGGCCGAGCGCACCGGCAGCGAGATGGTCCGGGGCAACGAGGGCGGCGACCCTTCCGCGGTGGTGTTCGACGCCGTGGAGCGGGCGGCGGCCCGGGGCTACGACCTCGTGCTCGCCGACACGGCCGGCCGGCTCCACACCAAGTCGAACCTGATGGAGGAGCTGCGGAAGGTGCGGCGTGTGGCCGACCGTGATCCCGGGAAGGTGACCGAGGTGCTGCTGGTGCTCGACGCCACGACCGGCCAGAACGGCCTGGCCCAGGCGCAGCAGTTCACCGACGCGGTCGACGTGACCGGCGTGGTCCTGACCAAGCTGGACGGGTCGGCCAAGGGCGGGATCGCCTTGGCGATCCAGGCCACCCTTGGCATCCCGATCAAGCTGGTGGGCCTGGGCGAGTCGGTCGACGATCTGGTGGAGTTCGACCCCGACGAGTTCGTCGAGGCGCTCTTCGCATGACAGGAGGTGCCAAAAGGTGATCCGGACGGTGATGCTCCCCGTACGCCTGTCCTACGGGGCGGGCAAGCTCGGCGCGAAGACCGGCTACCGGGCCGGGCGGCTGTCGGCGGCCTCGACCTACCGGGCCACCCGGTTCGTCGGGCTCAGCCGGCTGCTCGCCCTCGGCCTCGGCGTCGCCATCGGCCTGCTCCTCGCCCCGACGTCGGGCCAGGAGCTGCGCGACCGCCTGCGCCGCCAGTGGGAGGCCCGCAACGCCCCCGCCAGCGACGACGCGGTGGCCGAACGGGTCCGCTACGAGCTGTCCCACTCGCCCCGGACGTGGCACCTGCCCCAGCCCGCGGTCGACGTCGTCGGCGGCCGGGCCATCCTCACCGGCGAGGCGCCGCACGAGACCGGCAAGGCCGACATCGAGAAGGCGGCCGCCGCGGTCCCCGGGGTCGCGGAGGTCGACAGCCACCTCGTGATCGGCCCGTCCGGCAACGGCGACCTGGCCTGACCGTCTCCTACCGCGCGGGCGGTCCGGCCACGGTCAGCGTGCTGGCCGACGAGGACGGCGCGCTCGTGGGCTTCGCCCACTCGATCGTCGCCGACCCGGACCGGCTCGCCGGCCCGGCGGGACGGTAAGCTGGACGGCTCATGTTCGAGTCGCTGTCCGAACGGTTCGAGGGCATCTTCGCCCGGCTCCGCAGCAAGGGGACGCTGCGAGAGTCCGACGTCGAGGAGGTCCTGCGCGAGATCCGCCTGGCCCTCCTGGAGGCCGACGTCAACTTCACGGTCGTGAAGTCGATGCTCGAGCGCATCCGCGAGCGGGCCGTCGGCGCCCGGATCCACGAAGCTCTCAATCCCGCCCAGCAGGTCATCAAGCTGGTCAACGAAGCGTTGGTCGAGGCGCTGGGCGGCGAGTCGATCCGCATCCAGTACGCCTCCCGACCCCCGACCGTCGTGCTCATGGCCGGCCTCCAGGGCTCGGGCAAGACGACCAACGCCGCCAAGCTGGCCCGCTGGTTCCGCCAGCAGGGCCGCAACCCGCTGCTGGTCGGCGCCGATCTCCAGCGGCCGGCCGCCGTCGAGCAGCTCCACACGATGGGCGAGCGGGTGGGCGTCCCGGTGTTCAGCCAGCCCGGCGACCCGGTCGAGACGGCCCGGGGCGGCGTGGCCGAGGCCCGCCGCCTGGGGCGCGACGTCTGCATCGTCGACACCGCCGGCCGCCTGGCCATCGACGCCGAGATGATGGACCAGGTCCGGCGGATCTCACAGGCCACCGGCCCCGACTACACGTTCCTCGTCGTCGACGCCATGACCGGCCAGGACGCCGTGACCGTGGCCGAGTCGTTCGACGCCACCCTCGCTCTGGACGGCGTCATCCTCACCAAGCTCGATGGCGACGCCCGGGGTGGCGCCGCCCTGTCGGTGAAGGAGGTGGTGGGCAAGCCCATCGCCTTCGCGTCCACCGGCGAGAAGGTCGAGGACTTCGACCTGTTCCACCCCGACCGCCTCGCCAGCCGCATCCTCGGCATGGGCGACGTGCTCACCCTCATCGAGAAGGCCGAGCAGGTCTACGAGAAGCAGGAGGCCGAGCAGGCCGCTGCCAAGCTCCTCGAAGGCAAGTTCACGCTCGACGACTTCCTCGACCAGCTGCAGCAGGTGCGGAAGATGGGCCCGCTGCAGAACCTCATGGGGATGATGCCGGGCATGCCCAAGGAGATGCGGAACGCCGAGGTCGACGAGGCCCAGGTCAACCGGGTCGAGGCCATCATCAGGTCGATGACCCGCGACGAGCGGGTCGACCCGACGATCATCGACGGCTCGCGCCGGCTGCGCATCGCCAACGGCAGCGGCACCCAGACCTCCGACGTCAGCCAGCTCATCAAGCAGTTCCGCGAGATGCAGAAGATGATGAAGCGGATGCCCGGCCTGTCCGGCACCAAGGCGGCCCGGGGCAAGAAGGGGCGCAAGGGCGGCCGCAAGGGCGGCGGCGGCCGGGTGACCCCGCCGGGCGGCGGGCGCACCACGCCGAAGCAGCCGTTCACCCTGCCCGGCCTGGGCACCTGAACGTGACGATGTCCGTGGCACAGCCGGTCTCGGGGATGCGATCCGTATCCCCTCGCCCTCCCTGTGCATTGTCCCCGGCGCCCTCCGGCCCGCTAGCCTTGTGAGCCGCTCTGAGAGTCCGGGCGCCGACCGTTAGCACGAAGGAAGATCGAGTGGCCGTCAAGCTCCGCCTCATGCGGATGGGCAAGAAGAAGCAGCCGACGTACCGCGTGGTCGCGGCCGACGCCCGGTCGCCCCGCAACGGGCGCTTCATCGAGATCGTGGGCGTCTACGACCCCCGCCCCGACCCGTCCACCGTCCGCATCGACAACGACAAGGCCGTCGAGTGGCTGCGCAAGGGCGCCCAGCCCACCGATTCGGTCCGCCGGCTGCTCGAGATCTCCGGCGCCTGGGAGTCGTTCAGCGGCACGCCGTCCACCCGGCCGGGTGCGGCCGCGGCGCCGAAGCCGTCCGCCGGCGGTGCCGACGACAAGGCCGCCGAATGACCGACACCGCCTCGCCGGTCGACGTGCCCACCGCCCGCGCGGTGCTGGAGCACCTGGTCGGCGCTCTGGTCGAGGACCGCGACGCCGTTCGCATCGACCTGTCCGAGGGCCGGTCGCTGCCCCGCCTCACCGTCCGGGTCGGGCCCAGCGACATGGGCCGGGTCATCGGCCGCCGGGGCCGGGTCGCCCAGGCCATCCGCACGGTCGTCCGGGCGGCCGCCGCCCGCGACGGCAGCGACGTCGAGGTCGAGTTCGAGGATTGACCCGCCGGTGACCGCCCCCGGCGACGACCAGGCGTCGCTGCTCGAGGTCGGTCGCATCACCCGGCCGCACGGGCTCCGGGGCGAGGTCGTCGTGCTCCTCATCACCGACCGCGACGAGCGGCTCGCTCCCGGCACGGTGCTCAGCACCGACGCCGGCGACCTGACCGTCGCCTCCGCCCGACCCCACCAGGACCGGTGGATCGTGTCCTTCGCCGGCCACGGCACGCGGGACGCCGCCGAGGGCCTCCGGGGCCGGGTCCTCCGGGCTCCGGCGATCGCAGACCCCGACGAGCTGTGGGTCCATGACCTGGTGGGCGCCGCGGTGGTGACCACCGCCGGCACGGCGGTCGGCACCTGTGTCGCTGTCGTCGCCAACCCGGCCGCGGACCTCCTGGAGCTCGACAGCGGCGCCCTCGTCCCCGTGACCTTCGTCGTCGGCCACGGCCCGTCCGAGGTCACGATCGACCCGCCCGAGGGCCTGTTCGACCTCTGAGCCCGCCCACCGGCAGGTCCTGATGCGCATCGACGTGTTCACCATCTTCCCCGACATGGTCGAGGGGTTCGCCGCCCAGAGCCTGCTCGGCCGGGCCCGGGGCGCTGGCCTCCTCGACGTCCGGGTCCACGACCTACGCTCGTGCGCCACCGACCCCCACCGGTCGGTCGACGACGCCCCGTTCGGCGGCGGCGCCGGGATGGTGCTGATGCCCGAGCCGCTGTTCGCCGCCGTCGAGTCGGTCGCCCCGCCCCGCCCGCTGCTCTACCTCGGGCCCGCGGGCCGCCGGCTCGACCAGGCGTACGCCCGCGAGCTGGCCGGGACGGGCGGCTTCAGCCTGCTGTGCGGCCGCTACGAGGGCGTCGACGAGCGGGTCCGGGAGCACCTGTGCGACGGCGAGCTGTCGGTCGGCGACGTGGTGCTGGCCGGGGGGGAGGTGGCCGCGATGGTCACGCTCGAGGCCGTCGGCCGCCTCGTGCCGGGGGTGATGGGCAACGAGGCGTCGGCCCACGACGAGTCGTTCAGCGACGGGCTGCTGGAGTACCCGCACTACACCCGGCCGGCGGACTTCCGGGGCTGGACGGTGCCCGACGTGCTCCGCAGCGGCGACCATGGGCGGGTGGCCCGGTGGCGCCGGGCCCAGGCGCTGCGCCGCACCCTCGACCGCCGCCCCGACCTGATCGAGGCGCGGGGCGGTCTGTCCGGCGACGACCGCCGGCTGCTCGCCGAGTTCGGCCTCGAGGCCCCGGGCGGTGACGTTCCGCCGCCGGCCGACCCCTGACCGGCACCACCGACCGACCTCCGGTCGGGAGGGAGCCCCGACCTCCGCCTTTGTGTCTTTCCCGGCCGTCCGGATACCATCTTTCGTCCCGCCTGTACCTCGCCTGCGCCGGAGCAACGCGCGATGAACCCCACCGACCTCGTCGACCAGACAAGCCTGCGGAGCGACATCCCCGACTTCGCCCCGGGCGACACCCTCAAGGTCCACGTGCGCGTGGTCGAGGGCCAGAAGGAGCGCGTCCAGGTCTTCCAGGGCGTGGTCATCGCCCGCTCGGGCTCCGGCATCCGTGAGACCTTCAAGGTCCGCAAGGTCAGCTACGGCGTCGGCGTCGAGCGGACGTTCCCCCTGCACGCGCCCACGATCGCCAAGATCGAGCGGGTCAGCCGCGGCGACGTCCGCCGGGCCAAGCTCTACTACCTGCGCGACCGCATCGGGAAGGCCGCGAAGGTGAAGGAGAAGCGCGACAGCTGACGCCCGGCCGGCCGGGCGTCAGGGGCGGAGGCCGGTCGTGACGGCAGTAGGGTGCCGTCCATGAGCACCGAGGATCTCGAGCGGTACGAGGCCGACATCGAGCTCCAGCTGTACAAGGAGTACAAGGACGTCAGCCCGATGTTCTCGTACGTCGTGGAGACCGAGCGCCGCTTCTACCTGGCCAACCAGGTGCGGCAGAAGGTCCGCGACGCCGGGGGGCGGACCTGGGTCGAGCTCGAGCTCGACGACGCGTGGGTGTGGGACATGTACCGCACCAGCCGCTTCGTGCAGCGTGTGCGGATCGTGACGTTCAAGGACGTGAACGTCGAGGAGCTCCCGGCCAAGGAGTCGTAGGCCCGTGTCGCGGGCCCGCGAGCTGGGGGCGCGGGGCGAGCGGCTGGCCGCCGAGTGGTACGCGACCCGCGGCTACCAGGTGGTCGCCCGCAACTGGCGGTGCCGCGACGGCGAGCTCGACCTGGTCGTCGCCCGGCCCGGTGAGCTGGTGTTCTGCGAGGTGAAGACCCGTTCGTCCGACCGGTTCGGCGTCCCGGCGGAGGCCGTGACGCCGGCCAAGCAGCGGCGGCTGCGGCTCCTCGCGGCCCGGTTCCTGGCCGCGGGCGGTGCGGCGGGCGCGACCGGTGCGGTCGCCGGGTCGGGCGGCGGCCGCCGGTTGCGGTTCGACGTCGTGGCCGTGACGGGCGACCGGGTCGAGGTGATCGACGCCGCGTTCTGAGCGGCCGGCCCCGGGCGTCAGCCGAGCAGGGCCCAAGCCACGAGCGCGACGCACACCGCCAGCGCGACCGCGACCATCAGGATGTCGGCGGGGGAGCGGCGGTGCTGGCGGAACGGGTTGAGGCCCACGCTGCTCAGTATCGTGCCCGAGATGGGCCATGTGCAGGTCGAGCGGGACGGCGCCATCGTGACGGTGACGCTGTCCAACCCGGGGCGGAAGAACGCGATCCCGCAGTACGCATGGCCCGAGGTCGAGGGCGCGTTCCGCCGGGTCGCGAGCGACGCCACGGTCCGCTGCGTCGTGGTCACGGGCGAGGGCGAGGACTTCTGCTCGGGCGCCGACGTGAGCGGCGAGGGTGGTGGCGCCGGGGACCACGTGCTGGTGATGATGCGGTCGGTGTCGGCGGCGATCGAGGCGCTCCACGGGGTGCCGCAGCCGATGGTGGCCCGGGTGGCCGGCGTGTGCGTCGGCATCGGGATGAACATCGCGCTCGGCTGCGACCTGGTCGTGGCCAGCGAGGAGGCCCGGTTCTCGCAGATCTTCGCCCGCCGCGGGCTGTCGATCGACGGCGGCGGCTCGTGGGTGCTGCCCCGGGTGGTCGGCCTGCTCAAGGCCAAGGAGCTGGCCCTGCTGGCGGACATCGTCCCGGCGGCCGAGGCCGAGCGGTTGGGCCTGGTCACCCGGGTGGTGCCCCGTGGCGACCTCGACGTCACCGTCGCCGACCTCGCAGCCCGGATGGCCGCCGGCCCACCGCTGGCCCTGAGCATGACGAAGCGCCTCCTCAACCAGAGTGCCCAGGTCACCCTGCCCCAGGCGCTGGAGGCCGAGGCGCAGGCCCAGACGGTGAACTTCGGCACCCGCGACACGGCGGAGGCGATGGCGGCGTTCGTCGAGCGCCGGGAGCCCCGCTTCGAGGGTCGCTGAGCCTTTCGTCCCTGTCGCCACCGTACATGTGTTTCCGTGCGCTGTTGATGTGCTAGGGTGATCCTCACGCCCCCGGCGGCCTGGGCCACCGGGGCGGCTCGTGGCCACGTGTGCCACCTCACGATCCGCCTGTGAGGAGGTCGCGCCCGTGCTCGCCACCGTCCGTTCCTCGACGCTGTTCGGCGTCGAAGGTCGTCCAGTGCGCGTCGAGATCCACGTGTCGTCGGGGCTGCCCGGCTTCACGGTCGTCGGCATGCCGGACACCACCTGCCGCGAGGCCCGCGACCGGGTGCGCGCGGCGCTGATGTCGTCGGGGCTCACCTGGCCCAACGCGAAGGTGACCGTCAATCTGGCGCCCCCGGGGCTCCGTAAGGTCGGTGCGGGCCTCGACCTCGCCATCGCCGCCGGGCTGCTCGTCGCCAGCCAGCAGCTCCCGCCCGCCTGCCTCGAGGGTCGGGCGTTCGTGGGCGAGCTGGGGCTCGACGGGACGCTGCGCCCGGTGCCCGGGGCGCTGCCGCTCATCGGCGCGCTGGACGAGCCCGAGGTGGTGGTGCCCGAGGCCTGCACGGTCGAGGCCCAGCTGGTCGGACGCCACCGGGTCCGCCCGGTGGCCACCGTCGGTGTCATGGCCCGCGCCCTCGCCGGCCTCGCGCCGTGGCCCGACCCGCCGGCACCGGTCGAGGCACCAGCGGAGCCGCCGGGGCCCGACCTGGCCGACGTGCGCGGCCAGCCGGCGGCCCGCTACGCCCTCGAGGTCGCGGCCGCGGGCGGCCACCACCTGCTGCTCGTCGGGCCGCCGGGGGCGGGCAAGACGATGCTGGCCCGCCGGCTGCCCGGCCTGCTGCCCGACCTCCCGGGCGAGCACGCGCTCGAGGCGACGTGCATCCACTCGGCCGCCGGCCTGCCGTTGCCGGCCGGCGGCCTGATCCGCCGCCCGCCGTTCCGGGCGCCCCACCACGGGGCGTCGGCGGTGTCGCTTGTCGGCGGCGGCTCGGGCACGATGCAGCCGGGCGAGGTCAGTCTCGCCCACCATGGGGTGCTGTTCCTGGATGAACTGGGCGAGTTCGACCCCGTGGTCCTCGACAACCTCCGCCAGCCGCTGGAGGAGGGCGTCATCCGGGTGGCCCGGGCTGCGGCCAAGGTCGCGTTCCCGGCCCGGCTACAGCTCGTGGCCGCGATGAACCCCTGCCCCTGCGGCGAGGGCGGCGCCCCCGGTGGGTGCCGCTGCTCGCCGACGGCTCGGGCCCGCTACGCCCGGCGGATCTCCGGCCCGCTGGTCGACCGGTTCGACTTGCGGGTCGAGGTCGGGCGGCCCGAGGTGGCCGAGATGCTGGCCACCGAGGGAGGCGAGGCGACGGGCGACGTCGCTGCCCGCGTCGGCCGCGCCCGGGCCCGGGCCGCGGAACGGGGCGTGGCCGCCAACGCCGAGCTCCCGAGCTGGCAGCTCGACGACGTGGCGCCATTCGACGGCCCGGCCACCCGCCTGGTGGAGCGCACGCTCCAGGCGGGCCGGCTCACCGGCCGCGGCCTCGACCGCGTCCGCCGGGTCGCCCGCACGGTCGCCGACCTGTCGGGGCACGACGGCCAGCTCGGCGTCTCCCACGTCGGCGCGGCGCTGGCGCTGCGGTCCGAGCCCGCCTTCCTCGACGGGAGGGTGGCGTGATGGCTGGTGAGCGGTTGGCATCCGAGGCTCCGGGCGCCGCTGGCGCTGGCGTGCCGGTGGTCAGCGCCTGCGCTGCTCGGCCGGACGATGGCGAGCCGACCGGCGGGCCGCTGCCGCCGGAGGCGTACGCCGCGGCCCTGGCGAGCCTGCCGGGCATGGGCCCGGCCCGGCTGGCGGCGATCCTCCGGACGAGCCGCCCGGAGGCGGCCTGGCGCCGGGTCGTCGCCGGCCACCGGTGGGCCGAGGGCGACGTCACCGAGGCTCTGGGGGCCCGGGCGACGGCCCTCGTCGACCGCTGGCGCACTGCGGTGGCCGCGACCGACCCCGCCGCGGTGTGGCGGGAGGTGGTGGCCGCCCGGGTCGGGGTGGCGGTGCTCGGCTCGCCGGCCTACCCGCCTGCTCTGGCCGCCGACGTCGAACCGCCGGCGGTCGTGTTCCACCGCGGGACGCCCGAGGTCATCACCGGGCCCCGGGTCGCCGTGGTCGGCACCCGCCGCTGCTCGGTCACCGGCCGGGGCATCGCCCACGAGCTGGGCCGCGAGCTGGCCGCCGCCGGGGTCGCAGTGGTGTCGGGGCTGGCCTCGGGGGTCGACGGCGCCGCCCACCAGGGCGCGCTGGCCGCCGGCGGGGCGCCGCCCATCGGGGTGGTCGGCACCGGCCTCGACGTGGTGTACCCGCCCGGCCAGACCGAGCTGTGGCGGGCCGTGGGCGAGGCCGGGGTCCTGGTGTCCGAGGCGCCCCTCGGGGCCAGTCCGGAACGGTGGCGGTTCCCGGCCCGCAACCGGATCATCGCCGCCCTGGCCGACCTGGTCGTCGTAGTCGAGTCCCACCGGCGGGGTGGGTCGATGCACACAGTCGACGAGGCCGACCGCCGGGGCGTCGACGTCATGGCCGTGCCCGGCTCGGTCCGCAACCCTGCGGCGGTCGGGACCAACGCCCTGCTGGCCGAGGGCCGGGCCCCGGCATGCTCGGCCGGCGACGTGCTCCTCGCCCTGGGCCTTGCCGGTGCCGACCGGCCGGCGCCCGCCGACCATCGGTCCCCGCCCGACGAGGCCGACGCTCCGGTGCTGGAGGCTGTCGGCTGGCAGCCGGCGACGCTCGACCATCTCGTGCTCCGCAGCGGGCTGGACCTCCCCGCCCTGACCCCCGCCCTCGAACGGCTCCGCGACGCCGGGTGGATCGTCCGCCGCGGCGGCTGGTACGAGCGTGTCGCCGCCTGCCCGAGCGACGGAGCCTCAGCGTGACCGCGCTCCTGGGTGCCGCGGTCGGGCTGGTCGTGCTCGGTACCGTCAGCGCGGTGGGATGGCACGTCGACGAGTTCACGCGTTCGCTCACCGCGTCCGCGCCCGCGACCGTGGAGGCGTACGCCCGCGACGTCCGGTCGTTCGCCGTCTGGGCCGAGCGGCTGGGGCTGGACGGGCCGGAGGGAGTCGAGCGGCAGACGCTGCGCCGCCATCTCGCCTACATGACGACCCGGGGTCAGGCCCGGCGGACGATCGCCCGCCGGGCGTCGGCGCTGCGCCGCTACTTCGGTTGGCTGCAGCGGACGGGGCGCCTCGACCACGACCCCACCTCCGGCCTCAGCGCCCCGAAGGGGGAGGCCCACCTGCCCCGGGTCCTCCGCCCCGACGAGCTACGGACGCTCATCGGCGACCCGGGTGGCAGCCCGCCGCAGCCGGCCGCAGCCGGCGGCGGGGCTAGCGGGGCCGTCGACCTCCGCGACACCGCGCTGCTCGAGCTGCTCTACGGCAGCGGGCTGCGGGTGGCCGAGGCGTGCAGCCTCGACGTCGACGAGCTCGACCTGCCCCGGGGGCGGGTCGCCGTCTGGGGCAAGGGGGGCAAGCAGCGGACGGTGCCGCTCAGCGACCCGGCGGTCGCGAGCCTCCGCCGCTGGCTGGCCGACGGGCGCGAGCATCTGGCGGCGCCGGACTCCCCGGGGGGCGCGGTTTTCCTCAACCGGCGGGGCCGCCGGCTCACGCCCCGTGACGCCCGCCGCATCGTCGACCGGCGTGCCGGGGCGCCGACGCACCCTCACGCGCTGCGTCACACCTTCGCGACCCACCTGCTCGACGGGGGCGCTGACCTGCGGGTCGTGCAGGAACTTCTGGGGCATTCCGACGTGGCGACGACGCAGCGTTACACTCACGTCTCGAAGGAACGGCTGAGGACCGTGTTCGACGCCACCCATCCGCGGGCCTAGGGACGCGTACGTGACGCACGTTGAATGCGATATACGCAGGCTCTGGCATGCGCACAAGCGCGAAGGCCAGCAGTCCGCCAGGGATGAACTGATCCTGCACTACGCGCCGCTGGTGCACGTCGTGGCGGGCCGCATCGCGTCGACCGCCCCCAGTCACGTCGACCGGTCCGACCTCGTCAGCTACGGCGTGTTCGGCCTCATCGACGCCGTCGAGAAGTTCGAGCCCGACCGCGGCATCCGCTTCGAGACCTACGCGATCGCGCGGATCAAGGGCCACATCCTCGACGAGCTGCGGTCCTTCGACTGGGTCCCCCGGTCGGTGCGGGCCAAGGCCCGGGCCATCGACTCGGCGCTGGGCCTGCTCCAGGCCGAGCTCCACCGGTCACCCACCGACGCCGAGCTGGCTTGCGCCCTCGGCATGTCCGACGCCGAGCTCCAGCGGGCCCTCTCGCAGGTCGCGCTGGTCAACCTCGTCACCTTCGACTCGGCCCTCAGCGCCGCCGTCGAGGGCGACAGGCCACTCACCGTCGGCGACGTGCTCGTGGCCGGCGGCGACGCCCCGGGCGACCAGGTCGAGCTCGACGAGACCCGGCGGGCCCTGGCGGACGCGATCGAGGCGCTCTCCGACCGCGAGCGGCAGGTGGTCAGTCTCTACTACTTCGACGGCCTCACCCTGGCCGAGATCGGCTCCGTCCTCGGCGTCACCGAGAGCCGGGCCTGCCAGATCCACAGCAAGGTGGTCGCCCACCTGCGGCGTCACCTCGCGGCGCGCGAGCACGAGCTCGCCTGATCGGCCGCTCGGCGGCGGTGCTTCGCACCGCTGACCGGGCGCCCACCCACTTCCCCCTTCATCACCGCTCCCACCCCTGAAGGGGGACGTCATGCTGCCCGTCCGCCGGCCGCTCCGGCCCGCGCGCGTCCGCCCGCGCCGCCGCCCGCACCTCCGGTTCCGCCGCTCACCCCGCCACCTGGTCGGCCCGCTGGTCGTCGCCACCGCCTCAGTAGGCCGGTCGCTCCGGGCAGGCGGCCGCCACCCGCGGGCCGCCGCCGTCACCCTGGTGG
>JBKPHT010000251.1:0-2971 GCA_046730015.1 Actinomycetota bacterium
CTCGACGTGCTCGAGGTCGCCGTCCAGCTCGTCGAACAGGTCGACGGCCCGCCGCGGCGGGATGGCGAGCCATCTGGCGAAGTGCTGGGGTGTGGCCGGGCCGTAGGCGTGCAGGTAGCGCGTGACGAGCGTGCGCAGGGCAGCGTCGCCGTCGTCGGGGCGGACGCCGGTCAGCCCGCGAGGGGGGGTGGTGTAGGTCACGTTGCGGCCCCGGTTCGGTCCGAAGCAGAGCACGCCGCGGTGCGCGGCCGTGCTGGTCAGCTGGCGCCAGCGCGGCCACCTGTCCTGGAACGCCTCCATCGTCCGCTCGCCGGCCCACGGGCCGGTGCGATCCACGATCGCCGCGGTGAGCTCGTCGACGGTCAGCTCCGTGTCTGCAGCGCGTCGCCGATGGCCGCGATGACCTCGTCGGCCTGCTCGGGCGTGACGCGGACCGGCTCGGGATGCATCGGCACCGACGCCGGCAGGGCCGACAGCGCCCCGGTCCACATCGGCAGGTCGGCGGTCGACAGCAGGTGCACGGTGCCGCGCGGGCCGAACGTCTTGACCACGGTGCGGTCCTCCCACAGAGCGCGTTGCACGTCGGCCCGGGTCGCCCCGGCGATGCGCCGGCCGACCGAGAGCTCGGCGGCGCTGAGGACCTGGGCGTGCGCCCCGCACAGCACACCGGCGATGTCAGCGGGCCCCAGGTCGGTCGCCGGCTCGGTCAACGCGTGACGGGCCATCCGCCGGGCCGTGACGCCGCTCCAGGTCAACGAGGCCGGGGCCGTCGAGCGCGGGGACATGGAAGCACATTCTCCCCGGCTCGGGGGAGCGACACGACCGACCCCCAACAGCTCGACCCCACCCGCCGCCACGCCGCCAGACTCTCGGGTGTGGAAGGGTTCGAGGTCGTCCTCGCCGCATTGCTGGTGTCGGTGGCCGTCCTCAACGCGCTCGCCAGCCGCATCGGCATCCCGTACCCGATCGTGCTGGTCCTCGGCGGGCTGGCCCTGGGGCTGGTGCCGGGGGTGCCCGAGGTCGAGCTCGATCCGGACCTGGTGCTGCTCGTCTTCCTGCCGCCGCTGCTGTACTTCGCGGCGTTCTTCTCGGAGCTGCGGACTCTGCGCGGCTACGCCCGCGCCCTGTCGCTCACCTCGGTCGGCCTCGTGCTGGCCACGGTCGGGCTGGTGGCGGTGGCGGGGCACGAGGTGCTCGACCTGCCGTGGCCCATGGCGTTCGCGCTGGGGGCGATCGTCTCGCCGACCGACCCGGTGGCGGCGACGGCCATCATGCGCCGCCTGGGAGCGCCCCGCCTCATCGTCAACGTGGTCGAGGGCGAGAGCCTGGTCAACGACGCCGCCGCCCTGGTCGCCTACCGGGTGGCCGTCGCGGCGGCGGTCGCGGGGACGTTCTCGCTGCTGGATGCCAGCGTCGAGTTCCTGCTGGCCGCCGTGGGCGGCGTGGCCCTGGGGCTGGCGGTCGGCTACGTGGTCGGCGAGATCCGCCGGCGTCTGGACGATCCGCCGACCGAGATCACGATCAGCCTGATCACGGGGTACCTCGCCTTCGTGCCGGCCGAGCAGCTCCACCTCTCGGGGGTGCTGGCCGTGGTGACCGCCGGCCTGTATCTCGGGTGGCGGGCGCCCGAGCTGGCCTCCCCGTCCACGCGCCTCCAGATGTTCGCGGTGTGGGACGTGGCCACGTTCCTGTTGAACGCCACGCTGTTCGTGCTCATCGGGCTGCAGCTGCCGGTGGTGGTCGACGGGCTGACCGGGCGGTCGGTGCCGGACCTGGTCGGCGACGCCGCGCTCGTCTGCGCCACCGTGATCGGCGCCCGGTTCGCCTGGCTGTTCACCACGCCGTACATCGTCCGGGCCCTCGACCGCCGCCCCCAGCAGCGGGAGCGCCGGATAGGCGCCGCGGCGCGGGTCGTCGTGGCCTGGAGCGGCCTGCGCGGAGCCGTGTCGCTGGCCACGGCTCTGGCGCTGCCCCGGGTGACCGACGCCGGCGCCGCCCTCCCGGGGAGGGACCTGATCGTGTTCGTCACGTTCACGGTCGTGCTGGTCACGGTCGTCGGCCAGGGGCTGACCCTGCCGTTCCTCATCCGGCGGCTCGGCGTGGCGGCCGACAGCCAGGAAGAGGAGCACGAGGAGCTCCTGGCCCGGCTGACCGCGAGCAAGGCGGCGCTCACCGAGCTCGAGGCCATGGCCGAGGAGGGGTGGGCGGGCGACGAGACGCTCGACCGCGCGCGCCAGTACTACGAGCAGCGCAAGCGGCGGTTCGCGGCCCGGGCCGGGAAGATCGAGGACGACGGCTACGAGGACGCGTCGCAGGTCCGCGAGCGCGTCCTGCGGCGGCTCTACCAGGCCGAGCGGCGGGCGGTCGTCGAGCTCCGCAACGCGGGAGACATCAGCAACGAGGTGATGCACCGGCTCGAGCGCGAGCTGGACCTCGAGGAGTCGTACCTCGACCAGTAGCCCCGGGTCACCGGCCGGGCCGGTTGCGGGGCAGGCCGAGATGGCGCTGGGCGATGATGTCCCGGAGGATCTCGCTCGTGCCGCCGTAGACGGTCGTGACGACGGCGGCACGGAAGTCGTGCTCGAACTCGCCGCCAGCCGGGGCGCCCGGTGCGTCGGGCGCGAGGAGCCCCTCGGCGCCGAGGATGTCGAGGGCGTCGCTGTTGTGCCGCTGGCCGGCCTCGGTGGTGAAGAGCTTCCGCATCGAGCCCTCGACCCCCGGGACCCCG
This sequence comes from Actinomycetota bacterium, assembly GCA_046730015.1. Taxonomy (GTDB): domain Bacteria; phylum Actinomycetota; class Acidimicrobiia; order Acidimicrobiales; family VFJN01; genus ZC4RG19. The sequence continues at coordinate 2,729 of JBKPHT010000251.1, forward strand.
CCACTCCTCGCCGCGTGCCAGTCCACCCAGTGCCCCATCAGCCGGGCGACCTCCTCGTCCACGGCGATGCGGCCGATCCGCTCCGCGACCAGCGGGTCGTCGAGGACGGTGGATCCGTCGGGCCGGCGGGTCCGGCGGGCCCAGGCGGCGAGGTCGCGGGCCAGCGTGTGCTCGAGCGATGCGGGGCTGGAGACGCCCCGCTCGTAGACGAGGGCGACGTTCATCACGCTCCACCCCTCGTCG
>JBKPHT010000252.1:0-3044 GCA_046730015.1 Actinomycetota bacterium
GGCTGAATGGCCCGGGTGAGACGTCCGCTCTTACCCTGGATCCGTGGCGAACGCCCGTTTCCTGCTGCGGCCCCGGTGGCTGGTGTCGCACGTGCTGGTGGCCCTGCTCGTCGTGGTCATGGTGAACCTCGGGTTCTGGCAGCTCCGCCGGCTGGACGAGAAGCGCGACCGCAACGCGCTCGTCGAGTCGCGCCTCGAGCAGCCGGTGACTCCGGTCGACGAGCTGCTCGCTCCCGGTGACGGGGACGGGGCCGTCGAGGCCGCCCGCTACCGTCGGGTGACGGCCACGGGCACCTACGACGCCGACGCGACCGTCGTGGTCCGCAACCGCAGCCAGGACGGCGCGGCGGGCGCGTGGCTGGCGACGCCGCTGGTGACGGCGTCCGGTGACCGGGTGCCGGTCGTCCGCGGGTTCGTGGGGCTCGCGCCGGACGGGGAGGCGGTCGACGCCCCGGCCCCGACCGGCGAGGTGACGGTCGTGGGCCTCGTGGTCGACCCCGACCGGCTCGACGGCACGGCACCGAAGGACCTGGCCCCGGTGCTCGGCGAGGCGGACGTGCTTCCCGGCCTCCTGCTGGCCCAGTCGTCGCGCCCGCCCGAGCCGTCGGGAGCGGCGCCCGAGGAGGCCGGGCCGGACAGCATCCTGCCCGTCCCGACGCCGGAGCTATCCGAGGGCCCCCACCTCGGGTACGCGATGCAGTGGTTCATCTTCTCCGCGATCGCGGTGGTGGGGTACCCGATCGTGCTTCGCCGGGTGGTGATCCGGCGGGGCAAGGAGGTCGACGACGACGGGCCCACCGACCTGGACCGGGAGCTCGACGAGCTGACGCGGCAGGAGGGCTGAGCCGTCGGCGCGTCCGCCGAGGGGGCGGCGACGACCCGCCAGCGGATCATCGAGGCGGCGTATGCCGCCGTCTCCCGCGACGGCATCGGGCGCCTGACCGTCGAGGCGGTGGCCCGGGAGGCCGGTGTGGCGCGGGCGACGGTGTACCGGGTCTTTCCCGGAGGGCGGGACGAGCTGGTCGGCGCGGTCGTCTCGTGGGCGGTGGGCGTGTTCTTCGCCGGGCTCGAGGCCGACATCGGCGACGCCCCCGACGTGGCGACCCGGCTGGAGCGCGGCCTGGTGGCCGGGCGGCGCCGGCTCGAGGAGCACGCGGTGCTGCAGCACGCGCTGCGGGCCGAGGCCGACCAGATCGTGCCGACGCTGTACTCGGTGATGCCGGTGGTGCTGGCGGCGCTGCGGGCCGACCTGGTCGAGCGGCTGGCGCGGGAGCGCCTGCGGCCGGGGGTCGAGGTGGGCGAGGCCGCCGACTTGCTGGCCCGGATGACGCTGTCGTACATCGGCACCCCGGGGGGCTGGGACATGGACGACCCGGGGGCGGTGCGCCGCCTGGTGCGGGGCCAGCTCCTGGCCGGGGTGGTGGAGCCCGTCGACTGACGGGGCGGGGCGCGCCCCTGGACACTGAGACGAATTCGTGCTTACTGTCTCGTCATGGCCGACGCGGCAGTCGCGGTGATCGACGGGTGGGCGACCGGCTACCGCGACGCCGACGAGCTCGAACGCCGCCTGGTCGCCGCCGCCCGGGCCTGCATCGCCCGCTGGGGCGTCCGCAAGACCTCGCTCGACGACATCGCCCGCGAGGCCGGCGTCGGCCGGGCCACCGTCTACCGGGCCTTCCCCGGCGGCAAGGACCGCCTGGTCGAGTCCCTGCTCTGCCACGAGGCCGGCCGCGTCTTCGCGCGGTGTCAGGCCGCCCTGGCCGGGGCCGCCACGCTCGAGGACATGGTCGTCGCCGGGCTGACCGAGGTGCTCGCGTTCATCACCGACGACGACGTCCTGCGGTCGGTGCTCGCCCACGAGCCCGAGATGGTCCTGCCCCACTTCGCGTTCCACCAGCTCGACCGGTACCTCGCCCTGGCCACCGAGCTGTGCCGCCCCCACCTGTCCCGCTTCCTGCCGCCCGACGCCATCCGGCCCGGGGCCGAGCTGCTCGCCCGCGTCGCGCTCACCTTCGGCTTCCGGCCCCCGGCCTGGTTCGACGCACGCGACCCCGACACCGTCCGCGGGCTGGTGCGCACCTACCTCGTGCCGGCCATCACCCCCGCATCCGCCGCCACCCCGACGCCCGCCGACCTCCCCGAGGAGCACCCATGTCCACCAACCACGAGCTGATCGGCCGCGCCGACGTCAACGACCTCGAGGCGATCCTCTCGGTCTCCAACACCGACGTGGACGAGGCGATCCACGCCGTGAAGGACAACGCCGACGCGATCTTCACCTGGGACTACGAGAAGGGCGAGCGACCCGCGCTCAACCGGCTCTACGAGAAGGCCAAGCGCTCCCAGTGGAACGGCGAGACCGACCTCCCCTGGGACACCGAGGTCGACCAGAGGGCGGTCGTCGTCAACAACGCCACCACCAACATGGGCGGCCTGATGATGGGGATCGACGAGAGCGTGGTCGCCGACACTCCGCTCGCGAAGTGGGGCCCGGAGGAGTGGATCGAGGTGGGTGTCCAGAGCCAGAACTGGACGCTCAGCCAGTTCATGCACGGCGAGCAGGGCGCGCTGCTGTGCACCGCCAAGATCGTCGAGACGGTGCCGTGGATCGACGCCAAGTACTACGCGTCGACCCAGGTCCTGGACGAGGCCCGCCACGTCGAGGTGTTCGCCAAGTACCTGGACGACAAGCTGTCGGGCCACTACCCGATCAACGCCCACCTGAAGCTGCTGCTCGACGACATCGTCAACGACAGCCGTTGGGACATGACCTACCTGGGCATGCAGATCATGGTCGAGGGCCTGGCGCTGGCGGCCTTCGGGTTCATCCACCAGATCACGACCGAGCCCCTGCTCAAGCAGCTGCTCCGCTACGTCATGGCCGACGAGGCCCGCCACGTCGCGTTCGGCGTCCTGTCGCTCAAGGAGTACTACTCGGAGCTCACGGACGCCGAGCTGGCCGAGCGCCAGGAGTTCGCCTTCGAGGCGGCCGTCCGCATGCGCGACCGGTTCCTCCAGCAGGAGGTGTGGGACCGGATGGGCCT
>JBKPHT010000253.1:0-7831 GCA_046730015.1 Actinomycetota bacterium
GCCGCAGGCCACCAGCCCGGCCGGCCCGGCCAGCAGCGTGAGCGCGAGCGGCAGGGTCCGCCAGCGGTGACGGATGCGTGATGCCACGATGGCCTCCCTCGGCCGGCGGCGCGCCCGCCGGTGCCCCTGCACTGTGCGCGCCCCCGGCTGAACCAGGGCTGACGAGCGGTCACACCCCCTCGACGATCCGGAGGTCGCGCTCGGCCCCGTCGCCCAGCGCGCGGAGCGCCGCCTGGTAGTCCTGGCTCTCGTAGGCGGCGACGGCCTGCTCGACGGTGTCGAACTCGATGACCACCGTGCGCTCCATCACCCCGGACTCGAACACCCGCGCCGGCCGGCCACGGGCCAGGAACCGCCCGCCCGACGCGCGCATCGCCGGCCCGGCGAGCTCGACGTAGGCCGCCAGCTTCTCCGGGTCCCGCACCGAGCGGAAGGTGTTGATCCAATAGGCCTTGGCCATCTCCTACCTCCGTGACCGTCCTCGGGATGACCCCATGCTGACCGACGATGGGACACGACGGGGCTCCCGGCGAGCCTCCCATCAGGTCGAGCTCCGACGGCCAGACGACTGAGCCCATGGGCGGCAGCGTGGCGCGCGGCGCGGCCGCCGCCCACCGGTTTTCGGCGACCTCGACCGGCGTCGTCGGCGGCGGCGATCTCCTACGATCGTCGGCGGCGGGAGACACGAGAACCCGGAGGGTCACAGATGAGCGCTCGAGTGGTGCACTTCGAGGTCCCGTTCGACGACGCGGATCGCGCCCGCGGCTTCTACCGCGACGTGTTCGACTGGCAGATCCAGCCCGTGCCGGACATGGGGTACAACATGGTGACCACCGGCCCGGTCGGCGACCAGGGGATGCCGGCCGAAGCCGGCTACATCGGCGGCGGCATGATGCAGCGGCAGACGCCGATCACCACGCCGGTCATCGTGTTGGCCGTCGACGACATCGACGACACGTTGGCCACCGTCGAGAAGCACGGCGGCAGCACCGTGGCCCCGAAGATGCCCGTCGGCGACATGGGGTTCGCGGCCTACTTCAACGACAGCGAGGGCAACCTCATGGGCCTCTGGCAGAACGCCACCTAGGCGAACGCCGTCGAGCCGCCGCAGACATTGCGCCGTGCCGCTGACCGTGGAGGCCGTCGAGCCGCCGCGCCGCCTGGAGGTGACGGACGGGTTCGCCGATGACGAGGGCAAGCCGAACGACGCCATGCCCACGACGTCCATGGTCGTCACCCTGACCGAGCGCGACGGCGGGGGGACCGTCATGGCCATCGAGTCGCGGTTCCCGTCCCTCGAGGCGATGGAGCAGCTGGTGTCGATGGGCATGGAGGAGGGGATCGTCAGCGCCCTGGGCCAGATCGACGAGATCCTGGCCGGCGACGTCCGGTCGGGGTAGCTCTGCCCCTCCCGGTCGCCATCCGGCTCGCCGGCGGCTCTACGCTCCGACGGCGTGGCCGGCATCGAGCACCTCCCCGTCGACGGCGAGCTCACGGTCGGCGGGCTCAGGTTCCGGGCCCGGAGCGCCGGGCCGGAGGACGGGCCGGTGGTGCTGCTGCTCCACGGGTTCCCCCAGACATCGCGGTGCTGGGCGGCCCAGCTGGCCGCGCTGGCCGAGGCCGGCCACCGGGCGGTCGCCGTCGACCAGCGCGGCTACTCCCCCGGCGCCCGCCCCGACGACCCGGCGGCCTACGCCATGCCCCACCTCGTCGACGACGTGCTCGGCATCGTCGACGCCCTCGGGGCCGACGCGGTCGACCTCGTCGGCCACGACTTCGGCGGCTCGGTCGCCTGGACGGTCGCCGGCCACCACCCCGACCGGGCCCGCAGCCTGACCGTCGCGTCGACGCCGCACCCGCTCGCGTTCGTGCGCGCGTACCAGGCCGCCGCCGAGGGCTCGGCGGGGTCGTCGGACCAGAACCGGCGCTCGGGCTACATGCGGGCCTTCCGCGAGGCGCCGCGGGGCGAGATCGAGGCCCAGCTGCTCGCCGACGGCGGCGCCGGCCTGCGACTGGTGTACGCCGGCCTGCCCGAGGCGTCGGTCGAGGCGTATGTCCGCGACCTGGGCGAGCCCGGCGCCCTCGTCGCCGCCGTCGACTGGTACCGGGCCATGTCCGCCCGGGCCAGCGCCGCGGTTCCGCCGTGCCGGGTACCGACGCTGTACGTCTGGAGCGACGGCGACCCCGCCATCGGCCGCGACGCCGCCGTCGCCACCGGGGAGCACGTCACCGGCCCCTACCGGTTCGAGGTGCTGGAGGGCGTCGGGCACTGGATCCCCGAGCTGGCCGCCGACCGGTTCACCGGGCTCCTGCTCGACCACCTCACCTCCCCGAACCCGAGGCGATAGCGGTCGGGGGCCGACTGCTATCGCCTCGGGAACCGGAGAACGACCCCTATCGCCTCGCCGACCGTCGCACCGGTCGGGCCGGTCAGCCGTGGACGTCGGACCGGGACGGGCCGATGCGGTCGACGATGTCGGCGACCGCCGCGACGTCGACCCGGTAGAGCGCGGCGGCGGTCTCGCCGAGGATCTTGGCGGTCTCGTCCTCGGGCACGTCGCGGAAGCGCTCGGCGATCCACTTGCGGGTGTGAGGGTAGGTGCCCTCGGGGTGGGGCAGGTCGTTGCCCCACAGGAGGTTGTCCACGCCGATGGCGTGCCGGCGGTCGATCTCGTCGACACCCGGCGTGGAGGCGGCGAAGAAGCAGTTGCGGTCGACGTAGTCGCCCGGTCGCATCGACAGGTCGAGGCGAAACGCGTCCCCGAACTTGCGGGTGTTATGCCCCCCGTCCCATTTCTCGTTCATCCGCTGCACGATGTCCGGCACCCACCAGGCGCCGTTCTCGGCGATCGAGTAGCGGAGATCGGGGTGGCGCTCGAACACGCCCGACAGCACCAGCACCCAGAAGGGGCGGGCCGCCCACCACCAGGCCTCCGCGGTGTAGATGGGCAGGAACCCCGGGCCCAACTGGTAGTCGGCCGGGCCGGCGCCCGAGTGGGTGTGGATCACCAGGCCGGCGTCGACGCACGCGGCCCACACGGGATCGTAGGAGGGGTCGATGTAGGCGGGGGCGTCGAACCACCGGGTGGGGATCATGATCCCGCGGAGCCCGCTCGCGGCGGCGGCGTGGATCTCGGCGACGGCCTCGTCGACGCCGGCGGTGATCGGCACGACCGCGACGCCGATCCGGCGGTGCGGGTTGGTGGCGCAGAAGTCGGCGAGCCAGCGGTTGTGGGCTCGGGCGCCGGCCCGGACGTTGGCGGGGTCGACGCCGCTGCCCGAGCCAAGGCCGGACCCGAACGGCGAGGCGGCGAGCCGGCCGGTGCCGAGGACGTCGGCGTCGGGGAACAGCACCTCGACGACGACGCCCTCCCGGTCGAGGATGGCGTCGCGGACGTCCGGGTCGTAGCCCGCCTTCAGGTCGTGATCGCCGGTCTCCTCGTTCCACTCCTCGACGAACGCCGTGTTGTCCGGGCGACCGGCGGCGGCGACGGCGGCCATCTCGACCTGATGGGCGTCGAACGCCTCACGGAAGGCGGGCTCCAGGTAGTCCCGGTAGACCTCGGAGGGCGGGCCGACGTGGCCGTCGGAGGAGATGACGAGGTAGTTGGACACTGGCCCCCCAACGCGAGTTTTTGAAAGCAGTACGATAATACCGTCGAGCAGCGGGCCGGGGTCAAGGGGATCGGGCGGCACGCCGGGTACCGTGCGGCCATGACCAGCGCTGCGCCCGCGTCTCCGAGCGAGCGGCCCCGGGTGGGCCGGCCGGCCCGCATCAACCGGCGGATGATCGCCGAGGCGGCGCACGAGCTCGGGCTGGAGGGGCTGACGCTCAAGGCGGTCGCCGACCGCCTCGACGTCTCCATCGCCGCGCTCTACCACCACGTGTCGGGCAAGGACGACCTCATGCGGCTCGCCGCCGAGCACTCGGCGACCCAGGTCCCGCTGCCGGAGGACCGGGACCAGCACTGGGCGGTGTGGCTCTACGAGTGGGCCGTCTACAACCGCGACGTCTTCCTCGCCCAGCCCGGGCTGCTCGAGCAGTTCCTCGAGGGCGCGATCTCCAACGACCTCATCGCCGAGCGGGTCGACACCATCCTGGGGGTCCTGGTGCGCCAGGGCTTCACCGTCCGCGAAGCCAACGCCGCCTACGAGCTCGTCACGTCCTGCGCCCTGGGCACGGCCGTGAGCATCCTCCGCGAGCGGGAGTCGGCCCGGGCGGGGCGGGCCGTGCCGGCGGTCTACAAGGAGCTCGTCGACCGGGCGGGTCCGGACGCGCTCCCCCACCTCCGGCAGCTGATCGTCGACACGGCCGGCCACGGGCGCGAGTCGTTCCACACCCGGATCGTCACCGTGCTCCGCGGCATCGCCTGCGAGCGCGGCCTCGCCTGGCAGCCGATCGAGGACCTCGTCGAGGAGGCGGCGCACGCGGCTGCCGCCTCGCGGTCGGCCGCGCCGCCGAACCCGAGGCGATAGGGGTCGGGGGCCGACAGGTCGGGGGCCGACCACCATCGCCTCGAGAACCGCGGAACGACCCCTATGACCTCGGGCAGCCGGCCGGACTACCCGGGTCATGCCTCGTGGCGCTGGACCAACTCGACCTGGTAGCCGTCGGGGTCGCCGACGAAGGCGACCGTGACCGGCCAGCGGTCGAGCCGCATCGGCGCCACGAGGGACGGGTGGCCGGCGTCCACGGCGGCCCGGTGGAGGCCCTCGACGTCGTCCGTGTTGACGTACAGCTTCCACATCGAGCCCATCCGGATCGGCCCGTCCTGGTCCGCCTGCTGGGCCAGCTGCAACTTCCCGCCCCGGCCCGGCCGCTCGACGATGGCCTCCTGCGCCTGGGGGATCTCGGTGCGGCTGGTGCAGGTGAGCCCGAGCAGCTCGTAGAACCCGATCGTCGCCTCGATGTCCGTGACGTTCAGGCAGTACTGGCCGAGCCAGGGGCCGGCGGCCGGCGCCTCCGCGGGCCACGGGTGGCGCTCGATGAGCTCGACGAGGTAGCCGTCCCGGTCCCGCACGAAGGCGATCGTGACGGGCCAGCGCTCCATCCGCTCGGGGGCCGACTGCGCCTCGGCCCCGGCGGCGAGCGCAGCGTCGTAGGTGGCCTGGATGTCGCGGGTGTTCACGTACAGCTTCCAGAAGCCGGTGCCGAGGTCGAACGGGTCGGCCGGCTCCTTCTGCTGGGCGAGCTGGAGCTTGGACCCGCCCCCGGGGTGCTCGACTATGGCCTCGAGCGCCTGCGGGATCTCGGTGCGGCTGGTGTTCTCCAGGCCGAGCGCCGTGTAGAAGCCGACCGATTCGTCGAGGTCGGTCACGTTGATGCAGTACTGGCCCAGCCAGCTGGTCATGAGGTCTCCGTGCGGTCAGGAGTAGAACTGCTGCGACCAGCGGCGGTGCTCGAGGATGAGCTTCTCGGTCTTCGTGATGACGGGCGGGTCGCGGTACACCTTGTTCTCCCAGATGGGGATGTCCTGGGAGACGCCGGCGCAGAACCCGTCGGCGGCCTCGGTGGCCGCGCCCTCCCCGTTGGCCTTGGGGGCGGTGAAGATCCAGCGGACGTGGACGTTGCCGGCGTCGATCGGGGTGGTCGAGGAGAGGAAGGTGACGTGGCCCGTCACCCGGAGGACGCCGAGGCCCAGGCCGAAGCCCTCGCGGACGAAGTTCCCGCCCCCGCCGACCGTCTTCTTGTACGTGCCGTCGGTGACGAACGTGTCCTCGGGGATCGCCTCGCTGCCGTGCACGTAGCGGAAGTGGGAGAAGTCGACGTTGTTCTCGGCCATGTCCTGGGCGGACACCCGGATCTCGAAGTCGCGCACGACGACCGGCAGCCAGTCGTCGTCGTGGAACTCCGGCACCTCGGGCACGTCGTAGAACGGCTCGCCGTCCGTGGCGTGGTACCAGGCCCAGATCATGTGGTTCCGCTCGAGGATGGGGTACGAGCGGGCATGCGCCTTCGGCGGGATCCGCGTGACGTCGCCGTAGGGGATCTCGACGCAGTGACCGGTGGCGCCGTCGAACCTCCAGCCGTGGAACGGGCAGCGGATGCACCCGTCCTCCACCCGGCCGCCGACGGCCAGGTGGGCGCCGAGGTGCGGGCAGTGGGCGTCCATGACGCTCGGCGTCCCCTCCGCGGCCCGGAACAGCACGAGGTCGCGGCCGAAGTACCGGAGGGCCCGCACCTCGCCGGGCCCGATGGCGGCTGCCTCGGACACGACGAACCAGCCGTTGGGGACCGGGAAGGGGTAGCGGTCGCCGGTGAACGTGGTGACCCGCTGGCGCCGCGACAGGTCGGCGAGGATGCCGGGGTCGCGGGGCATCGGGAGACCGGCGGGGAGGCCGCCGTTGTCCGCGTTCGTCGCGGTGGCCTTCAGCTCACCGAGGGCGAGGTCCTCGGTCACGTCGGTCATGCGCGGTCCCCCTGGGTCGTGCACCGGACGCGCCGGCGAATTTCCGATGCGGTATAGACAATTCCACACCGGCCCGCCCCCCGGCAAGCGGCCGACCGACCCCGAATCTGCGGCGGATCCGGTCGCTCCACGACCAGATCCGCCGCCAGTTCCGCCGCCGGATCGCTGAGGGCCAGGGAAACTCAGGCGCCGAGCTCGTGGACGACGGTGGGGTTCTCCATCGTGGCCATCTTCTCGGCCCGTCCCCGCAGGGTCTCGGCGTAGCGGTCGGCCGCCAGCACCATCACGAACCGCTCGGCCCGGATGCCGTCCACCACCATGTCGGCCAGCTCGTCGAGGGGCTGGACCGGCATCCCCTTCGCCGTGAGCTCGGCCACGGTCATGACCGGCGTCGAGCGCGGGCGCTCCCGGGCGAGCTCCGCCGGCCGGTTGCGGTCCGAGGTCCACAGCCCGGTGTCGAGCAGCCCCGTGCCGGAGGGGTAGAAGACCGAGGCGCTGACCTTGGTGCCCTCGGCCTCGAGCTGGGCGGCGAGGCACTCGGTGAGGCACGTGACCGCGCACTTCGTGGCGGCATAGCAGGCGGCCTGCGGCATCGGGGCGATCGGGCCGTCGGGCGACGACGTGTTGATGACGATCCCCTCCTCGCCCGAGGCGATCATCCGGGGCACGAAGGCCTGCACGCCGTGGGCGACGCCGAACACGTTGACGCCGAACGTCCACTTCCAGTCGTTGGGGGTGGAGTCCCACACCAGGCCCCCGGGCGGCCCGACGCCGGCGTTGTTGCACAGAACGTGGACGGCGCCGTAGGTGTCGTACGCGGCGTCGGCGAGGGCGGCGACCGAGTCGAACGACGTCACGTCGACCTGCACGCCCGTGACGTCGGCCCCGTCCGCCCGCAGCCGATCCACGGTCCGGTCGAGCGGGCGGGCCTCGATGTCGGCCACGACGACCTTCATGCCCTCGGCCACGAACCGCTCCACCAGCGCCGCGCCGATGCCGCCGGCCCCGCCGGTGACGACGGCGACCCTGCCGCGCAGGTCCTGCATCCTTTCCCCCTCGGTCGGCATGATGGCTAGTTTCCGAATCCAGTACGGTAATTCGGCCGGACTGAGCCTGTCCAACGAGCTCGCATTCTGTATATAATCTGAAATCTGCTGAGCAAGGAGGCGAGGGTGCCGAGGTGAGCCGGATGCAGACCAACCTCGCCGACCTGCTGCTCGACCACCCGTACCGGGATGACGCCGGCCTGATCCACACGGTCGACCACACGGTCACCGCCAGCGACGCCAAGGCCGCCGCCCGCGACGTCGCCGCCCGGCTCGGCGACATGAGCGGGCGGGCCATCGCCGTCCAGATGCCCAACGGCGCGGAGCTCGTGTCGACCATGGCCGGCGTCTGGGCCGCCGGCGGCCTGTACGTGC
>JBKPHT010000254.1:0-3918 GCA_046730015.1 Actinomycetota bacterium
TTGTTTATAAAAGACCGGCCGCGGACGCGCCCGAGGCGGCCGAGCGGCACGCCGCCGCAGCCCGCCGTCGGGCCGACGACGCCCGCGCGGCCTCCGACGCGGCCCGCTCCCGGGCCGACGAGCTCACCGCGGCGGCCGGCCAGGCCACGGCGGACCTGGACGCGGCCCGGGAGGCCCGCCGGGCCCTCGACCACGGCTGACGGCAGAGCGTCAGCCGGCGGCCGAACTGGCGGCAGCGACGGTCCCTCGACAACCGGATCCGCCGCAGGTTCCGCGAGGCCTTCCGTATCCGGCCCCCGGCGCCCCGTCCGTTAGTTGAGCGAGGGGTGGGCGGGGAAGTCGGCCAACATCGACACCTTCCCCCGCTGCCGGCGGAGCACCGCCCGCCACATCGTGTCGGGGTCGGGGGCGAAGACGTCGCCGGCGTCGGCCGCGACCACCAGCCAGGCGCCCTCGGCCAGCTCCCGTTCGAGCTGGCCCCCGCCCCACCCCGAGTAGCCAGCGAAGAACCGGACGCCGTCCAGCCCGCCAGCCAGGTCACCCGGCTCGAGGTTGAGGTCGACCGTGCCGACCTCGCCCAGGATCTGCGACCAGCCGGGGACCGACCCCTCGCCGGTCCGGCGGCGGCCGAGGGCGAGGACGCCGTTCTGCTCGACCGGTCCGCCCATGTAGAGGACCGGGGGCGAGGCGGCGAGGTCGGCCCACTCGCCGAGGACCGCGCCGACCTCCAGCTCGGTCGGGCGGTTGAGGACGACGCCGAGGGCGCCGTCGTCGGAGTGCTCGATCATGAGCACCACCGTGCGGTCGAAGTTGGGGTCGCCGAGCATCGGCTCGGCGATCAGCAGCCGACCGGCCGTGGTGTCGCTGGCGCTGCCCTGGCTCGCGGTCACCGTGCCCAGCATGCCGCGCCCGGCTCGTCGATGCAGCATGCCGGCTCGCCGACCGCGTGGATCCCCAGGTCCGGGCCCTGGCTTGACACACTGGCGACCGATGACCGACGCGACCGACGACCCGACGCTGCCCGACGGCACCTACGACGCCCTGGTGGTCGACGCCGCCGGGGCAGAGGACGGGACGGTGGCGGTGGAGCTCACGATCGTCGCCGGCGCGGCCAAGGGCGAGGTGGTGGCGCTGCGGGCGACGGGCCTGCCGGGCGACCCGCTCGACCTGCTGGGCGTGCCGGCCACCATCACCGTCCGGGACGGCGCCCCGGCGGTGCGGTTCGAGGGCTGATCAGCGCTATCCCGGCGCGTCCTGCGACCCGGTTGCAGGAGGCGATGGAGGTCACCGGTCGGCGGCCACCGCCAGCGCGTCGCGGAGCCGGGCGGCGACGGCGGCGGCCTCGGCGTCGTCGCCGTACCTGGAGCGGGGCCAGAAGAACCCCCGTAGGCCGTCCTTGCGGTTGCGGGGCACGACGTGGGTGTGGAGGTGGGGCACGCTCTGGCTGATCCGGTTGTTGATGGCCACGAACGACCCGGCGGCGCCCATGCCGTCGGCGGACTCCATGGCGGCGGCCAGCCGCTGGGCCCGGGCGAAGTAGGGGCCGACCAGGGGCGCGGGCAGGTCGGCCAGCGTCTCGTGGTGCTCCCGGGGCACCAGCAGGGTGTGGCCCGGAAACAGCGGCCGGGCGTCGAGGAACGCGAGGGCGACGTCGTCGTCCAGCACGACGTGGGCGGGCTGGCGGCCGGCGACGATCTCGCAGAACGGGCAGGGCCGGGACGGCATGGGCCGCCAGCGTACGGGCCGCCCGCCCCGAGGGGGACCGCGCCGGGCCCGGCCTCGTAGGGTGGCGCCGTGCGCGTCTCCCTCCTGGTCACCTGCGTCGTGGACGTCGTCGCGCCAGACGTCGGCGAGGCCGCGGTCCGGCTGCTGCGGGCCGCCGGCTGCGACGTGACGGTGAACCTCGCCCAGACATGCTGCGGCCAGCCAGGGTGGAACGCGGGCTTCGCGGCCGACGCCGCCCGGGTGGCCCGGACGACCCTCGGCGCCCTGGAGGACGACCTCGACGCCGGGGCCGAGGCCGTGGTCGTGCCCGCCGGCTCGTGCGCCACGATGGTCCGGGTCTTCTGGCCGGAGCTGTTCGAGGTGGTGGGCGACCACGACGCCGCCGCCCGGGCCCGGCGGGTCGGCGACCGGACCCGCGAGCTGTCCGACCTGCTGGCCGAGCGGGCCGACCGGCTGCCCGCCCTCCGCCTCCACCGCCCGATCACGGTGGCGCTGCACGAGAGCTGCCACATGCTGCGTGAGCTCCGGATCGCCGAGGCGCCCGGCGTCCTCGTCGACGCCGTCGACGGCTGCGAGGCGGTGCCCTGGGCCGGGTCGGACCGCTGCTGTGGGTTCGGCGGCACGTTCAGTGTCAAGCTGCCGGAGACGTCGGTGGCGATGGCCGACGAGAAGCTCCGGGCCCTCGGCGCCGGCGCTCCCGGCGCCGACCTGCTGGTCGGTTGCGACACGTCGTGCCTCATGCACCTGCAGGCCCGGGCCGACGCCACCGAGCGCCCGGTCCACGTCCGCCATCTGGCCGAGGTCCTCGCGGCGGCGCTCCCGGAGGATGATGGGAGGTGAGCGGCCAGCACCAGCTCCACGGCACCACCCTCCGCCAGCGGACCGCCGCCGCCGTGCAGGACGAGCGGCTGCGGGCCAACGTCGCCCGGGCCGTCGACCGGTTCGCCACGCACCGGGTCACCGGCCTGGCCGAGCTGGAGAGCGACCTGGGCGGGGCCGACGGCCTGCGGGCCGCGGCCCGCGCGGCCAAGCAGCAGGTGCTGGCCGACCTTCCCGCGCTGCTGGAGCGGTTCGCCGACCAGGTGCTGGCCCGGGGCGGCCACGTCTGTTGGGCCCCGACGGCCGAGGACGCCCGCCGCTACGTCGTCGACGTCGTCGCCCGACATGGCGCCACCCGGGTGGCCAAGTCGAAGTCGATGGCGACCGAGGAGATCGACCTCAACACCGCCCTCGAGGCCGCCGGCGCCGAGGTCGTGGAGACCGACCTGGGCGAGTGGATCATCCAGCTGGCCGGCGAGACGCCGAGCCACATCATCGCCCCCGCGCTGCACAAGGACCGCCACCAGATCAGGGACCTGTTCGTCGACGCCGTCGCCGCCCCCGCCACCCTCGACACCGAGCCCACCGCGCTGGTGGGCTTCGCCCGCCGGCGGCTCCGGGAGGTGTTCCTGGCCGCCGAGGTCGGCATCACCGGCGCCAACATCGCGGTGGCGGAGACCGGCTCGATCGTGCTGGTCACCAACGAGGGCAACGGCCGGCTGGTCACCGCGCTCCCCCGGGTCCACGTCGCCGTGCTGGGCATGGAGCGGCTGGCCGCCGACTGGGCCCAGGCCGACCTGCTGCTCGCGCTGCTGGCCCGGTCGGCCACGGGTCAGCGGCTGTCGTCGTACACCAACGTGGTCACCGGCACCCGGGGCCCGGGCGAGGTCGACGGCCCCGACGAGCTGCACGTCGTCATCCTCGACAACGGCCGGAGCGACCTGCTGGCCGGCGAGTTCCACGAGATGCTCGGCTGCATCCGCTGCGGCGCCTGCCTCAACGTGTGCCCGGTGTACCGGCAGACGGGCGGGCACGCCTACGGCTGGGTGTACCCCGGGCCGATGGGGTCGGTCCTGACCCCGCTGCTGGCCGGCGACCAGCCCGAGGCGGCCGAGGTGGCCGGCGCGTCCACGTTGTGCGGGGCGTGCATGGACGCCTGCCCGGTGCAGATCCCGCTGCAGGACCTGCTGCTGTCCCTCCGCCGCCGCAAGGCCGAGCACGCGGGGCGGACCGAGCGGGCCGCGTGGCGGGCCTGGTCGGCCGCCTGGTCGGACCCCCGCCGCTACGGCGCGACGACGCGGGCCGCCACCTGGGGCCGGTGGGCCGCCGACCTGGCCGGGCGGCTGCCGGTCGGCCGGGACTGGGCCTGTCTCT
>JBKPHT010000255.1:0-14450 GCA_046730015.1 Actinomycetota bacterium
AGACCGATGAACCTCGACCCGGAGCTGGCTGCCGCCGTCGCCTTCCTCCCGAAGCCGCCGATGGGCGAGCCCGAGGAGGCCCGCGCCGCGCTGCGGCGGATGCTGGCGGAGTACCCGCGGCCGCCGATGCCCGAGGGGGTGACGACCGTCGACCGGACCGTCCCCGGGGCGGACGGCAACGAGGTCCCGGTGCGCGTCTACCTGCCGCCGCGGGACGGCGCCCCGGTGCCCGCCGTGCTCCACATCCACGGCGGGGGCTTCGTCGTCGGCGACCTCGACACCGAGCACGCGGGCGCCGCCTCGCTCGCCGACGCCCTGGGCGCGCTGGTGGTGTCGGTCGGCTACCGGCTCGCCCCTGAGCACCCCTTCCCGGCGCCCCTGGAGGACTGCTACTCGGCCCTGGTGTGGCTGGCGGGCGAGGCCGGCGCGCTCGGCGTGGACTCGGCGCGGATCGCGGTGGCCGGCCAAAGCGCGGGCGGCGGCCTGGCGGCGGGGCTGGCGCTCCTCGCCCGCGACCGCGGTGGTCCGTCGCTGTGCTTCCAGCTGCTGGGGATCCCCGAGCTCGACGATCGCCTCGAGACGCCGTCGATGGTGGCCTTCACCGACACCCCGATGTGGAACCGCCCGTCCGCCGAGCGCAGCTGGCGCTACTACCTGGGCGACGGCGCCGACGGCGACACCTCGCCCTACGCGGCTCCGGCGCGCGCCGAGGATCTGTCGGGCCTGCCCCCGGCCTACGTGTCGACCTGCGAGTACGACCCGCTCCGCGACGAGGGCGTCGTCTACGCGCTCCGCCTCCTGCAGGCCGGGGTCTCGGTCGAGCTGCACCAGTTCGCCGGGACGTTCCACGGCTCGACGATCCTCCCCGCGGAGGTGTCCCGTCGCCAGCAGGCCGAGATGGTCGACGCCCTGCGGCGGGGCCTGGGCCGCTGAGCGGCACCGGGCCGTCGATCAGTCGGGTCGGGGAAGGGCGGGAGCCCGCAGGGCGGTCCAGATCGCGAAGCCGAGGACGAGGGTACCGAGGAGGACGTCCAGGAACACGAACGTGTTCTGGAACGCGCTCAGGTCGGACAGGCTGATGTCGACGTAGTGCAGGACGCTGATGAGCCCGCTGACGGAGTAGGCGCCGATCCACGCCGCCGCCTGGGGCCAGCGGCCCTGGCGGAAGCGGCGGTAGCCGATCACCGCGGCGGCGGTGAAGAGCACCCAGCTGATCGGGATGATCGGGCGGGTGACGAGCGACCCCACCAGCGACGGATCGCTGGCGGTGTAGTCGTCGTAGCGCAGGGTGTTGTCGGTGTAGTGCACGAAGGACTCGACGACCCCGAGGACCAGCAGCGCCCGCAGCACCCGGGTGGGGCGGTCGACGGGTCGGAGCTCGGCGTCGGCGGGACGGGTCGCAGGGGTGGTCGGGGCGCTTGGTTCCATGAGCCCTCCTCGACGGGCGGCCGTTCCTCGATGGATCAGCTTCCTAGATGGAACAACCTTCTAGATAGATCAATCTAGTCAGATCGTAGACTACGATGAGCCGATGAGCAGCGCCAAAGAACGGATCCTCGACGCGAGCTCCGAGCTGTTCCGGCGGCAGGGCCTCACCGGCACCGGGATCAAGCAGATCCTCGACCAGGCCCAGGCGCCGTTCGGATCGCTCTACCACCACTTCCCCGGCGGCAAGGACGAGCTGGCCGCCGAGACGGTCAAGCGGGCCGGCGCTTACTACGGGCAGCTGGTCACGGAGAAGCTCCTCGCCGAGCCCGACCTCGTGTCCGGCGTCCGGGAGGCGTTCATCGCCGCCGGCCGGGACCTCGCCGCGACCGGCTACGCGGACGCGTGCCCGGTCGAGACCGTCGCGCTGGAGGTCGCCAGCACCAACGAACGGCTCCGGCTCGCGACCGCCGAGGTGTTCGACTCGTGGCTCGACGGCCTCACCGCCTTGATGCGGTCGGAGGGGATCGAGGCGACGCAGGCGCGGGCCTTGGCGCACACGATCCTCTCCGCCCTCGAGGGCGCTTTCGTGCTCGCCCGGGCCGCACGCCGCACCGACGCGCTGGACGCCTGCGCTGACGCGATGGCCCGGCTCGTCGAATCGGCGCTCCCCGCGCAGGCGTGAGCGCGGACGGTCAGTCCCGGATCTGGCCCTCCCGGCGCAGCCAGTCGCAGGTGATCTCCATCGCCTCGCGCAGCGGGCGCGGGGCGTAGCCCAGCTCGGCCCGGGTGCGGCGGTTGTCGAACCACGGCACGGGGAACCGGCGCTGGCTCAGCGCGACCAGCGTGTCGCCATAGCGGGCGACCATCTCCGCGTCGTCCGGGTCGATGACCACGTCGTCCACCCGGTGCGGCACGCCCGCCACCTCGCAGGCGACGTTCAGCCACGCCGCCGTGCTCTGGGCGTCCTCGACGCCGAACGCCAGGTACTTGTTCCCGGCCTTGCCGTGACGGGCCGCGGCGATCGACGCCGCCGCCACATCCTCGGCGAAGACCCATGGCACGGGGTAGCTCACGTACTCGGGGATCTTGCCGTTCAGCGCTCCCCGGAGCGCCCGGTTGTAGCTCGTCGGGCCGAGCGCTCGCCTGACCGACACCCCGGGACCGAACGTGCCGCCCGGGATGACCACCACGATGTCGGCCCCCTCGTCGGCCACCCGGCGCATGGCCTCCTGGTAGGCGGCCCCCTTGGTGACCGTGTAGGGGTCGTCGTTCCAGTCGGCCGCCACCGGGGAGTCCTCGGTGAGCGGGGTGTCGTGCTGGAGGAAGGTGGTGGTGCTGAGCGTGACCACCCGCGTGCCGTGGGCCTGTCCGGCGTCGAACACGTGGTGGGCCCCGTCGACGTTGGTGGCCCGCTGCTCGTCGATCTGCTGGGCGGCGCCACCCAGCACGGCGGCGGAGTTGATGACCGTGCCGCACCCTTCGGCCGCTCGCATCACGTCGTCCGCGGCGGTGATGTCGCCCTCGAAGGGCTCCACGCCGATGGCGGTGAGCGGCTCGACGTCGCTGCCGGGTCGGACGAGGGCCCGGACATCGTCCCCCTCGGCCAGCAGCAGCCGCGCGATGTTGGAACCGATCAGGCCGGTGGCCCCGGTGACCAGGTACTTCGCCATGGTGAGGTCTCCTTTGAAGGTCTCGGTCGTCGGCCGGTCAGCCCCGAGCGAGCAGGGCGCGCAGCTCGCCTGGCCTGGTGATGCCGGGCAGGTCGTCGCGCGTGAGCCACGACGGCGACGGCGGTGCGTCGGTGCGCGCCCAGTCGGGGCCGTCGGGCCAATACCCGCGGCGCATCCGCTCCTCCGGGGTCGTGACGCCCGCCCGCCTGCAGGCCGCGACGTACTCGCCGGTGGTGCGGCGGGCGCCGTCGCGGTCCCAGTAGTCCTCCTCCGCGTACCACAGGCCGTCGCCGGCGTAGGTGAGCACCGACAGGCCGGGGAAGTCGAAGTACGGCGGGCCCTCGCCGTCGGGGTTGTCGCGCCGGTTCTGCATCCGGAAGACGACCCTGTCGCCGTCGATGGCATACCAGTCCAGGACGGTGTAGATCTCGGGCACCCCCTTCATCACGGCGTGGATCCACGGGTCGACCTCCTCGCGGCCGTGCAGCGGCCCCCAGAAGTGGTCGACGTAGACGACGTCGGGGGTGAACAGCTCGGTCCACGCCGCCCAGTCCTCGTCGACGCAGCCGACCTTCCAGTAGCGCTGGAAGGCCTCGTCGACCTCGTCACGTGCGTACCGGGACATGTGCTCCCCTCCCTCCCAGGCCCTCCTGGGTTCAGACCAGCTCGAACAGCAGCGCGGAGCCCATGCCCCCGCCCGCGCACATGGCGACGCAGCCGACGGTGCCGCCGCGCCGGCGCAGCTCGTGGAGCATGGTCACGACCATGCGGGCGCCGGTGGCGGCGATCGGATGCCCGAGCCCGCAGCCGCTCCCGTTGACGTTGACGACGTCGTGGTCGAGGCCGAGCGCCCGGCTCGACGCGACGGCCATCGAGCAGAACGCCTCGTTGATCTCGAACAGGTCGACGTCGCCGAGCTTCATGCCCGCCCGCTCCAGCGCCCGCGGGATGGCGAGCGTAGGGGCCAGGCCGGTGCGGGCCGGCTCGATGCCGACCGACCCCCAGGCGATGATCCTGGCGAGCGGCGTGAGGCCGTGGGCCTGCGCATAGTCGTCGCCGGCGAGGACCAGCGCCGCCGCCGCGTCGTTGAGCCCCGCGGCGTTGCCGGCCGTGACCGTCGCCCCGGCGAGCTCGGGGTGCAGCACCGGGAGCGCCGCAAGGCGCTCGAGCGTGGTGTCGGCCCGGGGATGCTCGTCGGCGTCGAACCACCGGGTGCCGCCCTCGCCGCCCGCCACCTCCACCGGCACGATCTCCTCGGCGAACGCGCCGGACGCGACGCCCGCCGCCGCGCGCCGGTGCGAGTGGTAGGCCCACTCGTCCGCCGCCTCCCGGGTCACCCCCGCGATCCGGGCAGCGTTCTCGCCGACCGTGATCGACATGTCCCACGCCGGGGCGTCCGGGGTCTCGGGATGGCTGGCCGACATCCACGGCCGGGGGTCACCGGCGGAGGCGGGGACCGACTTCAGCACCTGGGGCAGCGAGCTCAGGCTCTCGGTGCCGCCGGCCACGACCACGCGGTCCATGCCCGCGCGGATGCCGGCGGCGCCGATCTGCACGGCGCTCAGGCCGGCGGCGCAGTGGCGGTTGTCGGCCAGCCCGGGGACGTGGTCGAGGCCCAACCGCACGGCGATGTTGCGGGCGATCACGCCGCCGCCCTGCAACGACTCGGCGACCACGATGTCGTCGAGGTCGGCGACCGGCACCCCCGAGCGGTCGATCGCCGCGCCGACCGCGATCCGGGCCAGCTCGAACGCGTCGACGTCGACGAGCGAGCCCTTGTGGGCGCGGCCGATCGGCGTGCGAGCGGCGGCGACGATCACTGCTTCGGTCATCGGGGGAGCTCCTTGGGCGCGGGTGGGCTCAGCGGGGGTCGAAGCGGATCCCGCCGTCGAGCCGCACCACGTGGCCGTTGATGTAGCCGTTGGTCACCAGGTGGGCCGCCAGCGAGGCGAACTCCTCCGGGTGGCCCAGGCGTCGGGGGAAGGGCACCTTGGCCTCGAGCGCGGCCTTGACGTCGGGGGAGGCGGCGTCCCACGCGGGGGTGTTCATGGTGCCGGGGGCGATGCAGTTGACCCGCACGCCCATCGCCGCCAGGTCGCGGGCGGCGATGAGGGTCATGCCGATGACGCCGGCCTTGGCCGCGCCGTAGGCCAGGGTGCCGATCTGGCCCTCGTAGCCGGCGAGCGAGCCCGTGAGCACGATCACCCCCCGCTCGCCGTCGGCGTTGGCCGGCTCCAGCCCGTCCATGGCGGCCGCCGAGAGCCGCAGCGTGTTGAACGTGGACAGCATGTTGAGGTGCATCGTGTCCACGAAGAGCCGGAGGTCGTGGGGGGTGCCGTCGCGGGCGACGGTCCGCTGCCCCTGGGCGCCGCCCCCGGCGATGGCGCAGACGATGCGGAGCTCGCCGAGCCCGGCGGCGGCGTCGACCGCGTCACGGGTGTCGCCCTCGTCGGTCGCGTCGCCGGCCACATGGTCGGCCCGGTCGCCGAGATCGGCCACCAGCGACTTGGCTCGCGCCTCGTCGCGGTCGAACACGACCACGTGGGCCCCGAGCCGGTGCAGGTGGCGGGTGGTCGCCTCGCCCAGGCCGGAGGCGCCGCCGGTCACGAGCGCCACGTTGCCGTCGATGTCCACCAGCCCCCCTACGCCGTCGCGGGGAGGTGGATGGGGAGCTTCTCGTAGCCGCGGACCGTGCTGGTGTAGAGCAGCTCCGCCTCGTCGTGGTCGACCTCCCACGTGGGCCAGCGCCGGAGGGTCTCCTCGAGCGCGATGCGACCCTCGGTGCGGGCGAGGGCGGCGCCGATGCAGAAGTGGATGCCGTGGCCGAACGAGACGTGGTGGTCGAACTCCCGGTGGATGTCGAACCGGTCGGGATCGGGGTACTTGCGCTCGTCGCGCCCGGCGGCGCCGGTGAGGAGCACCACCTTCGAGCCGGCGGGGATCGTGGTGCCGTGCATCTCGACGGCGGCCGTGGTCCAGCGGGCCTGCACCGGCGAGGGCGCCTCGTAGCGGAGCAGCTCCTCGATCGCGCCGGGGATCAACGACGGATCGGCGGCCAGCTCGGCCCGCTGGTCGGGATGGGTGGCCAACACCGAGCCGGCCCAGCCGATCAGCCGCGCGACGGTCTCGGTGCCGGCGATGAAAAGCACCTTGCCGAAGTCCGCGGCCTGCGCCGACGACAGGCGCCCGACCTCGCCGTGCTCGTCGGCCACCTCGGCGGTGGCGAGCGCCGAGAGCATGTCGTCGCGCGGGTTGGCCCGCCGGTCCCTGATCTGGCCGACCAGGTACTCGTCGATCTTCCCGATCGCGTTCAGCGACGTCTCGTTGACCATCCCGACACCGTCCTCGATGTGGAAGACCGCGTCGACGACGTGCCGCAGCTCCTCCTGGTCCGACTCGGGCACGCCGAGCAGCGAGGAGATGACCGTGGGGGGCACGATGGCCCCGAAGTCCTGGACGTAGTCGAACGACTCGGCCCCGATCCGGGCGTCGAGGAGGCCGCGGCAGATCTCGCGGATCCGGCCGTCCAGCGCGGCCATGCGGCGGGGGGTGAACGCCCGCGACACCAGCGCCCGCAGGCGGGTGTGCTCGGGAGGGTCGAGGAAGATGATCTGCCCGCCCGGGATGGGATCGGGCCCCATCAGCTCGAGCGAGGTGCCGTGCGACGAGATGTAGGTCCTGACGTCGAGGTGGGCCGCCGCCACGTCCGCGTACCGGCTCAGCACGTAGAAGTCGTACCGGTCGTTGTGGTAGCAGGGCGCCTCGTCGCGCAACCGGCGCCAGAGCGCGTAGGGCTCGTCCCGCAGCGCCGGGTCGAACGGGTCCCAGTAGACGTCGCGGGGCCCGGTCGGCGGCATGTCGGTGGTCTGCGTCATCGGTCCTCCTGCGGGCCGGTCACGCCGGCTCGGCGATCGTCTTGATCTCGAGGTACTCCTCGAACCCGGCCACGCCGCTCTCGCGCCCGATCCCGCTCTGGCGGTAGCCGCCGAAGGGCACGTCGGCGCCGTAGTACACCCCGCCGTTGAGCGACATCGTGCCGGTGCGGATCCGGTTGCCGACGGCCCGGGCCCGCTCCAGGTCGGCGCTCACCACCCCGCCGGACAGGCCGTAGCTCGACCGGTTGGCGATCTCGACGGCGTGGTCGTCGTCGTCATAGGGGAGCACGACGAGCACCGGGCCGAAGATCTCCTCCTGGGCGACCGTGGCACCGGGGTCGACGTCCACGAGCACGGTCGGCTCGACGTAGTAGCCGCGCTCGAGGTGGGCGGGCACGCCGCCGCCGAGGGCGACCGTGGCCCCCTCGTCGGCACCCGTCCGGATGTAGCCCAGCACCCGCTGGCGCTGCGGCTCGCGGATCAGCGGCCCCATCATCACGCTGGGGTCGGTGGGATCGCCGTACGGGATCTGCTTGACGGCGTCCACCACCGCGTCCACGCCGTCGTCGAAGCGGGCCCGGGGGAGGAGCAGCCGGCTGGTGACGGCGCAGCCCTGGCCGGCGTGGGTGGTGATCTGGAAGGCGGCGCCGAAGGCGGCGGTGGCCAGGTCGGCGTCGTCCAGAGCGATGAGCGCGGACTTGCCGCCGAGCTCGAGGAAGGTCTTCTTGATGGTGTCGGCGGCGGCGACCATGATCCGGCGCCCCGTGGCCGTCGACCCGGTGAACGACACGAGGTCCACCCTCGGGTCGGCCGACAGCTGGGCGCCGACCTGGTGGTCCGAGGAGGTCACGATGTTCAGAACGCCCGGGGGGATGTCGGTGTGCTCGGCCACGATCTGGCCCAGGAGCAGGGCGGTCCAGGGCGTGTCGGGCGCCGGCTTCAGCACCACGGTGTTGCCCGCGCCCAGGGCCGGCACCACCTTGGCCAGGTTGATCTGCATGGGGAAGTTCCACGGCGTGATGGCGGCGACCACGCCGGCCGCCTCCCGGCGGGCGTAGCGGCGGCTGGGGACCCCGAACGGCTCGGCGGTCCCGAGGTCCTGCTCCCACTCGTAGCGCTCGACAAGGTCGGCGACCCAGCCGACGCCGGCGACGGGGGCGTCGAGCTGCGCGCCGTGGGTCAGCACCAGGGGGCTGCCGACCTCGGCGACGATCGTGGCCCGGATCAGCTCCGCGTTGGCGGTGAGCGCGTCGGCGAGCTGGCGCAGGCACCGGACCCGGAGGCCGACGTCGGTCGACCAGGCGGTGGTGTCGAAGGCCCGCCGGGCCGCGCCGATGGCGGCGTCCATGTCGGCCGCCGAGCCGTCGGCCGCGACGCCGATCACCTCCTCGGTGGCAGGGTTGACGTTCTCGAACGTCCTGCCGTCGGTGGCGTCGACCTGCTTGCCGTCGATCAGCAGGCGCTCGGCACGCCAGACCTCGGTGTCCATGCGAATCCCCCTCGTCCGAGTGGTCATCCCCGTGTTCATATCTTATATTCAAATCGAACCGAGGGGGAGCCTGCGACATGACACTCACGATCTCGTGCGCCTTCGCCCCCTCCGCCGCGACCCCGGAGCACGTGGCGTTCGCCGAGCAGCTCGGCTACCAGCGCGCCTGGGTGTACGACTCACCGGCGCTCTACCACGACGCCTTCATGACCCTCGCCCGCAGCGCGGATCGCACCACCACGATGGGGTTGGGCACCGGCGTGATGATCCCCAGCCTCCGTCACCCGATGGATGCCGCCGCGTCGATCGCCACGCTCGCCGAGCTCGCCCCGGAGCGGGTCGCCATCGGCATCGGCACCGGCTTCAGCGGCCGGGCCGCGCTGGGGAAGCCGGCCCTGCGGTGGCGGTTCGTCGAGGACTGGGTGAGCACCGTCCAGGCGCTGCTCCGTGGCGAGCAGGTGGACTGGGAGGGCGCCGCCATCCGGATGATGCACCCCGCCGGGTTCGCTCCGCCGCGGCCCATCTCGGTGCCGTGGATCATCGCGGCCGAAGGCCCCCGGGGCGCCGAGGTCGCGGCCCGGCTCGGTGACGGGATCTTCAGCATGACGTCCATGGACGGCCTGAGCCCGCACGTGTCGCTCGTGTACGGGACCGTCATGGACGAGGGCGAGTCGCCCTCGAGCCCGCGGGTGCTCGCCGCCGCCGGCCCGGCGGCCGCCGTCGTGCTGCACGGGGCGTACGTCGCCGGGGCCCGCTTGGTCGAGCCCTGGTGCGAGCAGATGGACCGGGTGCCCGCACCGGTCCGTCACCTCGCCGTCCACGCCGGCCACCTCGTGGAGGTCACCGATCAGGACCGCCCGTACCTCACGCCCGACCTCATCACGTCGCTCACCTGCACCGGGTCGGCGTCGGAGGTGCGGGCGAGGATCGAGGCGAGGCGCGACGAAGGTGTCACCGAGGTGGCCTTCCAGCCCGCGGGGCCCGACATCCCGCGGGAGCTCGAGTCGTTCCACGATGCCGTCCGGGGTCTGTAGCCGAGGCCTGTAGAGGAGCCGCACCATGCCGACCGTCTTCGCGACCGACCTGCACTTCCCGGAGTGCCCGCGCTGGCACGACGGCGCGCTCTGGCTGTCCGACATGTGGGACCACACCGTCTACCGCTTCGACGCCGACGGGGCCCGCCACGTCGTGCACCGCTTCCCCGACGACGAGGATCCGGGCGGGCTCGGCTGGCTGCCGGACGGGCGGATGCTCGTGGCGGGCATGCTGGGCCGGGTGGTCTACCGCCTGGACGCGGGCGCGGCCGTCGTGCACGCCGACCTGCGCAGCCTCGCACCGCACCAGGTCAACGACATGATCGTCGGCCCGGACGGGAGCGCCTACGTGACCCAGTTCGGCCGCGAGATGTGGGACATGGACACGGCCTTCGAGCCGACGGTGATGATCCGGGTCGCACCGGACGGCACGGTCGAGGTGGGGGCCGACGACCTGATGGTCCCCAACGGCGTTGCCCTGGCCGACGACGGCAAGTCGCTGGTCGTCGCCGAGTCCGCCGGCGCCCGGCTCAGCCGCTACGCGGTGCGCGACGGGCTGCTGTCCGACCGCAGCCCGGTGCCGCTGACGCCGGCCGCGGACATGCCCTTCGTAGCGCCGGACGGGATCTGCCTGGACGCGGAGGGGGGCGTCTGGGCCGCCGACCCGCTCGCCCGGCGGGTCGTTCACATCACCGACGACACGATCGACCGGGAGATCTCGTTCGAGCACCACCCGCTCGCATGTGTCCTCGGCGGCGAGGACCGCCGGACGCTGTTCGTCTGCACCAACGAGGTGTGGTCGAAGCCCGACCGGCGGCCCATCCCCACGGGGTCGGTCGTCACCGTGCGGGCGGACGTCCCGGGGGCCGGCCGGCCATGACCCGTGCCGAGGATCTGGCCGGGCGCATCGCCGTGGTGACGGGCGGCGGCTCCGGGCTCGGCGCCGCGATGGCCCGCACGTTCGCCGAGGTGGGGATGGCCGTGGCCGCGCTCGACATCGACGAGGCCGGGGCCACGGCGACCGCCAACGGCCTGGCCGAGGAGTTCGGGGTGCCCACGACGGCGGTGCGCACCGACGTCGGCGACGCCGACTCGGTCGCCGCGGCGGCCAAGCACGTCGCCGACGCGCTGGGCGGGTGCGACCTGCTCTGCGCCAACGTCGGCGTGCAGCAGTTCGGGGCGATCGACCGCCTCACCGAGGAGGACTGGACCTGGGTCCTCAACGTCAACGTCATGGGCACGGTGCGCACCGTGCGCGAGTTCCTGCCGCTGCTCCGGGCCCACACGGGCTGGCGCTACATCGTGCTCACCGCCTCCTCCGGGGTGCTGGCGCCCGGGGTGCGCCTCGGCGTGTACCAGACCAGCAAGTTCGCCGTCATGGGGTTCGGCGAGACCCTGCGCGAGGAGCTGGCGGCCGAGGGCATCGGGGTGAGCCTGGTGTTCCCGGCGGGCATGATGACCCGGCACCTCGAGAGCAGCGCGCTGGCCCGGCCCCGGGAGCTCGGCGAGTCGGTGACGCTCCCCGACGACATCGAGGCGATGCTCTCCAGCCGCGGCATGTCCGACGGCGACGTGGCCACCGCCGAGCACGCGGTGCGGAACCTGCTCGCCGACCTGCTGGCCGACGAGCCGTACATCCTCACGCACGGTACCTACCGGCGGGAGTACAACCGGCGGCGCGATGCGATGGACGCCGCGTTCGACCGGATGGAGCGGTCGTGACGGCCCAGGACGTCGGGACGGCGGGCAGAGAGGACGAGGGGATCGTGGACGAACGAGCGCTGCTGCAGCGACTTGTCGACATCGAGGACATCAAGCGCCTGAAGGCCCGGTACTTCCGGTCGCTGGACCGCAAGGACTGGGACGAGTTCGGCACGGTCTTCGCGCGGGACGCCCACCTCGAGGTGCCCGAGGGCGGCGTCTCGGAGGACGGGCGGGAGGCCATCGTGCGCTCGGTGAGCACGGTGCTCGAGGGCGTCACCACCGTCCACCACGGGCACATGCCGGAGATCGAGATCACCGGCGACGACACCGCCCGCGGCATCTGGGCGATGTTCGACTACGTCGAGTTCCCGGCGGCGGAGGGCCGGGAGCGCTTCGGCCTCAAGGGCTACGGCCACTACATCGAGGAGTACGTGCGCGAGGACGGTGAGTGGCGCATCAAGCGGCTGGATCTGTCGCGCCTGCGCGTCGACCCGCTGGACCAGGTGCCGACACCGGGAGCCGCCGGCGCTCCGACGTAGACTCGCCCGCCGTGGAGGCCCTCCGTGACATGCCGCGGTACGTGCTCGCGTCGGCGTTCAGCTTCGTCTTCATCATCGGCGCGACCGCGGCGCTCCACGAGGTGCTCGGGGTCTCCGAGACGCTGTCGCCGGCGATCGCGATGGTCGCGGCGCTGGTCGTCAACTTCACGCTCCTGCGCGTCTGGGTGTTCCCCGGCCAGACGGTGCACTGGGGACGCCAGTTCGCCGAGACCGTGGTCACCTCGGCCGCGTTCCGGGCCCTCGAGTACGCCATCTTCCTCGCCCTCCACCTGGGGCTGAACGTCAACTACCTGGTCGCCACCGCGGTTTCGGTCTGCCTGTCGGCGCTCGGCAAGTTCGGCGTCTACCGGGAGGTCGTGTTCAAGCGCGAGCGGGCCGCGCCGCTCGCCGACCCGGCCCCGGGCCCCCGGTGAACCACGGCGGACGGCACCTGTGGTCGGACGGGTGACGCCCGCCTCAGCCGCCGAGATCCTGGCGGCCCGGGACCCCGTCCTCGCCGGCCTGATCGAGGCGGCCGGCCCGATCCGCATCGGTCGGCGAGGCACGGCGTCGCACTTCGCGGCGCTCGTCGAGGCGATCGTCTACCAGCAGCTCGCCGGTGCGGCGGCGCGAGCCATCCATGGTCGTCTGGTCGCCGCGGTCGACGGGGACGTGGACCCGCAGGCGCTCCTCTCCCTGTCGGACGAGACGCTCCGGGCAGTCGGGCTGTCGACCAACAAGATCCGCTCGCTGCGCGACCTGGCGACGAAGGTGGTCGACGGGACGGTCGTGCTGGCGCCGCGCCGCCTGTCCCGCCAGTCGGACGAGAACATCGTCGCCAGCCTCTCGACCGTCCGCGGCATCGGACCGTGGACCGCCCAGATGTTCCTGATCTTCCGGCTCCGGCGCCTCGACGTGTGGCCGGTCGGTGACCTCGGGGTCCGCCAGGGCTACGGCCTCGCGTGGAAGGTCCCGATGCCGTCGGCGCGCGAGCTCGAACCGCTCGGCGAGCCCTACCGCCCGTACCGCACCGTGGTCGCCTGGTACTGCTGGCGCGCGGTCGAGATCCACGCGGGCGCCGCCGACAGCGCCCTGACCCGGTAGCGGCACGTCGACCCCGGGATTGGCGTCGCCGACCGCGACATCGCGCGGCGACGGACGTCAACAGGCGGCTCGCCCCCACGGTTCCGGGTTGGCGCCTCTCACCGCGACATCGCGCGGTGACGGACGCCAACCAGGCGCTCACCCGCCCGTAGCGCCGGGCCACCCATGAGGCCGCCGCGGTCAGCCGGCGATGCGGTCCGGGTCCGCCTCGTCCAGCATCTGGTCGCGGTCGTCCTCCAGACCGAAGCCGGCGTCGATCAGCTCGTCGGTGGCCGACTCGTACTCGGCCAGGTACCGGTCCCGCGACGGGTACAGCTGAGCCAGCCGGCCGGCGTCGAGCGGCGTGGTGCTGCCCATGAGCAGGCAGATGATCGACGAGCCCTCGACGGGCATGCCCGAGAGCACGTCGACTGGGGTCTGGACGGCCGGGGTGCGGATCCCGCCGCTGACGTTGCCCACCGGGTCGAGCACGAAGGTCGGCGCCGGGCCGCTCTCGTCCACCTCCAGCCGCGGCGCCTTCGGCGGGGGCGTGCCGTCCGCGGCCCAGGTGTCGAGGTGACGCAGGGCCGCCCGCAGGACGAAGACCTGCTGGCCCCGGTTGATCGGCTTGGCACAGCCGAGCGCGTCCTCGATCGGGCCGACCTGGAACCTGTCGGCATGCGCCGTCCCGGCGATCTCCCACAGGCGGAAGGTCTCGCTGTCGGCCTGACGAGCCGGCAGGTACCCGAGGATGCCGAGCACGTCGGTCTCGGTCTGGACGACGATGACGGGCACGTCGCTGTCGGACCTGATCGTCGTGGGCTTCCCGCCGATCGTGCCCGCGATGTCGATGGCCGCGCCCGGCTGTCCCAGCGCGGCGGCGGCCCCGCCCCGGCTGTGGACGAGGAACCCGTCGAACGCGCCGGTGAGCGGCTGGACGCCGTTCACGTAGGTGGTGAGCGCGAACGCCGACTGCGACTCGCCGACCGCCAGGACGCGCTCGGCGTCGAGGCCCCCGAGCGGGTCCACCTCGCCCGGTGACCGCAGGCCGCGCGCCACCTGGGTGTAGATGTCGTACGAGAAGGCGTCGCCGGGATGGCTGAGGTCGCCGTAGCGCTCGGGGTCCATGGCCCGCAGCCCGCGCCCGGCGCCGGCCTCGGCGGCACCGGGGGCCTCCACCGCCACGCTCCCACCCTCGATGCCGATCCGCTGGGCCGAGACGCCGACCCACGCGTAGCCCCCGCGCAGCACCTCGTCGGCGAGGTACGTGTAGTCGGCGGCCGCGTCGACGCCTCCGCTCACGTTGAGCCACTCGACCACGACCGTCCCGTTGAACGCGGCGGACTCGGCGGGCCGGCGAACCACCAGCCGGGTGGTGTACCCGGCCGCCTCCCCCGGTGCGAGGGCGAACGTGCCATCGGCGGGGAGGTCCCCGTCCGACGTGTACAGGACCGCGGTGCCGGTGGCCGAGTACTCGGCCTCGACGTAGCCGTCGTCCGCCAGGGGCGGCCCCGGCTCGGCGGTGGCCAGGAAGATGCCGTTGCCGCCCGCGAGCGGCCCGGCGAAGGTCGCCGCGGGGCCGTCGGGTCGCTCCGGCCGGTCGCTCACCGGCGCCGTCCCCTCGTCGT
>JBKPHT010000256.1:0-37137 GCA_046730015.1 Actinomycetota bacterium
GACCTCGGGACCGGGGCGCCGGTGTGGCAGAACCAGGTTGCCCCGGCGGGAACGATCATCGACGACTCGCCGCTCGTCACCGACCACCTCGTCTACCTGGGCGATGCCCGGGGCCGGCTCCACGCGCTCGACCGGGACACCGGGACCGAGGTGTGGAACGTCGCGCTCGACTCCCATCCCAACACCCGGATCTTCTCCTCGCCGGTGCTGGCTCCCGCGCCGCCGACCGGCGGCGGGGACGTGCTGGTGATCGGCGTCGCCTCGGTCGAGCTGGCGATCCCCAAGACCGACTACACGTTCCGGGGCTCGGTCGTCG
Organism: Actinomycetota bacterium; assembly: GCA_046730015.1. Taxonomy (GTDB): domain Bacteria; phylum Actinomycetota; class Acidimicrobiia; order Acidimicrobiales; family VFJN01; genus ZC4RG19. Next base: position 317 of record JBKPHT010000256.1, read on the forward strand.
GGCTCGACCCGGCGACCGGCGCCGAGCGCTGGCGGCTCCCGGTCAGCTCGGGGACCGACGGGGCCGGCGTCTCGGTCTGGTCGAGCGCGGCGGTCGACCCGGCGCTGGGCCTGGCCTACATCGGCACTGGCCAGGCCTACGAGGCGCCGGCCGGGCCCACGTCCGACTCCCTGCTGGCCATCCGCTACGGCACCGGCGAGCTGGCCTGGTGGCGCCAGTTCACCGCCGGGGACGTCTACACGTTCTTCACACCTCCGCCCCGGGGCCCCGACGCCGACATCGGCGCCTCCCCCAACCTGTTCCGGGCCGGCGGGCGGGACCTGGTCGGGGTGGCCGACAAGGCCGGGATCTACGCCACCTTCGACCGCGCCACCGGCGAGACCGTGTGGGCCCGCCAGCTCACCGCCGGCAGCCCGCTGGGCGGGGTCATGGTGACCGCGGCCTATGACGCTACGGCCGGCGGCGACGGTGCCATCTACGTCGCGTCCAACACGATGAACACGGCCGCTCTCACGAACCCCGCCGATCCGAGCCACCAGTCGACGACCTTCGCGCTCGACGCCGCCACCGGCGCGGTGCTGTGGCAGCGGCCCATGGCCGGCGCCACCTTCGGCGCCATGGCCGTGGCCAACGGCGTCGTCTACCAGCCCACGGTCCCGGGGGTGCTGCACGCGCTCGACGCCGCCAACGGCGACGTCCTGTGGACCGCCGAGCCCGGCGGCGACCTCGGGGCCGGGGTCAGCGTCGTCAGCGGGCATGTGCTCGCGCCCCACGGGTTCTGGTTCCTGACCGCGCCCGCCAACCCCCTCGGCGGCGTTGTGGCCTACACGCTCGGCGGCGCATGATCTCGCGCCCTTGCTTCACGTGCGGCACGCCGGTCGAGGGGGACGACCTCACGACCTACGGCGAGGCAGGGCTGGCCCATGTCCGCGCCGCCCATCCCGACCTGCCGTACCCCGACATGGCTGTCCGGAACTTCTTCGAGGGCGAGGCCCGGATGACCGGATCGGCGGAGCGCCTCGACCACCTCGGGGACGTCGACATCCAACCGGTGACCGAGGACCGCATCGACGACTGGCTGGACTTCTTCGACCACGACGCCATGGTCGGCACGCCCCAGGACTCCGATTGCTACTGCCTCGAGCCCCACGAGCTGACCCCTCACGGCCCGCTGCCGGAGGGGCGGCACTGGACCGAGCGCAGGGCCGAGATGGTCGGCCTGCTCCGCCGGGGCATCGCGTTCGGCTACCTCGCCTACGTCGACGGGCGACCGGCCGGCTGGGTCAACGCCTCGCGACGGGGCGACACGACCCTGTTCCGCCGGGACGACGCGGCCGACGAGGAGACCGTGGCGGTCGCCTGCTTCGCCATCGCCCCGCCCTACCGCGGCCACGGGCTGGCCCGGCGGCTGCTCGACCGCGTGATCGCCGACGCGCCCGGCCGGGGGGCCGACGCGGTCGAGGCCTACCCGCGGACCGGCGACGTGCCGGCCGGGACCAACTTCCGGGGCGGGCGGAGGATGTACGACGCGGCCGGCTTCACCGAGGTGAAGATCCGCTCGCGGGACGCGGTGGTGCGCCGGCCCGTCGGGGGTTGACCGGGGCGCTCCGCGGGAATCCTTGGGGCATGTCACTCACCCCGGATATCACGACGATCCGGCGGTGCACGGGCTGTGGCCACCCGATGGAGGTCGGCGACCACTTCTGCTCGTCCTGCGGGGTCCGCCAGATCGACGAGGACGCCCAGCGGGTGCCCGAGCCGGTTGTCGAGCCCGACCCGCCGACCCACCCCGGCACGACCGCGTGGGTCCTCGCCGGGCTGGTCGCGGCCGGGATCCTGGTGCTGGCGATCGGCATCGTCGTCGGCAGTCTCGGCGCCGGGCTCCCGGGGGCGATGTCCGGCGACGGCGACGCAGCCGAGGCGATGGACCGCTACGCGCCGCTGGCCGAAGGCTGGCGCGAGAAGCACCAGCATGTCGCCGAGGAGGCGGAGGCCGGGGACGCCAACGGCTTGTCGGTGGCCGCGGTCGACGCCCACGAGTGGATCGACGTCAACGACGAGGACCTCCGCGACATCGCCGCCTCGGCCGACGGTGCGTCGAGGCCCTACTGGGACGACCTGGTCGACGTCTTCGACCAGCGCTACGCGATCCTGGTCGACATCGCCGACACGGCCGCCGACGGCACCGGTGAGGCCGCGGTCGCGGCGACCGGTGACGAGATGGGTCAGCTCGTCGTCCTCGACGTGGAGGCGGAGACCGCGGCCTGCGGCATCGCGGACGTCATCCGTCAGGAGGGCGGCGACCCGTCCGACCACATCACCCCGGCGATGGACGTCGACTGCTGATCTCAGCCCGGCGGCGGCCCGGCGGCGAGGACGCCCTCGAGGACCGTCACTGCGCGGCCGGTGAGCGTCACCCGGTCGCCCGCGACCTGCATGCCGACGACGCCCCGGCGGGCCGACGCCTGCTCGCCGACGAATGCGTCCCGACCGGTGCGGGCGGCGAGCCACGGCGCCAGGACGCAGTGGGCCGAGCCGGTGACCGGATCCTCCTCGATGCCGACCGCCGGGGCGAACACCCGGCACACCGAGTCGACGCCTTCGGTACCGACGGTCGCCGCGGCCACCACGATGTGGCCGCCCAGCGCGAGGATCGCCGCTCGGTCGGGAACGATGGCCCCGACGTCGCCGGCGGTCGGCAGCTCGGCCAGTGTCCAGCCACCCTCGCCCGACCGGACCTCGACGACGCGCCCCGGCGGCAGACCCAACGCCGGCGCCCAGTCCGGCGGCTCGGGAACCGGCACCGTCGGGATGGCCGGGAAGTCCATGGCGATCGCCCCGCCCTCGGCCGGCCGGCACTCGAGCACCCCGCTCCGCGTGTGGAAACGCCCCGACCCGCCCAGCACGTGGGCCGACGCCAGCGTGGCGTGACCGCACAGATCGACCTCGGCCGTCGGCGTGAACCAGCGGAGGTCGTGGCCGCCGTCCGCCCGGGGGACCAGGAACGCGGTTTCGGACAGGTTCATCTCCGCCGCCACGGCCCGCATCCATGCCTCGGGGGCCGGCGCGGCGAGCAGGCACACGGCGGCCGGGTTCCCCGAGAACGGGGTGTCGGTGAACGCGTCGACGACGGTGACCGGCTGTGTCATGGACCGACCCTACGGGCGGCGGGTCACGCGAGGTGGCCGATTTCGTTGAACGACTGCAGCGACGGCACCCCGCCAGCCAGGCCGATGCGGGTCATCGAGGCCGTCGCCACCCACATCCGCCACGACACCTCGTCGCCCACGCCGAGCGCCCAGGCGACCGCCGCCTTGATCGGCGAGACGTGGGTGACCACGACCACGTCGCGGTCGCGGGCGTCGGCCACGAGGTCGACGCAGGCCGCCCGCACCCGGTCGCCGAGGCTGGCCAGCGACTCGCCGCCCGCCGGCGACCAGGTGACGTCCGCCCGCCACGACGCCCACGTCGCGGCCGGCACCTCGGCCAGCGGGCGGCCGTCCAGCTCGCCGTAGTCGAGCTCGATCCAGCGGTCGTCCACCTCGGGGGCGATGCCGCCGCCTACCGCAGCGGCGACCACCTCGGCCGTCTGGCGGCACCGGCCGAGCGGGCTGGTCACCACCCGGGCGACGTCGAGTGACGCGCACGCCGCGGCCAGCCGCGCCGCCTGACCGGCGCCCTCGGCGTCGAGCCCCGGGTCGAGACGGCCGAGGAGCAGCCCCTGGGCGTTGGCGTCGGTCCGGCCGTGCCGGACGAGGACGATCACCGACGCCCCGGCCGGACGGCCGTCACGGGCCCGCCACGTCGCGGTCGAGCTGGCCGGTGCGGAGGAACCGGCGCCGGCGCTCCGGCTCGAACAGGCGGAACCGGCGCCAGCACCACCACAGGGCGGCGGCGCCCGCGGCCTCCAGCACCAGGTCGGCGCCGCCCCGGGCCAGCTCCGGGAGCCGGGCGTCGCTCCAGGCCAGGCCGGCGAAGGGCCACCAGAACGCCCGGGTGTCGGTCCAGATCCCGTCGAGCAGCAGGTGGATGAGCATGCCGATCGGGATCGCCACCAGCCGCCGCTGCACCAGGCGCCGCCGGGGGGTGGCGAGCATCGCCACGGCCAGCACCGCCGCCGCCCCCGTCAGGCTGTGGAGCACCCGGGGCGAGCCGATGGGCAGCTCGGCCAGCGGGAGCAGGGCCCCCACCACCACGAGCCGGTAGTCGACGGCCGGGCTGCGGAACACCAGCCACACCAGCACGAACGCGCCGCCCGCGAACCAGAGGACCACCCGGGGGCCCGGTCAGTCGCGCACGAGGAGGCGGCCGCACTCCTCGCAGTGGACGAGCTCGTCCGGCCCCAGCTTGCGGATGCGGTCGACCTCCACCGCCGGGAGCGCCAGATGGCAGCCCTGGCAGGTCGAGCCCGCCAGCCTCGCGATCGCCACCCCGCCGAGTTGGGCCCGGAGGGCGTCGTATTCGGGCCACAGGTCGTCCGGCACCGCCGCCGCCACCTCGGCCCGCTCGGTCCGGACGCTCGCCAGCTCCGCGTCGATCTCGGCCTCGGCCTCGGCCAGCGCGGCGGTCAGGCGGGCGCTCTCGCCGTCGAGTCGCGCGCGCTCGCCGGCCAGCGCGGCACGCTCGGCCTCGACCGGCTCCGTCAGCTCCATGATCTCGAGCTCGTCGTCCTCGATATGGCCGATCCGGCGGCGGATCGACGCCACGTCGTCCTGCAGCGCCTGCAGCTCGCGCGGGTTGGTCACCGACCCCGAGTACAGCTGCTTCTCGGCCTGGTTGGCCCGCTCGGTGAGCGACGCCACCTCGTCCTCCAGCCGCTGCTGGCTGCGCGACAGCTCGCCCGCCCGCTGGTCGACAGTGGCCAGCCGGCTGTCGATCTCGGCCATCTGCCGGCCGATCTCGGCCAGCTCGGCCCGCTGGGGCAGGGTCTCCGCCCGGTGGGCGAGCTGGTCGGCACGCGTGTCGAACTCCTGGACGGCGAGGAGGGAGTCCCAGCGGCTCATCAGTCTGCGACCCTATCCGCCCTGCCCACCGACCCTCACCATCAACCGGGAGGCTGCGGGGAGCCGGGGATCGGGATCGGCGGCCCCGGCGGCTGTCCCGGCGGCTGCGGCTGCGGCTGCGGCTGCGGCTCGGGCGCTGGCTCCGGGGGCGGCGGGGCCGGCAGCGGCGACAGGTCGATGCCGCCCGGCACCTCCAGCATGCTGCCGCTGGGGGCGACCGGGGTCGGCGGCGAGAACGCCGTGACCGGGTGGTTCGCCTGCCAGGCGTTCATGAACCTGCCCCAGATCTGCGCGGGATAGCTGCCGCCGGTGATGCCCCTGTCGCTCCGGGGGTTCACCTGGATCGTGAAGTTCCAGCCCAGGCCGCCGACCCACACCGCGGTCGACAGCGATGGCGTGTAGCCGACGAACCAGCCGTCGGTCGACCCCTGCGTGGTGCCGGTCTTGCCCGCTGCCTGCTGGCCCGCGATGCGGGCCCGGGTGCCGGTGCCGCCCTGCACGTTCTGCTCCAGGATGCTGGTCACCAGCCGGGCCGTCTGGGGCGAGACCCTCACCTCGGGGGTCGGCGTGTGGGCGAAGATCACGTTGCCGTGGGGGTCCTCGACCCGGTCGATCAGGTACGGCGGGTTGTAGACGCCGTCGTTGGCCAGCGTGGCGTAGGCCGAGGCCATCTCCAGCGGCGTGATCGACGCCACTCCGAGCGGCAGCGACTTCACCTCGGGCAGGTCGGTCTCCGGGTGGATGCCGAGCCGGCGGGCCATGTCGATCACCGCCGGTGTGCCGGCGATGAGGCCGAGCCGGACGAACGCGCAGTTCGACGACTGCAGGGTCGCCTGGGTGATCGTGCCGACGCTGCCGCCGCCGTCGGCGTAGTTGCCCGGCTCGTAGACCCCGCCCTCCGAGTACCGGTCGGTGAACCGGCAAGGTCCGATGCCGTTGATGATGTCGTCCGGCGAGCGGCCCTGGTCCATGAGAGCGGCCAGCACGAACGTCTTGAACGACGATCCGACCTGGCGCCGGTTCTGGGTCGCCAGGTTGTACTTCCAGTTCGTGAACCCGGGACCGCCGACCATCGTCCGCACGGCACCGGTGGCGGGCTCGACCGACACGACCGCGGCCGAGCCGCGGTTGGGCTCGCCCGTCTCGGGGTTGGCTCCCGGCTGGGGGAACACACCGTTCTCCAGCGGCAGGCTCTCGTCCCGGGCCGCGATCGCCTGTGCCTGGGCGGCCGGGTCGAACGTGGTGAACACTTTCAGTCCGCCCTGGTACACCGCCTTGCGCCGCTCCGCTTCCGTGGCGCCCAGGCGGGGGTCGGCCAGTAGCTGCTGCTCGACCTCGGACGGGAAGTAGTCGTTGGCGATCGGCAGCACCTGGTGGATCTGGGGCACCGTCGGCATGGCGTGCCACCAGGTCGCCTCGTCGTCGGTCAACCACCCCACCTCGTGCATCCGGTCGATGGCGACGTCGCGCCGCTCCATCGCCCGTTCGGGGAAGCGGACCGGGTTGTAGGTGATGGGGTTGCGGATGATCCCCGCGAGCAGCGCCGCCTGGCCGACGTCGAGCTGCTGCGCGCCGACGCCGAAGTAGGTCTCCGCCGCGGCCTGGATGCCGTAGGCGTGGTTCCCGAAGTAGACCGTGTTGAGGTAGCGGTCGAGGATCTCGTCCTTGGTCATCTGCTTCTCGAGCCGGGTGGCCAGGACGATCTCCCGGGTCTTGCGGTCGAGCGTCTGGTCCGTGTCGAGCAGGTTCAGCTTCACCAGCTGCTGCGTGATGGTCGACCCGCCCTGGCTGATGCCGCCTGAGTCGACGTTGGCCACGAAGGCCCGGAGCATGCCCCGGACGTCGTAGCCGTCGTGGACGTAGAACCCCGCGTCCTCGACCGCAAGGATGGCGTCGATGACGTGCTGGGGCACCTGGTCGAGCGGGATCGGCTGACGGTTCTCCTCGTCCTTCAGGGTGGCCAGCAGCGAACCGTCGGCCGCGTAGACGTAGGACCGCTGCGCCAGCGGGCCGAGCTCGATCTTCTGCGGCTCGCCGGAGCCGACCTCGTCGAGCAGCCCCACCGGGACGGCCAGCGCGGCGGCCGTCAGGGCGAGGACGGCTCCGGCGCCGATGACGACGGCGAGGAAGCGAGGGAGGAGGCGGCGCATAGAGCGGGCAGCGACCCGAGACTACCGAGCGGACGGCCGGGCCACCCACCACCCCGGGCCGGGCCGCCCGCCGCCGGGGGCGCCGGATCTAGGGTGACGGCCATGCCGCACCCGCGCCGATTCCGCTTCGGCATCCAGCTCTCCAGCGCCGGCAGCGCCGCCGAGTGGGCCGAGCTCGCCCGCGAGGCCGAGGACCTCGGGTACTCCACCCTGTTCGTCCCCGACCACTTCGGCGACCAGCTCGCCCCCGCGCCCGCCCTCGCCGCCGCCGCGACCGCCACCACCGGCCTGCGGATCGGCACGCTGGTGCTCGACAACGACTACCGGCACCCCGTCGTCACGGCCAAGGAGATGGCCACCCTCGACGTGCTGTCGGGGGGACGCTTGGAGCTGGGCATCGGCGCCGGGTGGATGGCCAGCGACTACGACCAGTCGGGCATCCCGATGGACGAGGCGGCCATTCGGATCGACCGCCTGGAGGAGGGCCTCGCTGTCCTGCGCGGCCTGTTCGCCCCGGGCGCGTTCGACTTCGCCGGCAAGCACTACGCGATCGCCGGGCTCGACGGGACGCCCAAGCCCGTCCAGGACCCCCACCCGCCGTTCCTCATCGGCGGCGGCGGGCCGCGGGTGCTGCGACTGGCGGCTCGGGAGGCCGACATCGTCGGCATCAACCCGGCGGTCCGCTCGGGCCGGGTCGACGGGGCGGCCGCCCGCGACGGCGCCGCCGAGGTGACGGACCGCAAGCTGGCGTGGGTGCGGGAGGCGGCAGGCGACCACTACCCCGACCTGGAGATCAACATGCTGATCTTCGTGTGCGCGGTGACCGACGACCGGGCCGGGACCCTGGAGGCGACCGCGCCGCTGTTCGGGATGACGCCGGACCAGGTCGCCGAGTACCCCCACGCGTGGGTCGGCAGCGCCGAGGAGATCGCCGCCGACCTGGAGGCTGGTCGCGAGCGGTGGGACGCCTCGTACCTCGTCGTGCAGGGCGTCGAGGCCATGCGGGCCGCCGCGCCGGTGGTCGCCCGCCTGGCCGGCACCTGAGCACGGGACTCCGTGACCTCGATCGCGTTCGCGGGGGCGGGCTGGATCACCGCCGTCCAGGGGCTGGCCGTCGACGCGGTCGACGACCTCACCGTGGTGCACGTCGCGTCGCGCCGGGGCCTGTCGGCCGCCCGCCGGGCGGAGCAGACCGGCGCGGTCGTGTGCCGCTACGACGACCTGCCGGGCGGCGCCGACATCGTGCTGGTCGCGACGCCGCCGGACGTCCACGTGGTCGAGGCAGCCCGGGCGGTCGACGGCGGCGCCGCCGCCTTGGTCGAGACGCCGCTGGCCGCGACCCTGGAGGACGCCGACGCCCTGGTGGAGCTGGCCGGGCGCGGGCTGGTCGCCTACGGCGAGAACCTCGTCCACTCACCTGTGGTCGGCGAGTTCGTCGGCGCGTGCCGGCGGACCGGCGCGCTCAGCCACCTGGAGGTGCGGTTCGCCCAGGGGCGCCCCGACTGGAGCGAGCACCGGCTGGAGCCGGGCTGGGGCGGCGGCGCGCTGTTCGACCTCGGCGTGCACGCGCTGGCGGTGGCTCTGCTGGCTGCCGCTCCCGCCAGGGTCGTGGCGGTCGAGGCCGAGCTGAAGCCCGGGCTGCGGCTGGAGGTCGACGACGACGCCACCGTGACCCTGCACTTCGACACCGGCCTGCGGGCCGAGGTGCGGGCCACCTGGCGGGCGGCCGCCCCGGCCTGGGACGCCCAGGCCGCCAGCCCGACCGGCGCGGTGCGGCTCGAGCTGGTGCCGGAGCCTGCGGTCGAGGTCAACGGGCGCGCCCTTCGCCTCCCGGAGCCCCCGCCCGGGATCGCCTCGCCCCAGCTGCACCACCTCGGCTACGTTGCCCAGCTGGCCGCGCTGGTGGCCGACCTCGACGCCGGCCGCCCGCCCCGGTCGACGCCCGTGCTCGGCCGGCTGCTGCTCGACATCGTCGCGGCGGCCTACGCGTCGGCGTCCACCGGCACCCGGGAGGCGGTGCCGTTCGCGGGCCCGCGGGACCGCACCCCCCACCAGCTGTGGGTGGGCGGCGAGCCGTGACCGCCGGGGGGCGTACCCTGGCGGGGTGGCCACGATCGACGACGTCCGGATCCTGGTCGCACTCGACAACGGCCTGGCTTCGGTGTCGACGGTGCGACCGGACGGATCGCTCCAGTCGACGGTCGTGAACGCCGGGATCATCGACCACCCGGTCCGCAAGGAGCCCGTCGCCGCGTTCGTCGCCCGGGGCGGCACCCGCAAGCTCGCCCACCTGCGGGCCCACCCGCGGGCGACGCTGCTGTGGCGGGCCGGGTGGGCGTGGGCCACGATCGAGGGCACGGTCGAGCTCTGCGGCCCGGACGACGAGCTCGACGGCGTCGATGCCGAGCGGCTGCGGCTGCTGCTGCGCGAGGTGTTCGAGGCAGCCGGCGGCATCCACGAGGATTACGCCGAGTACGACCGGGTCGTCGCCGCCGAGCGACGAGCGGCCGTCCTCGTCACCGCGACCCGCATCTACCAGAACCCGTAGCGGCGACCCCGGGTCCGCCAGCTCGGGGGTTCCCGAGGCGATCGGGGCCGTGGTCTGGTTCCCGGCCCAATCCGCATTTCGTTAGGCGCTCTTCGGGGCGGGCGGGACCGGAGTCGCCGTCGACCCAGGCCCAGTCGACCAGGCCGGGGATCGACCGCAGGCGGGCGGGGACGGTCGACGCCGGGACCCAGCCGGACTCCAGGCGGTCGAGGGCGTCGGCGCCGATGCCGAGGCGGGCGGCGAAGGTGGCGGCGTCGTCGCCGGCGATGCCGCGCAGCACGAGCATCGCCGCGGCCACTCGGGGCCAGGGCGCGCCGCCGGCGTGGGCCGCGGCGGCCAGCCGTTCGAGGACGCGGGCTCGGTCGGGGCGCCACGGCCGGCCGCTCGGGTGGTGGGACCGCGCCGCCACCCGAGCGGTCCCGTCGAGCGCGACCCGGTGGCCCGACCACCACTCGCCCGACTGCGCCAGCGCGCCGTGACCGGTCATGCCAGGAGGGGGAGCCGGGCGAGCGGGGCGAACCGCTCGTCCCGGGCGGCGAGGTCGAGGACGCGCCGGCGGGTGCGGCGGGCAGCCTGGCGGACGGTGACCTCCTTCATGCCGAACACCGGGGCGACGGTCGAGGCGGGCGAGGCGTTGCCCGAGTGCCTCTCGTAGGCGTACTCGAGGAGGAGCTCGCGGTCGCGGGCGCTGACCCGGGTCTCGTCGAGCGCCTCGGCCAGGAGCGAAGCGCTGGCGAGGTCGGGTGCCACCCGCCCGAGGGCGTCGAGCAGGGTGGCATCGTCGCCGGGCGGGGCGGACACGGCCGCTCCGGACGGCGCGGCGGACGGGGCGGCGGCCCGGTCGCCGGCCGCCTCGAGCCGGCGCTCGTCGAGCGGCTCGACCACGATGCCCAGCACCCGGTCGACCGTGTTGGCCACCCGGTGCCGGGCCCACACCCAGGGCAGGGCCCCGCCGTCCGGCGACCACGCCCCCGCCACCGCCGCCAGCTCGAAGCACACCTCGAACACGAGCCCGTCGATGTCGTCGGGGGTGAGCCGGCCGGGCCGGCGACGGGCGATGCGGCGCACCGTCGCCTCGATGCGGGCGCCGTACCGCTCGTAGAGGGTGACCACCGCCGCCCGGTCGCCGGCCGCCAGCCGGCCCATGACCGCCACCAGGTCGGGGTCGTGCCCGCCGACACGCCCGTGGCCGCCGGCGGGCCCGGCCCGCCCGTCACCTCGGTCATCGTCGCCGCAATCGACATCCTCATGGCACCTCTGCCGCTCCACCGTGCACCTCCGCGTAAGGGGCTCCGGGCCCCGATAGCCGTGGAGGTGATGATCCCGGCGGGGTGTGACGAACTACATCGGTGTAGTTCGCGTGCGCGGTCGTCATGCCAGGTCCCTACGGCGCCGGTGTGACACGCGCCGGGCGGCGGCTACTCCGGCGGCAGCTCGCCGAACCGCTCGACCGGGGCCGGCTGCCGGCCGCTCGGGAAGTCCCGCAGGTCGCCTTGGGGCTCCCGGTCCCACCGGGCGAACGTCAGCGGCGACAGCAGGTGGGCACAGAGGAGCTTGGCCACCGCCTCCAGCGAGTCCACGTGGGTCCGCTCCGCCCCGTGGCTGGCGTCGACGCCGAAGGCGACCAGCGCCGCCCGGGTCTCCGCCCCGGCCTCCAGGGCAGCGGCGACGTCCGAGCGGTAGTAGCGGAACACGTCCCGGGCGTACGGGATGCCGTGGGCCTCGCACAGGCGGCACAGGTGGCGGGTCAGGTGGTAGTCGAACGGGCCGGTGGCGTCGAGCATCGGGATCGTGACCCCGTCCTCGATCGAGTGGTTCCCCGGAGCGCACACCGCGTTGTCGAGCGACACCATCTCGGCCACGTCCTCCTGCAGGCCGTGGCTGGCCCCCTGCCCCACCTCCTCGGCGATGGTGATGAGCAGGTGCACCTCGTGGGGCAGCTCGCGGCCGTCGCGGCACAGGGCGTGGAGGGCGGCCAGCGCGGCCGCGACGCCCGCCTTGCCGTCGAGGTGGCGGGCGTTGACGTAGCCGTTGTCGCCGACGATCGGCAGCGAGTCGATGGCCACGAAGTCGCCGACGTTGATGCCCAGACCGGCCAGGTCGCGCTCGTCGTCGCAGCGCTCGTCCACCCGGACCTCGACGTGCGCCCAGCCCGCCGGCTGCGTGTCGATCTCGTCGCCGTAGGCGTGGCCGCTGGCCATCAGGGGCAGGATCGTCCCGCTGAAGCTGCGGTCGGGGTCGTCCGTGAGGATCGTCACCCGGCAGCCCTCGGCGAACCGGGCGCTGTGGGTGCCCACCGGCACGACCTCCAGCCGGCCGTTGGGCTTGAGGTCCCGCACCATGCAGCCGATCGTGTCGGCGTGGGCCACCACCGCCCGGGCGCCCTCGTTGCGGCCGGGCAGCCGGGCCAGCAGCGAGCCGCGCCGGGTGAGGGCCAGCTCGACCGGCAGCTCGGCCAACTCGTCGCCCAGCAGCTGCATCACCGCGTCGGTCCGGCCCGCCGGGCTGGGCGTCCGCAGCAGCCGGAGCAACAGGTCGAGCATCCAGGGAACGTCGATCTTCGGCAGGGCGGGCACCGCCGCACCGTACCGGTCAGCCACGGTCGGCGACGTCGGCCGACGGCTCGGGCCGCCACCCCCACGGCAGCGCTCGGGTGGCCGGGAACAACAGGTCGACGAACCGCTCGGCCGTCGGCTGGGGCTCGTGGTTGGCCAGGCCGGGCCGCTCGTTGGCCTCGATGAACACGCCGGCGGGCCCGTCGACCGCCTCGACGATCAGGTCGAGCCCCGTCACAGGGACCCCGATGGCCCGGGAGGCGGCCACGGCCGCCGAGGCCAGCCGCGGGTGCAGGTCGGCGGTCACGTCGTGGATGGTGCCGCCCGTGTGGAGGTTGGCGGTGCGGCGGACCGCCAGCCGCTCGCCCTCGGGCAGGACCGCGTCCAGCGACCACCCTGCGGCCTCGACGGTACGGGCCGTCTCGTCGTCGAGGGGGATCCGCGACTCGCCGCCGGTGGCGGAGGCCCGGCGCCGGCTCTGGGCCTCGACCAGGTCGCGCACCGTGTGCCGGCCCGTGCCGACGACCTGGGCCGGGCGCCGGATCGCGGCGGCCACCACCTCGTGGTCGATCACCACGATGCGGAGGTCGTCGCCCGCGACCCGCTGCTCGATCAGCACGTCGGCGCAGTGCTCCCGGGCGGCCGCCAGCGCGGCGTCGAGCTCGTCGTCGGTGGTGACGCCGACGGTGATGCCGGCGCCCTGCTCGCCCCGCGCCGGCTTGACCACCACCTCCCCCACCTCGGCCAGGAACGCGTGGTCGCCCTCGTCGAACGTGGCCTCACGTCCGGCCGGCACGTCGAGCCCGGCCCGGGCCAGGATGCGGCGGGTGTGACGCTTGTCGTCGCAGCGGCTCATGGCGACTGCGGTGGTGAGCTCGGACAGCGACTCGCGGGTGACGACGCTGCGGCCGCCGTGGCTGAGCCGCACCTCGCCCGACCGGGCGTCGAGCACCTCGACCGCGATCCCCCGCCGGAGCGCCTCCTCGGCGATGATCCGGGCGTAGGGGTTGAGGTCGTCGAGGCCCTCGTGCTCGCCGGCGAAGAGCCGCTCGTTGATCGGGTTCTTCCGCTTGATCGAGAACACCGGCACCCGCTCGAAGCCCAGCTTCTCGTACAGGGCGATGGCCGGCGCGTTGTCGTGCATCACCGACAGGTCGAGGTAGGCCCGGCCCCGGGTGTGGAACCGCTCGACCAGCGCCCGGACCAGGGCCTCCCCCACCCCGGGCACGGGCGAGTCGGGGTCGACGGCCAGCGTCCACAGCGAGCTGCCGCCCTCGGGGTCGCCGAACGCGAGCGCGTGGTCGATGCCGGCGACGGTGCCGATCACGGTGCCGGTGCGGCCGTCCTCGGCCACCAGGTAGGTGAGGTGGCGGAGCTGTTGGTTGGCCCACAGGACCCCCGACGGGGCGGGGACCATGCCGCAGCGGACGTAGATCCGGTTGACGGCGTCGGCGTCCTCCCGGGTGGCGAGGGCCCGAACCACCAGGCCCCGGACCGGGTCGCGCCGGGACAGCGCGTGGTGCAGCCATGATCGGTAGGTGTAGGACGGGTCGACGAACAGCTCCTGGGGCGCGCCGGCAACCAGCACATGGGGGTCGCGGGCGTAGAGGCAGATGTCGCGGCGGCCCTCCGCCTCGTCGCGGAGCTGGGACACGATCCTCTCGGCGGTCCGGAACGTCTGCCCGAACAGCACCCGGCCCCAGCCCATGTCGACGACGACGTCGCGGGCCATCGACGCCAGCATGTGCTCGGGCGGCTGCTGCCAGCTGGTGGTGGAGATGGCGTCGTGGCGGTCCCAGCCGCCGAGGCTGCGGTGGGGCAGGGCGGTGCCCTGGTAGTCCTCGCGGCGGCCGCGCTCGAAGGCGGGGCCGCGGTCGCGTCCGGGGCCGTCGTCGGTCACGGCGCGATCCCGTGGGACTGCAGCCAGAGCTCGAGGAGCCCGAGCTGCCACAATTTGTTCCCCCGCAGCGGGGTGAGCTCCGCGTTGGGCTCGGCCAGCAGATGCTCGACGTAGGCGGGCTCGTACAGGCTCCGCTGCTTGGCGGCCGGGTCGGTCAGGGCGTCGTGCACCATGTCGAACAGCGGGCCCTCCAGGTGGGTGAGCGCGGGGACCGGGAAGTAGCCCTTCGGACGGTCGATGACCTCGGCCGGGATCACCCGGCGGGCGGCCTCCTTCAGCACGCCCTTGCCCCCGCCGGCGACCTTGAGCACGGACGGGCAGGCGGCGGCCAGCTCGACCAGGTCGTGGTCGAGGAACGGTACCCGGGCCTCCAGGCCCCAGGCCATGGTCATGTTGTCGACCCGCTTGACCGGGTCGTCGACCAGCATCACCTCGGTGTCGAGCCGGAGGGCCCGGTCGATGGGCGCGGCGGCGCCGGGCCGGGCGAAGTGGGCGGTGACGAACTCGCCCGAGGCATCGTCGCCGCAGCGGTGCTCGGCGGCGACGACCTCGGCCATCGACTCGTCGGGCCGGTCGAAGAAGGCCTGGCTGTAGGCGAGCACCCCGCCGTCGGCGGCCGCCGACGGCTCGAGCATCGGGGGGTACCAGTGGTAGCCGGCGAACACCTCGTCGGCCCCCTGGCCCGACTGGACCACCTTGACGTGGCGCGCCACCTCCTGGGACAGCAGGTAGAAGGCGACGACGTCGTGGCTGACCATCGGCTCGCTCATCGCCCCGATGGCCCCGGACAGGGCGGGCAGCAGCCGGTCGCTGGGGATGCGGATGCGGTGGTGGTCGGTGGCGAACCGCTCGGCGACGACGTCGGACCAGCGGAACTCGTCGCCCTCGATGCCGCCGTGGGACTCGAACCCGATGCTGAACGTCAGCAGGTCGCGCACGCCGGCCTCGGCCAGCAGACCGACGACGAGGCTGGAGTCGAGGCCGCCGGACAGCAGGCAGCCGACCGGGACGTCGGCCACCATCCGCCGGTCGACGGCGGTGCGGAGGGCGGCGAGGATCGCGTCCTGCCAGTCGACGGGCGTCCAGTCGGCCTGGGCGGGCCGGGGGCCGAACTCGGTCCGCCAGTAGGTGGTCTCGGTACGCCGGCCGTCGGGCTCGACGGCGAGCAGCGTGGCGGGCGGGAGCTTGCGGATGCCGCGGAGGATGGTGCGGGGCGCCGGCACGACCGAGTGGAACGTCAGGTACTGGTGGAGGGCGACGGGGTCGACGGCGGTGTCGACGCCGCCCCCGGCCAGCAGGGCCGGCAGGGTCGAGGCGAACCGGAGCTTGCCGCCCACCTCGGCCAGGTACAGGGGCTTGACGCCGAGGCGGTCGCGGCCGAGCAGGACCCGCCCGGAGTCGCGCTCGACGAGGCAGAAGGCGAACATGCCCTTCAGCCGGTCGACGAACCGGTCGCCCCACCGGTGGTAGGCCTTGACCAGCACCTCGGTGTCGCCGGTCGAGAAGAAGCGGTAGCCCGCCGCCTCCAGCTCGCGGCGCAGCTCGTGGTGGTTGTAGATGCAGCCGTTGAAGGCGACGGTGAGCCCGAGCTCGGGGTCGACGAGCGGCTGGGCGGCTCGCTCCGACAGGTCGATGACCTTGAGCCGCCGGTGCCCGAGGGCGACGGGTCCCTGGGCCCAGACCCCCGAGCCGTCGGGCCCACGGTCGTCCATCGTGGCCGTCATGCGCGCCACGGCGGCCACGTCGGCCGCCGCGCGCGTCAGGTCGAGCTCTCCGCTGAGTCCACACACGCCCGCCGACCGTACCCACCGGCGGCGGTCGGACGACAGGCAGGCCGGTCACGGCCGCGTGACATCCACCACCCCGGCCGGGCCCGCACGGGGCGGTCAGGCTGCGGCGAGGAAGGCCTCGAGCGCCTCGTTGAACGCCAACGGGTCCTCGAGGTTGGGCAGGTGGCCGACGTTGGGCACGACGACCAGCTCGCCCTTGAGCAGCGACCGGAGGCTCATCGCCTCGGCGATCGGCGTCACCCGGTCGAGCTCCCCGACGACGACCAGGGCGCGGACGTCGGACTGGCGCAGCAGGAGCATCGAGTCGGGCCGGTCCTTCATCGCCTCCAGCGCCGCCACCCAGCCGGCGGGGTCGGCTCCGGCGGCCAGGGCGTGGACGTAGTCGACCAGCTCGGGCCTGCTCATCGAGCCGGAGGACAGCAGGCCCTCCACCGTCTCCTTGGCCAGCGAGGCGACCTCGGCGCCGCCCCGGATGAGGTCCTGCTGGTGGCTGCGCCGCTGGGCGACGCCGGGGTCATCGGACCGCGCCCGGCTGTCGGCCAGCACGACCTGGCGGACCCGCGCCCGGTGGTGGCGGAGCAGCGCCATGGTCAGGTAGCCGCCCATCGACGCGCCGACGAACGTGGCCTGCTCGACGCCCAGGTCGTCGAGGACGCCGGTGACGAGGTCGGACCACGCCTCCATCGACGCGGCACCGGGGTCGGCGGGCGGGGGCGACTGCCCGAACCCCGGCAGGTCGACGGCGATGCAGCGGTGGCCGCCCTCGAGCGCGTCGACCTGGTAGTCCCACATGGCGGCCTGCAAGGGGAAGGCGTGGAGGAAGACGACCGCGTCACCCTCCCCCCGGTCGACGACATGGACAGGTTGACCGACGACGTCGAGCAGCGGCATGGGCGGACTCCTTGGACGGGGGGAAGGCGCGGGTACCCCTCACCAGTACCGCATGACAGCGGTGTCAGGCGAACCGGGACGCAGGGAATCCGTCACTTGCCACGCACCGTGACCAGGGCAACGGTCATCGTCTCTCACCGCGGCGGACGGCAATCCGCTCGCCCGCGGGGCGGGGCGCCGGTACGGTGACGGCACCTCGTCCGGAGATCCCGGCGCGGCGACCACGGGAGGAGGGTCGGACGTCATGACTGCCACCCACGCGACCGCCCTCCCCGCGCGCACCCGGGCCTGAGCGCCCGTCCGCGCCCCCGCGCCGCCGCCACTTCCCGGGCCGCCCACCGCGGCCCTGTGCCCGGCTCCCCCACCGGGCGCCTCGACGAGGAGACATTCCCGTGACCGTTCCCGATCTCGTGCCCTACGGCTGGACCGACCGCTGGGCCGCCCTGTTCGCCGCCGCCACCGACGACCCGCCGCGCCCCGGCGCCCAGCCCGGCCGGGTGCTCCGCCACGACGGTGCCGGGCTGCTCGTCGCCCTGCCCGGCGGGCCCCGGGCGCTCGCCCTGGCCGGCCTTGTCGACCCGCCGCCGACCGTCGGCGACTGGCTGGTGGTCGACGGCGACGTGCCCGCCGCCGTCCTCGACCGGACGTCGTTGCTGGCCCGCCGGGCGGCCGCCAGCGACACCCCCCAGCTCCTGGCGGCCAACGTCGACCTGGTGCTCGCCGTGTGCGGGCTCGACCGGCCGGTGAAGGCGGGCCGCATCGACCGCGTGGCCACCCTGGCCTGGGACGCCGGGGCGGTGCCCGCCGTGGTGCTGACCAAGGCCGACCTCGTGGCCGATCCGGCCGAGCGGGCGGACGCGGTGGCCACGGCCCACCCCGGCCTCGACGTCGTCGCCACCTCCGCGGCCACGGGCGCCGGGCTCGGCGCCCTCCGGGCGCTCGTCGGCGACCGGACCGTGGTGCTGGTCGGTGAGTCGGGCGCCGGCAAGTCGTCGCTCACCAACGCGCTCGCGGGCGACGACGTCGCGGCGACCGGCCGTGTCCGGGCCGGCGACGCCAAGGGGCGCCACACCACCTCGAGCCGCCACGCCCTCCCCCTGCCGGGGGGTGGCGTCCTCATCGACACGCCCGGGTTGCGGGCCGTCGGCCTGTGGGCCGAGCGGGAGGCGGTGGCCGCCACCTTCACCGACGTCGACGACCTCGCCGCGGGCTGCCGCTTCGGGGACTGCAGCCACGGCGGCGAGCCGGGGTGCGCGGTCGCCGCCGCGGTCGCCGACGGGCGTCTGGCGGCCGATCGGCTCGACCGCTGGCGGGCACTCGGGCGGGAGGCGGCGGCGGCCGAGCGGCGGGCCGCGCCCCACCTCCAGCGGGCGCACCGGAAGCGGTTCTCCCGGATGGCCCGGGAGGCGCAGCGGCGCAAGGGCCGCGACTGATCCGATCGCGGCGCCCGGGGCCGTCAGCGCGACAGCTCGAGCCGCCGGAACGACTCGAGCTCGAGGCCGAGGTCGCCGACCTGGCTGAGCGCGTCGTGGACGTCGTCGGTCGTCGCCCCGGCCCGACGGAGGATCGTGATCGGGCCGCGGCGCTCGACGTCCCAGCCGTCGAACCCGGCGGTCAGGCGCCGGGCGCCTCGGCACCGGAGGACGATCTCGGCGATGTCGGGCACGCCCGACACGATGCGCGGCGCCGGGGTGACGGCGGCACACCCGGCCAGGGTGAAGGGTGGTTCACGTTCACCCTGCGTGGGCGATCTCTGCCGGCGGGAGGGTCAGATCAGGCCGAGCTGTCGGGCCCGGCGCACCGCGTCGTCCCGCCGCTCGACCTCGAGCTTCCGGTAGATCGTCTTGAGGTGCGACTTGACCGTGTTGAGCGACACGTAGAGCTCGGCCCCGATCTCGCGGTTCGACAGCCGGCTCGGCAGGTAGCGGAGCACCGACATCTCCCGCTCGCTCAAGGGCTCGACCAGCGGCGAGCCGGGCGCGTGGACCGGCCGGGCCACGACCCCGCCGCCCACGACGTCGAAGATGTCGAAGCCCTCGTCGAGGAACACCCGGACGGCTCCCTCACGCTGGGCCAGCTCGGCCACCTCGGCCAGCACCCGGCGGGCGCCGGCCGGGTCTGCCTCGTCGACCATCGCCCGCGCCGCCAGCGCCGCCGCCTCGCGCCGGCGCCGCCGGTCGCCGTTGTCGGCCAGAAGCGGCGCGAGCTGGTCGGCCACCCCGCCGGGACGCCCCGCCGCCAGGGCCACGCGGGCGGCCAGCAGCGTCCGCTCCGGGCCCCCGTCGAGGTCCTCGAGCAGGTCCTCGGCCCGGTCGAGCTCGCCGAGGGCGACGCGGACCCGGCACTCGGCCTGGTCGAGCACGTTGACCAGGAACCGGGCCGTGCCCCGCGCCGCCCGGTCGCGGCGCACCCGGAGCACCCGGGCGATGGCGTCGCCGGGCCGGCCCTGCGCGCACTCGGCCCGGGCCAGCTCGGCCTCGCCGACGGTGGTGATGGCGACGTGGCCCTCCCGCAGGGCGGCGTCCAGGTGGGGCTCCAGTACCTCGATCGCCCGGTCGAGCTCGTCCTGCTCCCGGTGGATCAGCGCTAGCGCGGCCCGCGCCCCGATCATCGCCCGTCGGGAGCCGCGACCGTGCTCCGTGCCGAGCACCAGCGCCTGGTCGGCCAGCTCGGCGGCCGCGCGCAGGCGCCCGTTGCGAGCCTCGGCCCAGGCCTCCGCACCGAGCGCCCCCACGAGGTCGCCGGGCAGTCGGGGGCCCTGGCGGCGCAGGACCGACGACCAGCGACGGACGCCCGCCCGGTCGTCGAGCAGCGCGTGGGCCCGGGCCAGCGCGGCGGGCAGGTAGCCCCACAGCTCGGTCACCGCGGTGCCGAGGTCGGGAGGCATCGACCGGACGTCGACCTCGCCCCGCCGCTCCCAGGCCTCGGCGCCAAGCCTCGCGGCGGTGTCGGGGTCGCCCATGATCGCGGCGAACGCCGCCTCGGTGACGTCGAGGTGGATCGCGTAGGCGTCGCCGTCTCGCTCGGCGGAGCCCCGCCGGGCCCGCTGCACCACGAGGGCGCCCCGGTCGATCTGCCCGGCCCGGGCGAACGCCAGGATGAGCAGGAGCTGGTGCCCGGGCGTCTCGTCCACGAAGTCGCTCGGGAACCGGTTGAGCCAGCCCCGCACCGTCTCCTGGCGCCCGGCTCGGAGGTAGTCCCGGAGGTTGGCTGTGAGCAGCTCGAACGCCTGCTCGAGCTGGCCGGCGTCGAGCAGGTGGTCGATGGCCAGCCCGGGCTCGCCGTGGTCCCGGAACCAGGCGGCGGCCCGCTCGTGGCAGGCCTGCTCGACGTCGGGGTGGGTGACCCGCAGCTCCCGGCGGAGGAGCTGGCCGAACAGGTGGTGGTACCGGAACCACTCGCGCTCGTCGTCGAGTGCCACCAGGAAGAGGTTCTCGGTCTCCACCCGCCGCAGCAGCGCGGCAGCGTCGGGGCGGCCGGTCACGGCCTCGCAGAGGTCGCCCCGGAGCCGCTCCAGCACCGACGTGGCCAGCAGGAAGTCCCTGACCGGCCCCGGCTGCCGGACCAGGACCTCGTCGAGCAGGAAGTCGGCGACGTGCCGGTCGCTGCCGGTGAAGCGGTCGACGAACGCCCCCGGGTCGTCGCGGCCGGCGAGGGACAGCGCGGCGAACTGCAGGCCGGCGGCCCACCCCTCGGTCCTCTCGGTGAGCCGCTCGATCTGCTCGCCGGCGAGGTCGACCCGGGGGAACTGGGCGAAGAACTGCTCGGCCTCACCGCGGTCGAAGCGGAGGTCGGCCTCGCGCAGCTCGACCAGCTCCCCCGCCAGCCGGTAGCGGTGGAGGCGGATCGGCGGGTCGGACCGGCTGCAGATGACCACCCGGAGGTTGGCGGGCGCGGCCTCGACCAGCCGGGCCAGCAGCCCCGCCGTGGGGCTGCGGTCGATGACGTGCAGGTCGTCGAGCACCAGGGTGACGCGGCCGGCCGACGCCAGGTGCTCGGCCGCCCGGACGATCGCCAGGTCGGCGGCGTGGTCGTCGGGGTCGTCGCGCTGGACCGCGTCGATCAGCCCGGGGACCAGGGACTCGAGGGCGCCCAGCACGGCGTCGAGGAAGACCTCCGGGTCGGTGTGGCGGGCTGCGAGCGGCAGCCAGGCCGTCGGACCATCGACCCCGGTCAGCCAGTCGCGCACGGCGACGGTCTTGCCCGACCCCGCCGGCCCGGTGACGATCACCAGCCGGGCCGTCGGCGCGCCCAGGGCGCGGTGCAGCCGGGGGCGGCTGACGACCTGGGCGGGCAGGTGGGCGGCGGGCGCGCCGGCGGGGGTCATGCGCGCTGTCGCCCTCTGAGCATCGTCACTCCCGCCTCCCTCGCCCCCCGGCAGCTGAGGATGAGGAGGAGCTTACGTGCTCGTCACGTTCCGTGACGTGCTGGACGCCGCTCCAGCGCCACCAGCCGGTAGCCCAGGCGGAACATCCGGTCGATCATCCCGTGGAGCGCGGCCCGGTCGACCAGCTCGCCGTCGAGGCGCAGCGCGGGGCCCGACGGCCGGCACCGCAGCCCGGTCTCGTCCTCGAGGACCCGGGCGTCGGGCCCGCCGTGGCTCTCGACGATGAACTCGTAGTACGGCACGACATGGCTCCTCGCGTGGGGGAGGGATCCGCCCACCGTGCCTGGTGGCGGGGTGAACTGGCGTCGCTCTCCCTGGGTGAGATCGCCAGGGATCGTCCGTCGCCGGTTGACGACGGTGCGTGAGGTCGATCAGAGTGCACGCACGGATCGCGCGTGGAGCGCGCGCGGGCTCACGACGGCGGAACGGGAGACGATGCGGGTGACGCGCGACGACGGACCACCCGCGCCGCGCCCGGTGCCCCGCGGTCCGGAGGACCTGGGCCGCGGCTGGCTCAGCGCCGCCCTCGCCCGCACGCCGGGAGTCACCGGCCGGGTCGCCGCCGTCCGGATCCGACCACTGGGCGAGGGGCTGGGACTGCTCAGCCGGATCGTGCACGTGCAGCTGACCTGGGCCGACGGCACCGGCCCGCCGACCGTGGTGGTCAAGTTGGCCGCGCCTGCCGGGCCGACCCGGGACGTGGCGGGGGCCCTCGACATGTACGGCAACGAGGTCCGGTTCTACCGGCACCTGGGGGCGGCGACCGACCTCGCCGTGCGGTGCCACCACGCCTTGCACGACCCCCGGACCGACGACTTCGCTCTGGTGCTCGCCGACCTGACCGGCGCGCCGGTGTTCGACCAGGTGACCGGGTGCCCGCCCGCCCGGGCTGCCGAGGCGGTGACCGCGCTCGCCGACCACCATGCCCGGTTCTGGGACGAGCGCGCGCTCGCGGGCGTCCGCGGCCTCCGGGCCGTGGACGACCCGGCGTTCATCACCCCACTCGCCCGGGCCTGCGAGGCGTCGTGGCCGGCCGTCCGGGCCCGGTGCGCGGCCGTGCTGCCGGCCGAGGTCGTCGACCTGGGCGACGGGTTCGCCGGCCGACTGCCCGGCCTGGCCGCCCGGCTCGCCCGGTCGCCCCGAACCCTGACCCACGGCGACTTCCGGGTCGACAACATGTTCTTCGGCGCGGGGTCCGAGGTGGCGGGCCGGGTCGCGATGTGCGACTGGCAGCTCGCCGATCGGGCCCGCGGCGGGCGCGACCTGGGCTACTTCCTCACCCAGAGCCTCGACCCCGGGGTCCGGCGGGACCTCCAGGACGAGCTCGTCGACCTCTACGTCGAGCGGCTCGCGGCCAACGGGGTGACCGGCTATGGCCGGGACGAGGCATGGGAGGACTACCGGGTGGCGGCCCTGTTCTCGCTGCTCTACCCGGTGGTGGCCGGCGGGGGGCTCGAGCTGTCGGGGTCGCGGGCGGCCCTGCTCACCGAGGTGATCCTCGTCCGGGCGGCCCGGGCGATCGTGGACCTCGACTGCACCTCCCTGGGGTAGCCGCCGGCGGCCGGGAGTGGTGAACGCCTTTCACCCCGTTGGTATGACGCTGCGTCACCCCCCGACCGCATACCGTCCCGTACGTGACCACCCGTGGACATGATGCCGAGAGCCGCCGTCGGGCCCGCCTGTCCCGGCGGCCGGCCGTCGACAGGTCCGTCCGCCAGGGTGATCACGCTCGCGTTCCCAGCCGCGAGCGAGCGAGGGCATGGCCGACCTCGCCTCCCCCCTGGCCGGCCATGCCCTCGCTCACCCGTCCGCTGACCGTGGCGCCCGACGGTTGACGCCCGCCGGTCAACCGTCGGCCCCGCGCCGGCACCCGCCCGTGGCCGCGGCACCCCGGACCTCGGCCACGGCGCGGCACCTTTCCCGCCTGCATGCCTGGCGGGATACTGAACGGACTGGCGACCGGCACGAGGAGCGACCGATGGGCATCACGGACGACCCGGGTTACGACAAGGTCACCGACGAGACCCGCCGCTTCGAGGAGAAGGACGAGCAGGTCTTCCCGGGCGCCGGCCGCGGGCCCACCCGCGCCGAGGCGGCCGCCGCCGAGCGGGCCGCCCCGGTCTCCGACCACACGCGCGAGGCGTACCGCGAGATGCTCTGGCGCGGGGCCCACCAGCGGGGCGAAGGCCGCATCTGAGCCACCCCCGCCCCGGCCGGATCACCCAGGGTCGTACTTGCTGACCGAGAACGTCGAGCCAAGGTCGACGCCGGTGGTCGTCACCAGGTGCTCGGTCCCGGTCGGGTCGTCGCCGGTGGTGGGCGTGCCGGCCGGCTCGAACATGAGGATCCGGGTGTCCGGGTCGGCCTGGGGGAAATGCTCGACGCCCCGCGGCACGACGTAGGTGTCCCCGGGGCCCAGCACGACCGGGCCCGACCGCAGGTTGATCGTGAACCGGCCCGACAGGACCAGGAAGAACTCGTCGGTGTCGTTGTGCGCGTGCCAGGCATGGTCACCGTCGGCCCGGGCCACGCGCACGTCGTAGTCGTTCACCCGGGCGACGATCCGGGGCACCCACGGCTCGTCGAACGAGGCGAAGACGTCGTCGAGGTTGCGCACATCGGCGATGCGGCCGACGGTAGACCCGAGGCACTGCACGACCACAGCGCACTCCCCCTAGCGTGGAGAGGTGCGCCTGATCCTCGTCCGCCACGGTGACGCTCACGCCGGCTTCGAAGGCGTGATCGGCGGGCGAACGGGCTGCACCGGGCTGACGCCGCATGGCCGTGCCGAGGCCGAAGCCCTGCGAGACCACCTCGCCGAGTCCGGCCGGGTGCGGGCCGATGTGCTCCTGGCCAGCGTCCTGCCTCGCGCCATCGAGACGGCGTCGATCATCGCCCCCGGGCTCGGGCTCGAGATCTCCGGCCAAGAGTGCGATCTGTGCGAGGTCCACACCGGTGAGGCTGACGGCCTGACCTGGACCGAGTACGCCGCCCGCTACGGGTCGTTCGACATGGTGGCCGAGCCCGATCGAGTGTTCGCGCCAGCCGGAGAGAGCTGGAACAGCTTCCACGAGCGGGTGGAGCGGACGCTCGAGCGGGTGGCACGCGACTACGAGGGCCAGACGGTGGTGGCCGTTTGCCATGCCGGGGTGATCATGGCGTCGATGCGGGTGCTCCTCGGCATGCGCCACCCCGGTGTCGGCGCCCGGCTCCGGCCCACGAACACCGGACTCACGGAGTGGGAGCACGACCGGTCGCTCGACCGGTGGACGCTGCACTCCTTCAACGACGCCAGCCATCTCCTCCGCCTCACGCCGGTTGGCTGACCGGCGCGGACGACCCGCCAGGATCGGGTGTGAGCCCGGCGGGTAGGAGCCGCGGCATGAGCGACGATCACGAGTACTCGGTGGCGGCCGCGCGAGAGGCGGCAGAGCTTGGCGAGCTCGACGCGTGGGTGGCCAGCTTCCTCACCAGCCCGGGCAGCGACAACGCCGCGCTGGCCGACAGGCTCTCGAAGCCGCCCCGCTGGTGGCTCGGTCCGGTGCAGGTGCCGGTGGATCGGCTCCAGCGATTGGCGGGACCGCCCGACGCCCCGGTGCTGTGCCCCGTGGACGAGGACTACTGGCGTGACGACGTCGAGGACATGGCGGCGCGCATCGAGGACCGCTGGGAGCCCCCGCCGGTGATCGTCTCCCACCGGGACGGCCAACTGGTGCTCGAGGACGGCAACCACCGGGTCGAGGGCCTCCGGCGAGCCGGGAAGGAACGCGCCTGGGCGGTCATCGCGTTCGAGGACCCCGAGGAGCGCGATCGCTTCGTCGCGCCCAGCCCGGCGTGATCGCGCGCTGACGCCGAAGGGCCGACGTTCTCAGCTGCAGCCGCTGGTGCTGCCGCACGACGGGCAGGCGTGGCACGAGCCGGCCCGCTGCATCTGGACCCCGCACTGCATGCAATAGGGGGCGTCGATGCTCGACGGCGGCGGCGTGACCGCCGGCGACGGCCGGTCGGACGGCCGCGGGTCGGTGACGCCGGCCCGCTCCAGGAGCGACGGCTCGCGGGGGGCGCTCGACGTGTCGAACAGCGTCGGCGACGACGAGTCGAGCGACGGCGGGTCGGCCGGCACGTCCTGGCCCTGCCGGGTCTCCACCACCGTCTCCTCGACGCCGGGAAGCGTCGGCTGGGTCCGCTCGCCGGTGGTGAGGATGCCGAGCTCGGCCCGCTCCTCGAAGCTCAGGTAGTCCACCGCCAGCCGGCGGAAGATGTAGTCGAGGAGCGAGGTGGCGATGCGGAGGTCCTTGTCGTCGGTGATGCCGGCCGGCTCGAACCGGGTGTTGGTGAAGGCCTCGACGTAGTTGCGCAGCGGCACCCCGTACTGAAGGCCGTAGCTGACCGACACCGAGAAGGCGTCCATGATCCCGGCGAGGGTCGAGCCCTGCTTCGACACCTTGAGGAAGATCTCGCCGGGGCGCCCGTCCTCGTACTCGCCGACGGTCACGAAGCCCTTGCAATCGGCGACCCGGAACTCGAACGTGTGCGACGTCCGGTTGCGGGGCAGCTTCTCGCGCACCGGCACCTTGATGATCTTCTCGATCACCTGGGTGGCGGCCTGCCCGACCGCGCCGGCCGCCGTCACCGCCGCGGGCGACGCCGCCGCCTCCTTCTTGGCCGTCGACAGCGGCTGGCCGACCTTGCAGTTGTCCCGATAGATGGCGATGGCCTTGACGCCCATCCTCCAGGCGTCGACGTGGAGCTGCTCGACCTCCTCGACCGTCGCCCCCTCGGGCATGTTGACGGTCTTGGAGATGGCGCCGGAGATGAACGGCTGGACCGCCGCCATCATCTTCACGTGCCCCGAGTAGTGGATGACGTTGTCGCCCATGGAGCACGCGAACACCGGCAGGTGCTCGGTGAGCAGGTGGGGCGCCCCGACGATCGACTTGTGCTCGTCGATGTAGGCGACGATGTCGTCGATCTCGCCGGGGCCGTAGCCCAGCTGCTCGAGGGCGCGCGGCACCGTCCGGTTGACGATCGACATCGTGCCGCCGCCGACCAGCTTCTTCATCTTGACCAGGCCGAGGTCGGGCTCGATGCCGG
Source organism: Actinomycetota bacterium (assembly GCA_046730015.1). Classification (GTDB taxonomy): domain Bacteria; phylum Actinomycetota; class Acidimicrobiia; order Acidimicrobiales; family VFJN01; genus ZC4RG19. The sequence goes on from JBKPHT010000256.1 coordinate 26,635, forward strand.
TGGTGTCGCAGTCCATCATCAGGCCGATGGTGCCGGTGGGGGCCAGCACCGAGGCCTGACTGTTGCGGACGCCGTAGCGCTCGCCCAGCTCGCAGGCCATGTCCCAGCTCTCCTGGGCGGCCGACAGCAGCTCCGGCGGCACCAGCTCCTCGTCGATGCGGGCGGCGGCCTCCTGGTGCTGGCCGAGCACCCGGAGCATGTGCTCGCGGTTTTCGGCGAAGCCGGCGAACGGGCCCATCCGGGACGCGGTGCGGGCCGACACCTCGTAGGCGTGGCCGGTCATCAGCGACGTGATCGCCGCCGCGTAGGCCCGGCCGGCGTCGCTGTCGTAGGGCAGGCCGAGCGCCATCAGCAGCGCGCCGATGTTGGCGTAGCCGATGCCCAGCTGGCGGAACCGGCGGGACGTGTCGGCGATGCCCTCGGTCGGGTAGTCGGCCCGGCCCACCAGGATCTCCTGCCCGGTGAGGATCACCTCGACGGCATGCCGGAAGCCGTCGACGTCGAAGGTCTCGTCGTCCTGGAGGAACTCGAGCAGGTTGAGGCTGGCCAGGTTGCAGGCCGAGTTGTCGAGGTGCATGTACTCCGAGCACGGGTTCGACCCGTTGATCCGCCCGGTGTTGGCGGCGGTGTGCCAGTGGTTGATCGTGGTGTCGAACTGCATGCCCGGGTCGGCGCACTCCCAGCTGGCCTGGCACAGCTGGCGGAACAGGTCGCGGGCCTTGACCGTGCGCACGATTTTGCCCGTGGTGACCTCCCGCAGGCTCCAGTCGCCGTCGTCGACGACGGCCTGCATGAACTCGTCGGTGACCCGGACCGAGTTGTTGGCGTTCTGGTACTGGATCGAGTGGCTGTCGCGGCCGTCGAGGTCCATGTCGAAGCCGGCGGCCTCGAGCACCCGGGCCTTGCGCTCCTCCAGCGCCTTGCACCAGATGAACTCCTCGATGTCGGGGTGGCCGATGTCGAGGATGACCATCTTGGCGGCCCGCCGGGTCTTGCCGCCCGACTTGATGGTGCCGGCGGAGGCGTCGGCGCCCCGCATGAAGCTGACCGGCCCGGAGGCGGTGCCGCCGCCCTTGAGCAGCTCGACCGAGCTGCGGATGCGGGACAGGTTCACCCCGGCGCCGGAGCCACCCTTGAAGATGACGCCCTCCTCCCGGTACCAGTTGAGGATCGAGTCCATGGCGTCGTCGACAGACAGGATGAAGCAGGCGCTGGCCTGCTGGGGCACGCCCTTGACGCCGATGTTGAACCACACCGGGCTGTTGAACGCCGCCTTCTGGGTGACCAGCAGGTGCTTGAGCTCGGCGTTGAACGTCTCGGCCTCGGCGTCGTCCACGAAGTAGCCACCCTCGGTGCCCCACCGGGTGATGGTGTCGGCGACCCGGTCGATGACCTGGCGCAGCGACCACTCCCGCTCGGGGGTGCCGAGGGAGCCCCGGAAGTACTTCTGGGCGACGATGTTGGTGGCGTTGAGCGACCAGGTGGTGGGGAACTCGACCCCGAGCTGCTCGAAGGCGACCGAGCCGTCGCGGAAGTTGGTGATCCGGGCGTCGCGCCGGTCCCAGGTGACCTCGTCGTAGGGGTGCATGCCCTCGGTCGTGAAGTGGCGGCGGATTCCGATGCCCGCCTGCTCGGGAGCGAGAGCCATGGTTCCTCCAGGTCAAGTTGTCGACGGTCGTGTGGGGAGATCGGGCGGCGATGCCGGCCACCCGTAACCACTAGTGCTTGGGGTCGGCGCCATCCCGACCCCCAAGATGTTGGAGCAAATTACATCTCTGGAATTACACCGTCAACGGTTGGCCCGGCTTGTCGTCCTCGAATCGCCACGCGACCTGGGACGCGTCGGATCGTGAACATCTGTCCAACCTCCGGAAGCGGCCCGTTGTTCCCGGGGCGGACGCCTGGGGCACCGGCACTCGGACGGTCCGGCAGACGACCCGGCCCCGGTGCGACCGGCCCGGCGCGGACTCGCAGGTTGAGAGGATCCCTCCGCTGCCACCCGGGGGTGGCACCCGGCGTTCTGCCTCTCAAGGAGCCGCTCAGCCCACCACAGACACGGCAGCGGCCACCGCCATTCCGCTCGTCCGCGCCGGGGCACAGTGCACTGGCAGGAACCTACGGGGAGAGGCTTGTGGACGGCTAGAGGATGAACCTGTGAATTCCTGGTGGATTTCCCCCGTCTGTGTCCACAGCCGGGGGCGGCGTTCGCGGTGGCGCCCACCCCGCTACCGTTCGCCTCGCCGATGCTGAAGATCTGGCCCCCGCCGGCCGCTGACGTCGACCCGCTCACCGCGGTCGAGGGCGACGCCCGCACCCCGCCCGCCACCCGGCCGTGGGTGATGATCAACATGATCGCCAGCGCCGACGGCGCCGCCGCCGACCCCAGCGGCCGGTCCGGCGGGCTCGGCGGGCCCGCCGACAAGGCGATGTTTGCCGCGGTCCGGGCCGTGGCCGACGTGGTCGTCGCCGGCGCCGCCACCGTCGAGGCCGAGAACTACGGCCCCGCCCGCCTCTCCCCCGCCGCCCGGGCCCGGCGCCGGGACCGGGGCCAGGCCGAGGTGCCGCGGATCGCGGTCCTGTCGGCGTCGCTCCGCCTCGATCCCGGCAGCCGGCTGTTCCGGGAGTCGCCCCCCGACGCCCGGCCCGTCGTCCTCACCACCTCCATCGCGGACGCTGACCGCCGGGCCGCCCTGGCCGCCGTCGCCGACGTCCACGACGTGGGCGACGACCGGGTCGACCTGGCCCGAGCCCTCGACCTCCTCCACACCGCGCTCGGGGCCCGGATCGTGCTCTGCGAGGGCGGCCCCGCCACCAACGCCCAGCTCATCGCCGCCGACCTGGTCGACGAGCTGACCCTGACCGTCGCGCCAAGCCTCGTCGGCGACGACGCCCGCCGGATCGCCCATGGCGGCGAGGCCGTGCTGCGACCGCTGGACCTCACCCGGGTCATGACGGCGGACGGGTTCCTCTTCCTGCGCTGGGCTCGGCCACCCGAGGTACCGGCCGGGGCGTGACCGTGGTCGCGGCGGAACCCCCCAGCAGGCCCCGCCGGGCCCACCACTGGCGATGAAGCTGCCCGCACCTTCGACGGCACTGCGGAGGCGGACGCTGCGCCGATCTCCGGTGCGAGCCGCTTCACCCAAAGAGAGGATAAGTGTCAGACCTTATGACGGAATGTGCCGTAGGTCACCGCGAGCGTGCGTTTCGGCCACTGTCAGTGCTTTTTCGGGGCCGTCCGCTTCGTCAGCAGCGTCAGCTCCCGTTCGAAGTCGGCCAGATCGTCGAAGCCCTTGTAGACCGACGCGAACCGGACCGCGGCGATCACGTCGAGCTCTCGCAGCCGCTCCAGCACCGCCCGGCCGACCCGCTCGCTGGTGACCTCGCCGCTCGGCAGCTCGCGCATCTCGTCCTCGACCGCGGCGGCCAGCGCCTCCACCTCGCCGGGCCCGACGGGCCGGGACTTCACGGCCGACTCGACCCCGGCCACGACCTTGCGCCGGTCGAATGCCTCCCGGTGGCCCGACCGCTTGAGCACCGTCCACGTCAGGGGCTCCGGGCGCTCGAACGTCGTGAACCGCTGCCCGCAGGCCAGGCACTGGCGGCGCCGGCGGATGGCGGTTCCGTCGTCGGACTGGCGCGAGTCGACCACCTTCGAATCGAGATGACCGCACGCCGAGCACCGCACCCGGAGAACGCTAACCGGCGCAGCCGACCGCAGGTCGTGGGCCTCTTCGACGGTGCGTGAGCGGCGGGTATCCCTGCGGCCGTTCGGCCCCGATCGGCCGGCCGGCGGGGGTTGCGGGGCGAGGTAGCGTCAGCGCGGGGCGTGGTCCGCGCGCCCTCACCGCCCGCCGACGAAGTGAGGCCCTCATGGCTGGGGACAGCGACGACACACCGACCGCGAGCCCGTATGACCGGATCGGGGGGCAGCCCACGCTGCGGGAGGCCGTCGACCGCTTCTACGCCCGCGTGCTCGACGACCCCGAGCTGGCCCCGTACTTCGAGGGCAAGGACATCGCCCGCATCAAGCGCCACCAGGTGCTGCTGCTCGGCCAGGTGCTCGGCGGGCCCCAGGACTACGACGGCCGCGAGCTGGGCGAGGCCCATGCGGGGCTGGGCGTCACCGGGGCCGACTACGACCGGGTCGTCCAGCATCTGGTGGCCGTCCTGGTCGAGATGGGCGTGCCCGACGACATCCTGGCCGCCGCCGGAGAGGTGCTCACTGGGGTGAGGCCCGACATCGTCGCCAGGACGGGTGACCCCTCCGACTCCTGAGCCGTGCTCGACGCCGCCGGACTCAAGAAGAGCTGGAACGCGGTCGCTCAGCACGGCGACCAGGTGCCGCTGTTCTTCTACTCGACGCTGTTCCTCAGCCATCCCTACGTCCGGGACATGTTCCCGGTGAGCATGGCCGGCCAGCGGGACAGGCTCGTGGCCGCGCTCGGCCATGTCATCAGCCGCGTCGACGACCTCGACTCGGTGGTGCCCACCGTGCAGCAGCTCGGGCGCGACCACCGCAAGTTCGGGGTCGTGCGTGACCACTATCCCGCCGTGGGCGACGCCCTGCTGGCGACGCTGGAGTACTTCAGCGGCGACGACTGGACCGAGCAGCTCGCGGCCGACTGGGCCGCCGCCTACGGGATCGTCGCCGAGGTCATGATCGAGGCCGCCGACGCGGCGCGCGGGGAGCCGGCCTGGTGGGAGGCCCGGGTGCTGGCGCACGAGCGGCGGACCGTCGACGTCGCGGTGATCACGGTCCAGCCCGAGGGCCGGCTGCCCTACCTCGCCGGACAGTCGCTGTCGCTGGAGACGCCGCTGCGGCCCCGGCTCTGGCGCTACTACTCGCCGGCCACGCTGCCCGACGAGAACGGGGCGTTCGAGCTCCACGTCCGCATCGTCGACGGCGGACCGGTCAGCGCCGCGCTCGTGCAGAGCACGCAGGTCGGCGACACGCTGCGTCTCGGGCCGGCCGTCGGGACCCGATTGACGCTGGAGCCGGAGGCGCGCGGCGACCTCGTGCTGCTCGCCGGGGGCACCGGGCTGGCGCCGATGAAGGCGATCGTCCAGCAGCTCGCGGTGAGCCGCAGCCGCCGGCGGGTGCACCTGTTCTGGGGCACCCGGTGGTCCCGGGAGATGTACGACCTCCCGGCCATGCATGCGCTGAGCACGGCCTCCGAGGGGCTGCGGCTCGTCCCCTGCGTGTCGCAGGAGGGCACGGTCGGGGGCTACGTCGAGACCGGCACCGCGGTGGACGTGGCCCTGCGCCACGGGCCCTGGCCCGACCACGACATCTACGTGTGCGGGTCGCCGGGGATGGTGGCCGGGACGCTGGCCGTGCTGCAGGAGTCCGGTGCACCACTCGATCGGGTCCACGTCGAGGACTTCGGAAGCGAGGAGCCAGGGGTATGACCACACCGGCTGACAGGCAGCAGGGTCGGTTCCCGGCGCCGCGGCTCACGCCGGACAGGGTGCGGTCGATGCAGTTCTCGCGGACGCCACTCGGCCGGCGGGGCGTGAGCGAGGAGGAGGTGCGCGCGTTCCTGACCCGGGTGGCCGAGGACATCGCAGCCCGGGACGCCAGCGAGGCGTCGCTCCGCGCCACCATCGCCCACTACAAGAACACCATCGCCCACTGGCAGACCGACGAGAGCGGGTCCCGCCCGGTCGAGATGCCCGCCCCGCAGCCCACGATCCACGCGGTCAACATCCTGTCGCGGGCGCAGCAGGAGGCCGACACGTACGTCGCCCAGACCCAGGAGTACTGCCGCCGCCTGGCTCTCGACGCCCGCCGGCATGCCGAGGAGATCCTCGACGACGCGCGTGCCCGCGCCGAGCAGGCGGCGGCGGAGGCCGAGGCGGCCCACCGGGCGGCCGCCGCGGGCGAGGCCAACGGCGCCGGCATCGGCGTCGATCTCCAGGAGCTGGAGCACCGCCTCGTATGGGCGAGGACGTTCATCGCGTCGCTCGAGACGGTCGAGGCCCAGCTCCGCACGGCCCGGGAAGCGCTGGAGTACGAGTTCGACCACATGCCGGGACCGCCGACGTCACCGTCGTCCCCGCAGCCGCCCCCGCCGACGGTCCCGGTGGCCGAGCCCGACGAGGTCCGCAGCCGGACCTGACGCCGGCCACCGACGAGCAACTACCGCGACCGGCCACCGGCGAGCGGCCACAGGCGACCGGCCGCAGGACCCCCGACCCAGGATCGGGGCCGACGACACCGCGGGCGACCGTCCGGAGCCCGGTGCTATGAGACCAAGCGGAGGCCGGGCGGCGGTCGCCTCGGCGCCGGCCGCTAGCCGAGATCGATGACCAACCGCTCGCCCACCTCCAGATCAGGCCCGCCGTTGGCGGCGCGCAGCGCGTCGACCACGACACGCGGGTCCTCGTCCGGCGCCACCTCGGTGGCGATCGACCAGAGCGTGTCGCCGGGCTGCACGACGTACGTGTCGCCGGCCACCGGCGCGGCGCCGGGCCCGGCCGTGCCCGGCTCGGTCGCGATCGGCTCCGGGCCCGACGATCCGCCGATGTCCACCATTGCCGCCGTCACCCGGACCGCGGCCAGCACCAGCCCGGCCAGCACGACGACGGCCACGAGCAGCGCGAGGCGACGGCGCCGCAGCCTGGTCGCCCGGTCCGGCAACGCCCGGGCGCGGGGTGCGGGCCGAGCGCGGTCCGGGCGGACGAGGACGTCGTCACCCGGCCGGCTGCCGGGGCCGCCCGGTCCTCGTGGTCGGGCGTGATCGGGGAGGGCGACCAGCGGCCGGGCGACGGCACGCGGGTCGGCAGCCCGGGGGGCGTCTCTTGTGCGGGGGACGTGGATCGCAACCATGGCCCGAGTCTCCTGGCGGGGTGTGACACTTTGCGGCTCTGCCGGCGCCCGGCCGGCCCCGCCGCCGCGGCACCGACCGAACGCCCGTTCGCCCTCCAGCCAAGCACGAACCGGTGTTCGTCGTCAACGGGAACTTCGAACGGGTGTTTGCCATGCGCGATCGCCGGTGGTACCGTCCGACCAGAACGTGCGTTCGTGGCCTGCGCCAGGGTGGTGCGCACCATCTCCACGGCGCCGTTCGGAGTGATCGCCCGGGGCAGACCGGGCCTCTGTGACGAGCCAAGGGCCTGCCGCCCCGCGAGGGCAGACCTCCACCGAAGGAGCATCCGAACCATGTCCACCACGCCGACGCTGACACCCCGCCAACGGGAGGTCCTCGAGATCATCGAGGAGCACATGCGCAAGCGCGGCTACCCGCCGTCTGTCCGGGAGATCGGTCAGGCCGTCGGCCTCACCTCGCCGTCGACCGTGCACGCTCACCTCGCCGCCCTGCAGAAGCGCGGCTACCTCCGCCGCGACCCCACCAAGCCGCGGGCCATCGAGGTCCGGTGGGACCCCAACTCCGACGCGGTTGCCGAGCGGCGACCGGTCCGCCACGTCCCGCTCGTCGGCGACGTCGCGGCCGGCACCGACGTGCTCGCCCAGGAGAACGTCGAGGAGCTCCTGCCCCTCCCCGTCGACTTCACGGGCGACGGCGACCTGTTCATGCTGCGGGTCCGGGGCGACTCGATGATCGAGGCCGGCATCCTCGACGGCGACTTCGTCGTGTGCCGGGCCCAGACCACGGCCGGCGACGGCGACGTCGTGGTGGCCGGCATCCCCGGGGACGAGGCGACCGTCAAGACGTTCACCCGGCAGGGCGACCGGGTCGTGCTCGTCCCCGCCAACCCGGGCCTCGGGCCCATGGAGTTCGATCCCGCCGAGGTGTCCGTCTTCGGGCGGGTGGTCACGGTGCTCAGACGGCTCTGACTCGGGCTCCGGGTCGCGCCCTTGGCCTGGTCCCCCTCCGGCCCGGCTGGGGGCACACCCGGGATCAGGCGCCGACGCGCAGCAGCTCGCCGAGGGCGCGGTGGACCGCGTCGAGCGAGCCTCGCTCCACCCGCTCGTCGCGGCTGTGGGCCAGCGTCGAGTCACCTGGCCCGAAGTTGGCCGCCGGGATGCCGGCGGCTGCGAAGCGGCTGACGTCCGTCCACCCGAGCTTGGCCCGCACCGGCAGGTCGTTGCGGTCGCGCAGCGCGGCCAGCAACGGGTGGGTCAGGCCGGGCGGCGCGGGGCCGGCGACGTCGAGGACCTCGACGAGGTCGCCGTCGTCCAAGTGGGGCGCGAGCACCGACTCGACGTGCTCCCGGGCCTCGTCCTCGGTGCGGTCGGGGGCGAACCGGTGGTTGAGCGTCACGACCGCCCGATCCGGGACGACGTTGCCCGCCACCCCACCCTCGACGAACACGGCCTGCAGGGCCTCCCGGAACTCGCAGTCGTCGAGCACTGGGCGCCTCTCGTGGTAGTCGTCGAGGGCCGCCAACAGCCGTCCCGCCCGGTGGAGGGCGTTGCGGCCCATCCACGGTCGGGCGGTGTGGGCCCGGGCGCCGGCCAGCGTGACCCGGACCTGCATGGTGCCCTGGCACCCCACCTCGAGCGCGGCGTCGGTCGGCTCGCCGAGCAGCGCGGCGTCGCCGGCCACGAGGTCGGGCCGCTCGGCGAACAGGTGCCCGAGCCCGTTGTGGACGGCCGCCACCTCCTCGCCGACATAGAACACCCAGGTGACGTCCACGGCGGGGTCGGGCGCCTCGGCCGCCAGCGCCAGCATCACCGCCAAGCCGCCTTTCATGTCGGCCGAGCCAAGGCCCCACAGGACGTCGCCGTCGCGGCGCGGCGAGGCGTTGCCGTTCGCGGGGACCGTGTCGAGGTGACCGGCGACCACGAGCCGGAGGCTCCGCCCGAGGTTCGTGCGGGCCACGACGTTGTCCCCGACCCGGTCCACCGCCAGGTGGCCGAGGGCGGACAGCCGAGCCTGGACGATGTCGGCGAGGGCGGACTCCGCGTGGCTCTCGGACGGGATGGCCACGAGGTCGGCGGTTGCAGCGAGCAGGTCGGTCACAGGTGGGCAGGCTACGGGAGGCGGGCCGATCGACTCCCGGCGAATCCGGACGGCGGCGACGGGATCCCCGTGCCGGAGCCGGTTGCCGCCCGAATACCCTGACTCGCCGTGACGGACTCCTCGACACCGCGCGGCGCCTGGGGCGTCGGACTCGCCACCCTGACCCCCGACGGCCGCGTCCTGGACACCTGGTACCCCTCCCCCGCCCTCGCCTCGCCCGACGAGGTCCGGGCCGCCGCCCGCGATGCAGGGACGACCGCGGTGCCCGGAACCGTGGCGCTCCCGGCGGCCGCCGCCTCCGCCCTGCTGGGGACCGACGTCGCTCCGGCCTGCGGGCCGGACGACCTCCGCGGGGTCGAGCGGCGCGCGGTCGCCACGTTCGTCGAGGGCCTCGACGATCCGCCGATCGACGCCCACGACGTCTACCTGCGGCTCCACCTCCTGTCCCACCGGCTCGTCGCCCCCCACGGAGCCAACCTCGACGAGCAGTTCGGCCTGCTCAGCAACGTCGTGTGGACCACCGCCGGGCCCTGCGCCGTGGAGGACTTCGAGCGGACGCGACTCGCCCTGCGGATGGCCGGGAGGCCGGTGCAGGTCCTGGGCGTCGACAAGTTCCCCCGGATGACCGACTACGTGATCCCCACCGGGGTCCGCATCGCGGACGCCGACCGTGTCCGCCTCGGTGCCCACCTCGCCTCCGGGACGACGGTGATGCACGAGGGCTACGTGAACTTCAACGCCGGCACGCTCGGCACGTCGATGATCGAGGGCCGGATCAGCGCCGGCGTCGTGGTCGACGAGGGCTCGGACCTGGGCGGCGGCTCCTCGCTCATGGGCACCCTGTCGGGTGGCGGCAAGGAGGTCATCCGGGTGGGCAAGCGCTGCCTGGTCGGCGCCAACGCCGGCATCGGCATCTCGCTGGGCGACGACTGCGTCGTCGAGGCCGGCCTCTACGTCACCGCCGGCACCCGGGTGACCACGCCGGACGGAGCCGTGACCAAGGCCCTCCAGCTCAGCGGCCGGGACGGGCTGCTGTTCCGCCGCAACAGCACGACCGGGGCGGTCGAGGTGCTGCCGCGGGCCGGCGGCAGCGTCGAGCTCAACGCGGCCCTCCACAGCAACGACTGACCCTCGGGCGCGGGGCGGCCCACGCCGCCGGGCGTCAGCGGTGGTCGGGGCGCCAGTGGAGAGGGACGTCCGCGTCGGACCAGTCGGCCGTCGCCCGGAGGGACGGGGGGTCGACCCGGCCGACCGGCGGCATCCGACCGAACCGGGACACGCCGTCGGCCGGACCGGCGGATTCCGCCGGACGCGAGGCGCCCGCGCCCGGGTCGGGGTCGCCGTCCACCGGCGGACGTGGTGGCGGTGGCGGGGGTGGCGGCGGCGGGCCCGGATACCGTCCCGGCGCTCCCGGCCCGGGAGACGGGCCGGAGCCGCCCGGCCCGGGATACCCGCCGGGGCCGCCCGGAGCGGGATACCCGCCGGGCCCGCCCGGCGGGCCGTACCGGCCGGGGCCGGGTGGTCCGTACCCCGGTGCCAGAGGCGGTGGGCCCCAGGCGCTGGCGCCCGGCGGACC
>JBKPHT010000257.1:0-13782 GCA_046730015.1 Actinomycetota bacterium
GCATACGAGATTACGGCCGGTGTCTCGTGGGCTCGGAGATGTGTATAAGAGACAGGAGCACCCCGGTCGCGTCGCGGTGGGCGCCGCCGGCCACGGGCGGGCGCTTGGGTCCGAGGCGGGCGGCGTCCTCCCGGGCGAGCAGCACCCGCACGGGCCGCCCGTGCCGGTCGGCCAGCTCGCGGGCCGCCGCCGTCACGGGCGTCGCCACCTTGCCGCCGAAGGCGCCTCCGTTGGCCAGGGACGACGCCGGCTCTCCGCCGGGCGCGCACCAGGAGGCGTCGAGCTCCAGGTAGGCGGGCTCGACCCAGGCGGTGCGGAGGGTGGCGTCCCAATCGCCGGGAGGCAGGTCGAGCGGCGGGCGAACCTCGACGGTCGTCCGCCGGCCCTGGACCTTCCCGGCCGCCGCCCGGGCCTCGCCCAGGGTCTCGCCGACCGCCCACCCGCCGGCCCCGTCTGGCACGGCGACGAGGGCGTCGGGCGGGGCCGTGTCGTCGGCGAAGCCGCCGTGCCCGAGGGCGACGTCGGGTGTCACCCGCTGGGGTGACCGGCCCTCGATCGTGGCCCGCCGGCCCGCGGCGTCGAGGTCGCGGCCGGGGGAGCCGGGCGGCCCACCGGCGGTGTGGGCGTCCCAGGCGTCGAGGATCGTCCGCCAGCCGGTGCAGCGGCACAGGTGGGCGAGCAGGGCCTGCTCCACCGGCGCATGGTCCCCGGCGCCGGCCGAGCCCCGGGCGGCGAGGCCGGCGAGGCGGACGACGATGCCCGGCGTGCAGAACCCGCACTGGCTCGCGCCGGTGGCGCAGAACGCGTCGGCCCAGGCCTGCCGGTCGGCCGGGTCGAGGCCGTCGAGGGTGGTGACCGCCCGCCCGCGGACCCGGCGGGCCGGCGTGACGCAGGCGACCCGGGCCTGGCCGTCGACGAGAACGGTGCAGCAGCCGCACTGACCCTGCGGGCTGCACCCGTCCTTGGCCGACCGCACGCCGAGCCGCTCTCGGAGCACGTCGAGGAGGCTGGACCCGTCGTCGGGCACCGTCACCTCCCGGCCGTCGACCGTGAGCGCGAGGGTGGGCGCGTCGGTCACCGCCCGAGGATAGTGGTGGTTCAGGCGTCCCCGATGGCGTAGAAGCGACCGCCCCGGGCGCCGACGAAGACCCGGCCGTCCCACACCGCCGGCGTCGACTCGATGCAGCCCTCCAGCTTGACCGTCCACAGCTGGGGTGGCGCCACCGACGTGTCGGACACGTCGTAGGCGTTGAGGTTGCCCTCGCAGTCGCCCTGGATCAGCACGTCGTCGACGATCACCGCCGACTGCCAGGTCGGCGGCGGCAGCGCGAACTGCCAGCGGACCGCACCGGTCGCCCGGTCGACGGCGTACACCGTGCCACCGTCGGCGGCGGCGATGACGACGTCGTCGTGCAGCGCCGGGGTGGTCCAGAAGCCGCGGGGGTCCTTCAGTGACCACACCAGCGGGTTGTCGGGCTGGCGGGGGTCGAGCTTGACGAGCTGGCCGACCTCGGCCGACCGCTGGTTCTTCCGCTCGTTCTCGACGCCGACGTAGAGGAAGCCGTCCTCGTCGATGACGACCGACGCGTCCGTGTCGTCGCCAGTCCAGAACCGGAACACTCGGGTGGGCGCTACACCCGACGGCAGGCCCGACACGTCCCAGCCCTGGACGAGCCCGCCCGAGTTGGCGAAGTACACGACCCCGTCCTTGAAGGCCACCGAGTTCTCGATCGACACGTCGTTGGGATCGGTGGTCAGCGCCGACAGCAGCTCGTCGTCCCAGCCGGGGGTGTTGAACACCAGCTCCGGGTCGACCTGCACCAGCCCGTCGGGGCCGGTCGAGCGGTTGAGCTTCACGACGTGGAACTGCGAGTTCTCGCCGCCCTCGTAGAGGTAGTCGTCGATGACCAGCGGCGAGCCGTCCCAGTCGTCGTTCCACTTCGTCGGGGAGACGGCGCCGGCGTCGAGCGACCACAGCTCGGTGGGCGCCGGCCGGTCGAAGGCGATGACGTGGAGCTTGTTGTCCCGGCTGCCGGAGTAGACGAGCGGCAGCCCGTCGGGGTCGACGCTGACCGACCCCTTGATGATGTCGCCGGTCTGGAACGGCGGAAGGATGTCCTGGCCGGTGGCGTAGTCGACGAAGTGGACGGCGCCGTCGTAGGCACCGAACACGACCCAGGTGCGACCGTCACGGTCGAACACGGCAGGCTGGCCGGTCCAGCCGCTGCCGCACCACACCTTGGTCTCCTCGCCGACGGTCGACTCCGAGCACATGCCGCCGGACCCGCCCGGGTAGCTCCAGAGCACCTTCGGGTTGGTGGGCACCGGGCCCTCGCCGTAGTAGCTGCGGGTGGGGCTTCCCCGGAAGGTCAGCAGGCCGGGCAGGTCGAAGCCCGAGCCGGCGGTGGCCAGTGCCTGGGTCGTCGGCGGGGCGGTCGTCGGGGCGGCGGTGGTGGTCGACCGGGGGGCCGGGGGCAGGGCGCTGTCGGGCTCGCCGTCGGCGATGACGACGCTGGCGCCGACGGCCGAGGCCGCCACCAGCAGCGCGAAGACCAGGAGGACGCCCAAGCGGCGCCGGTCGTGGCGGGGGCTGAGGTGGGCGGGCCGGGACTGGGTGCGGCGGGGCGCCTGGCCGATCGGCCGGGCCATCCGGTCGCCGCCGTCCGACCAGGGGTCGGGTCCCTCGGGGTCGGCCGGGTGGTCGGCCGCCTCGGCGGCCCGGGCCTCGGCGAGACGGCGGCGGTAGGCCCCCCCGGGCTCGCGCCCGTAGGGCTCGTCGGCGTACGCTCCGAGCCGGGGGCGGTGCGGGTCGCCGGGGCGCGTCGCCCGCCGTTTCGGCGCGCCGTAGCCGTCGGCCGGCGGCGGTGGAGGTGGTGGCGGCGGAGGAGGAGGAGGAGGGGGAGCGGCGCGACCTCCCCGGTCGTCGGGGCGCGACGATGCTCGTCGGCGGCGTCTCCCCGGCCCGGCCACCGTCGCGTCGCTAGGTGCCCGCCACCGTGTGGCTCAGGCCCGCGCCGGCCGGGTCAGCTGAAGCTCTGGCCGCAACCACAGGTGCGCTGGGCGTTCGGGTTGTCGATGGCGAAACCCGCGCCCTGGAGCCCGTCCTTGTAGTCGAGCGTGGCGCCCTCGAGCAGCATCGCGCTCGACGGGTCGACGACCACCTTGACGCCCTCGAACTCGCGGGTCGTGTCGTCGTCGGCCACATCGGTGTCGAAGAACATCTCGTAGCTGAAGCCCGAGCAGCCACCCGGGCGGACGGCGACGCGCAGGGCGAGGTCGGCCACGCCCTCCTGCTCCATCAGGGAGCGGACCTTGTCGGTTGCGGTGTCGGTGAGGACGATCACTTTCTTCGGTGCCTCCTCGAGGTTCCCAAGACCCCATCATGGTAGTGGCGGCACCCGCAGAACGGCGACACGGCGCCGGGGCGGGCGGTCAGGACGGTGCCAGGGCCAGGTCGACCCGGCACGGCGTGCGGTCGGTGAGCGGGTGGAAGAGATCGACCGCGGCGCCGCCGACGCCGGACACGAACCCTTCGACCAGCCCCTGGTGGAGGGCGCAGACGATCTCGGGGTGCGTCTCGGCCAGTTCCCGGAACGGGCAGTGGGCGAAGGCGACGGTGGCAGTGGACCCTCCGGCGTCGGCGCCGACCGCGGGGTCGAAGCCCATGGCGTCGAGGCGGGCCACGAGCCCCTCCAGGCACGCCGCGCCACGCTCCTCGTCGGGGACGCCGGCCAGCGCTGCGGCGAGCGGGGCGCCGTCGGCTTCGCCCTGGTCGCGGCCGGCCTCGACGGCGTCGTCGCTGCCCAGGCCGCCGGCGGCGGCCGCCCGCAGCAGCATGCGGGCCAGCACGGGGAACGTCGACGGCTCCAACCCGAGCGACGGGGCGTCGGCGGCCAGCGAGTAGCGGTGCTGCGGCCGGCCGACGGTGCCCCGGGCCTCGGTCTCGTAGGTGAGGATCCCGACGTCGCGCATCCGCTCCAGGTGGGGTCGGACCGTGTTGGGGTGGAGGTCGAGCGTCTCGGCGATCTCCGCGGTGGCCAACGGCCGGGGGGAGCGGGCCAGCTCCAGGTAGATGGCGTAGCGGGTGTTGTCTCCCAGCGCCTTGAGCACGGCCAACCGTGGGGTGGCGGGCCAGGAGGAGGCGGCCTCTGTCACGCCGGCAGTCTACCGGTCGCCCCGGGTTTCACCGGTGGCCGCCGGTAGAATCGCCCCGTGGCTGTGACCCTGCCCACCCCTTCCGACGTACTGGCCGTGCTGCGCGGGGTGATCGACCCCGAGCTGGGCAGCGACATCGTCGACCTCGGTATGGCCCGCCACGCCGAGGTGGGCGCCGACGGCGCCGTCGACGTGACCGTCGCCCTCACGACCGCGGGCTGCCCGCTGCGGTCGCAGCTCCAACACGACGTCGTGGCCCGGGTCGAGTCGCTCCCCGGGGTGACCTCGGTCCGGCTGCACTGGTCGGAGATGACGCCCGAGCAGCGGACGGCCGCCATGTCCAAGGCCCGGTGGAACGTGACCCAGCGCCCGGAGGACACCTCGGTGCCGCTCGCCGCGAAGGTCATCCTCATCGCCTCGGGCAAGGGCGGCGTCGGCAAGTCGTCGGTCACGGTCAACCTGGCCGCGGCGCTCGCCGCCCGGGGGCTGACCGTGGGCGTGCTCGACGCCGACATCTGGGGCTTCTCCGTGCCCCGGATGCTGGGGGTCGAGGGCCGGCTGGCCGGCGCCAGCGGGGGCGACGGCAAGCCCCGGATCGTGCCGATCGAGCAGCGCATCAGCTCCGGCGTCGTGCGGGTGGTGTCGATGGGTCTGCTCGTCGACGACGAGGAGACCGCGCTCATGTGGCGGGGCCTGATGCTCAACCGGGGCGTGCAGCACTTCCTGCAGGACGTCCAGTGGGGCGACGACCTCGACTACCTGCTGGTCGACATGCCGCCGGGCACCGGCGACGTGCAGATGGGCGTGGCCAAGCTGCTGCCCCGGGCCGAGGTGATCGTGGTGACGACACCCGCCCGCGCCGCCCAGAAGGTCGCGGTCCGGGCGGTGGGGATGGCCCGCAAGAGCTACCTGCGGGTGGCCGGCGTGATCGAGAACATGAGCGCCTTTCGCTGCGAGCACGGCGAGATCTACGCCCTGTTCGGGGAGGGTGGCGGGTCCGAGCTGGCCCATGACGCCGGCGTGCCGCTGGTCGGTGCCGTGCCGCTGGAGCCGTCGGTGTCGGCCGGCGGCGACGAGGGCACCCCGGTGGCCCTGGGCGACGGCCCGGCGGCCGAGGCGTTCCGCGCCATCGCCGCCCACATCGTCACCGAGGCGGTCCCGCAGGCGGAGATGGCCGGCTGCAGCGCCCGGATGCTCGACGCCGCGGTGGCCGCCCTCGACGCCGCCGACACCGGCACGGCCTGATCCGCCTTCTCGTTCTCGAGGTCATGGTGGTCGGCCCCCGACCCCTATCGCCTCGAGAACGACGGATCAATGGCGGTGGGGGTCGAGCTCGCGCTCGGTGACGATCTCGGCCTCGCGGGCCAGCGCGGCGTCGAAGAACCCGGCCACCGACGCCGTGGCCAGGGGCCGGAGGCTGGCGACCGCCCGCTCCAGGGTCGCCCAGGCCGCGGGGTCGTTGCCCCGGGGCGGGACGTTGGGGCGTACCAGGTGCTCCACGAACACCTCGACCACCGCCGTGGCCATGGCCCGGGTGTGGTGCTGCATGACCCTGGCGAGTGCGACCCGCCGCTCGGCCGGGATGCCGTAGGCGGCCATCTCGGCGGCGGCGTGGAAGGCGGCCGGGGAGACGATCTGCCACCGGCCGTCGTCGAGCACCCGGATGACCTCCAGCTCCTCCAGTAGGTCGGCGTCGATCTCCTCGGGGCCGCCCAGGTTGAGCCGCGCCAGCCCGTCGGCCTGGTCGATCACCTCGAGCTCGTCGTCCCCGTGGGCGACCGCGGCGGTCACGAACGCCAGGGCGGTGGTGGCCGCGCCGTCGGGCGCCCGGTCGAGCAGCCGGCGGATGGCGGTGAGGGTGAGTCCGTGCGACTGCAGCTCGCGGATCGCCTCCAGCCGGGTGACGTGGTCGTCGTCGTACATCGCGACGCGCCCGACCCGGCGGGGCGGCGGCAGCAGGCCCTCGGACTGGTACCAGCGGATCGTCCGGATCGTGGCGCCGGTCATGCTGGCGACCTCGGCCACCGTGTGCGCGCCCGAGGTCGGGGGACCGGAAACCGGCGCGGCAGTCACCCGGGGCAGACTAATCACATCGGTCAGGCGGCCGACCACTCGCCGTCGAACTGGTCGCCCTTGACCCCGCCCTCGTCGGCCAGCTTCCGCAGATGGGCCCACACCGTGCGGGCGGCCACCGGGTGCAGCTCGTCGGCGACGCCGGCGTAGACGTCCTCGACCACCTCGGCGACCGTGGCGCTGCCCCTGGCCCGCACGGCGGCGAGCACCTGGGCCTCCCGCTCGCGGCGGTGGGCGATGTAGTCGTCGATCACCGCCAGCGGGTCGGTGATGACGAGGCCGTGGCCGGGGGCGATGGACCGCAGCCGGGGCCGGATCGTCTTCAGCCGCTCCAGCGACGCCAGGTAGGCGGCCATGTCGCCGTCGGGCGGCGGGATGACCACCGTCGAGCCCTGCATGATGTGGTCGCCGGTGAACAGCGTCCGCTCCTCGTTGAGCAGATAGCAGAGGTGGTTGGAGGCGTGCCCCGGCGTGTGCAGGGCGGTGAGGTGGAACTCGGTGGCTTCGATGACGGCCCCGTCGGCCAGCGTGCCGTCGAGGCGGACCTTGCCCCGGCCCTCGCCCGGTGCGAAGGCGAGGATCTCGGCGCCGGTCCGCTTGCGGAGCCCGACCGCGCCGGGGGAGTGGTCCTCGTGGGTGTGGGTGAGCAGGATCCAGCGGATGCGGTCGCCGCCGCACCCGGCGATGGCGTCGAGGTGGCCCGGGTCGCCGGGGCCCGGGTCGATCACCGCGATCTCGTCGATGCCGACCAGGTAGGTGTTGGTGCCGGGGCCGGTCATCATCCCGGGGTTCTCGCACACGATGCGCCGCACCATCGGCGACAGGGCGCCGGCGACGCCGTAGACCAGCGGCTTCGGGACCTCGAGGGTGGCGTCGTCGGTCACTGGTGCTCCCTCCGGTCGCACCAGTGACCGAACCGCCACTTCGTGGCGTAGGTCGACTGTGCTTCCTGGACCTCGCGCCGCTCGGTCATGGATGCTCCCCGAGCTCGCCCCGGGTGCGGGGGCGGGGCGGCTCCTCCCAGCTCTCGACGTCCCACACGCCGTCACCGCCGGCCCCGCGCGTGCCGTCGCCGCCGAACCGCCCGACGACCGCGACCCGGCCGCGCCGGGCGACGGCCGCCATGAGCGGGCCCCGGACCACGGCCCGGGTGGGCGGGAACAGCAGGACGATCGCCAGGCAATCGCTGATGAAGCCAGGGGCGATCATCAGGGCGCCGGCCAGCAGGATGAGGGCGCCGTCGGCAACCTCGCGGCTGGGCAGCTCGCCGCGGTCGAGGGCGAGCTGGATGCGGCGGATCACGCCGAGGCCCTCACGCTTGGCGAGCCAGGCGCCGAGGATCGAGATGGCGATGAGCAGGCCGATGGTGTTGAGGACGCCGATCGAGCCGGCGACGCTGACGATGACGGCCAGCTCGACGAGGGGGGCGACGACGAAGAGGAGAGCGAGGAGCAGCAGGACCATGGTGGGCGTGGGGCTGGCAGGGAGGGGATGACCGGGCGGTCAGCCAGTGTCGGTCAGCCTACCGCCGTCCCCTCACGGCGAGAGCGGCGCCCCGGCCCGCTGAGCGCGCCCCCGGTCACCGCCCGCGATGTGACCCCCTTCACATCTCGATTACTCCGAGGTAACATGCAACCACGTACGAGGCCAGCGATTACCTCGTACGGCGTGGCTGGAGCGACGCGACTCGAAGGGGGGAGCAATGGCGCTGCTCGGGGTTCGCACGGGCCCGGCGGGTGGCTGCCGGGGGGTTGCTCGTCGAGTCGCTCCAGCCGCGCCAGCCACCACCGCCTGACCCGCAGGGGACGCACATGGCCGGCCGTAAACGACGGACGCAGCGCCTCCACCCCCCGTGGACGACGCTGCGCCGGAGTCGTGCGCCGCCGCAGCAGCTAGTTGTGCTGCGCGGCGAGAACTCTGCGTTCGGCCTCGCTCAGTCCTCCCCAGATGCCGTGAGGCTCACGGATGCGGAGCGCGTAGCCGAGGCACGGCTCGCGGACTGCACACGTGGCGCAAATGGCTTTGGCTTGCTCTTCTCGCTTGAGCTTCTCGCTCTTGCGCTCGAAGTGCGACGGTGGAAAGAAGACGACAGCCTGCGGACCGCGGCATGCAGCCCGAACCTGCCAGTCTTCCTCGACACGCTGTGCGCTCACAGACACACCCCCCTTCCGAGCCGGACCATACAGCCGGTCCTGACCTGAAACAAGGAAAAGTTGAGGGTCCGGGGGGTGCCCCGAGCGGCACTGGTTACCTGGTCAGCGGGTGTGTAAACGCCCGGTGACGAGGAGCTGCACGCGTATGACCGGCTGCGTCCCAAGGGCGAAATGCCGGTCCCCCGATCGGTGGACGCGGCACCGATATCTCACTCCCCGGACCGGGCCCGCTCCCGATAGTCCTTCGCCCCGCCTTCCTCCGGCTCGACCTCGAGGACGAGTCCTTCGATGGCGACCACCCGCACCGGGTCCTGCTTGCGAATCGGGGTGGCGCGGTTGGTGCGGGCCCGCCACGGCGCGTCCCGCAGGGTCACGACACCGTCGGGGGCGATGTCGGTGCGGGCGGTCCCCATCTCGCCGATCATCCAGTCGCGGCCGATGGTCGGCGTCGAGAACCGGCTCCGGACCATCGTCGGCATGCCCGCCACCATCGCCAGCGTGACACCCACGAACGCCACCAGCAACGTGATCCAGCTGACCGACATGCCGTCGAACAACAGCAGCGACCCGAGGGCGAACGCCACCGTGGCGATGCCGGTCCACACCCGGGGCACGCCGGTCTGGATGTCGACGCCGTAGCCGAACATGGCGAACAGCAGCAGCGCCACCCCGATCGGCCGGGTGGGAAGCGCCGCCAGGCCGTAGCAGCCGAGGATGAGCGAGCCGGCGCCCACCACTCCCGCCACCCCCACCCCGGCGGTGAACAGCTCGAACAGCAGGAGCGCCAGCCCGATCACGAACAGGAGGTACGCCACCGCGGGGCTGGCGACGGTGTGCATCAGCTGGGCGGTCACGCCGAGCGCACCGAACCGGACCTGGGTCACCGGCTGGCGCTGCTCGTCGACCACCCGGGTCTCGACCCCGTCGAGCCCGATCACGAACTCGCCGATGATCGGAGCGTCGTTGTCGACCAGCCCGAGGTCGACGGCCCGGGCCGCGCCGATCCGGTCGCCCACGTCCGCGTCGCCCAGGTCGGCCGGGTCGACGTTGCGGGCGTCGAGCAGTGCCGGCGTGATCTCGATGCTCGACCCCGGCGCGATGCCGGTGACCCCGGCCGCCGCCACCAGCCGGACGGAGTCGCCGGCAACCCGGCTGCCCGACGGGCCGATCCACACAGCCACGGGCACCGACGCGCCCTCGATGTCCGCCACGAGCGCGTCGAGCGTCCCGTCGCCGACGGTCACGCCGCCGCTGTCGAGCTGGAGCACCAGCGCCACCGCGCACTCGTCCTCGGCCGCCGCCACCTGGTCGGCGACGAAGTCGGCCAGCACCTGGTCGACGAGGCCGTCGACCTCGACCACCGCCACCGGCCCCGACATCGGCTCGCACCGCGCCTGGGCGCCGGCCGCCGGGTCGGCCGCCAGCAGGGCCGCGCCGGCCGTGGCCAGGGCGAGCCCGAGCTTCGCTACAGTCCCGCGGACCGCCCCCAACCCGACGGCGGACGACGCGTGCTGTGGATCCTGAACAGTTCTTCGCTGCATCTCGGCTGGTCATCGTGGCCGGGAAGGGCGGGGTCGGCAAAACGACGGTCAGCGCCACGCTGGCTCGGGCCGCCGCCCTCGCCGGTCTGTCGACCCTGATCGTCGAGGTCGAGGGCCGCTCCGGGCTGCCCGGGATGTTCGGCCAGTCCGAGCTCGGCTACGACGAGGTGGTGCTCGCACCTGGCGGCGGGCCCGACGGCGCGGCGGACGTCCGGGCCCGGACCCTCACCGCCGACGCCGCCCTGGTGGAGTACCTGCGTGACCACGGCCTGTCCCGCATCTCCCGCCGGCTGGTGGCCTCCGGCGCCCTCGACGTCGTGGCCACCGCCGCGCCCGGCATCAAGGACATCCTCCTGCTCGGGAAGGTCAAGCAGCTCGAACGGGAGGGGGTGGCCGACCTCATCGTCCTCGACGCCCCCGCCGCCGGCCACGCCATCACCTTCCTCCAGTCGGCCCGCAGCCTGCTCGACACCGTCAGCGTCGGGCCCATCAACGCCCAGGCCCGCGACGTCCTGGAGCTGCTCGAGGACCACCGACGGTGCCAGGTGGTGCTCGTCACCCTCCCCGAGGAGACGCCGGTCAACGAGGCGGTCGACACCGCGTTCTCGCTGGAGGACCGGGTCGGCATCGGGCTCGGCCCCATCGTCGTCAACGGCGTCTACCCGGACCTCGCCGGACTCGCCGCCGACCCGGGAGCCGCCGCCACGGCGGCCGACGTCTCCCTCCGCCCGGGCGAGGCCGACACCCTGTCCGCGGCCGCGGCGTTCCGGCGCGACCGAATGGCCCTCCAGGCCGCCCAGGTGGCGCGGCTGGAGTCCCAGCTGCCGCTGCCCCAGCTCCGGCTGCCGTTCCTGTTCACGACCGACATCGGGCCAGCCGAGCTCGAGGCGCTGTCGCGGGCCCTGCTGGACGAGGTCGAGGCGCTGGCCG
The DNA here is from genome assembly GCA_046730015.1 of Actinomycetota bacterium. Taxonomy (GTDB): domain Bacteria; phylum Actinomycetota; class Acidimicrobiia; order Acidimicrobiales; family VFJN01; genus ZC4RG19. Next base: position 10,853 of record JBKPHT010000257.1, read on the forward strand.
GGCTGCCGGCATGACCGCGGCCGCCGGCGTGCAGGTCGCCGACCTGGTGGAGCGGCACAGCATCGTCGTGTGCTGCGGGTCCGGCGGGGTCGGCAAGACCACCACCGCGGCCGTCGTCGCCCTCGAGGGCGCCCGGCGCGGCCTCCGGACCATCGTCGTCACCATCGACCCGGCCAAGCGGCTGGCCGACGCCCTCGGCCTGGCCGGGCTCACCGGCCTCCCCAGCCGCATCGACGGAGACTGGCCGGGCGAGCTGTGGGCGATGATGCTCGACACCAAGTCGACCTTCGACGCCCTCGTGGTCAAGCACGCCGCCAACCCCGAGCAGGGGCAGCGGATCCTGGCCAACCGCTTCTACCGCAACATCTCCGGCGCCCTGTCGGGCACCCAGGAGTACATGGCGATGGAGAAGCTGTACGAGCTGCACGAGGAGGCGGACTTCGACCTTGTCGTGGTCGACACGCCGCCGACCCGCCACGCGCTCGACTTCCTCGACGCCCCCCGGCGCCTGTCCCGGTTCCTCGACCACCGCCTGTTCCGGCTGCTGGTGGCGCCCAGCCGGGGCCTGGTCAAGGCCGTCAACGTCGCCGCCCAGACGTTCCTGCGGACCGTGTCCAAGGTCGTCGGCGGCGAGGTCGTCGACGACGCCATCGCGTTCTTCCAGGCCTTCGAGGGCATGGAGGAGGGCTTCCGGCAGCGGGCCACCCGGGTCAACGAGCTGCTGGCCGCGCTGGAGACGGCGTTCGTGCTGGTGGCGTCGCCCCGTCGGGACACGGTCGAGGAGGCCCAGTTCTTCGCCGACCGGCTGGGCGAGGCGGGCATCGCGGTCCGGGCCCTGATCGTCAACCGGGTCCACCCCGACTTCGGCACCCGCGTGACCGAGGCGCACGCGAACGCCACCGCGTCGCGGGCGTCGACCCTGGCCGGCACCGACCTCGGAGGCCTGTACCGCAACCTCGCCGACTTCCAGGCCGTGGCCAGCCGGGAGCACGCCCACCTGGCCGGCCTGGCCGGCACGGTCGCACCGGCCCCGGTGGTATGGGTGCCGTTCCTCCGCAGCGACGTCCACGACGTGGCCGGGATGGACGAGGTCGCCCGCCACGTGTTCGGGCGCGACGTCCCGGCGGCCGGCTGAGCCGGTCCCGCTACTCCTCGAAGGCGGCCGCGGCCTCGTCCAGTGCGGCGGCCGCGTCGTCCACGGTCTCCTTCACCGGGACGATGCGGTCGAAGCCGGTGGTGTGCAGCAGGCGGGTGAGGGTCGGCCGGCTGCAGGCGACGGCGACGTCGCCTCCGGCCTCCCGGGCCCGGCGGATGCCACCGATGAGGGCGCCGAGGCCGGCCGAGTCCATGAACGGGACCGACGACAGGTCGATGAGGAGGTAGCGCGTGTCGGCCAGCTCGCCGAGGGCGTCACGGAACTGGCCCACGGTGTATGCGTCGAGCTCCCCGACGGGACGGCAGACGGTGTAGGTCTCCGCCTCCTCTACCTGGATGTCGAGCACAGATTCTCCTCCCGGAACCCCACGCGGCGATCGTAGCGGCGCGGGGCGTGCGCCTCGGCCCGGGATGGGCGGCGGCGCTGGCATGCCACTGTTCCCGGCTCGTAGCCTGCCCAACCGTGCCGAACGTGCTGATCGCGACCGACGCCGACTGGATCTTCGACGATGTCGACGCCGCCCTGTCCGACGATGAGACGACGGTCGTCCGGGTGCGCGAGGGACGCGACGTCAGCGCGGCCGCCGCCCGGATCGAGCCCGAGCTCATCGTGCTGGACATGCAGATCGGCAACATGGGCGGCATCGCCACCGCCCTCGACCTGGAGCAGGACTTCGAGGACGGCAAGGTGCCGTGGGCGTCGATCCTCCTGCTGCTCGACCGGCCGGCCGACGTGCCCCTGGCGCGCCGGTGGGCGGTCGACGGCTGGCTCGTCAAGCCGCTCGACGCATTCCGCCTGCGGCGGGCCGCCGCCGCGCTGCTGGCCGGCGAGACGTACCACGAGCCGTCCGGCCTGGCGAGCTGACCGCGGCCCCCGCTGCCGGCCGCCGCCCGCGCCACCGCGTGGCCCGCGTTAATCGTGGGGTGACGGCGGGCAGGGGTGGCCACGATGGGGGCGATGGTGACGTTGCCCGAGCTCTGGCCCCCCGCCGCCGTGGTGGTGCGGACGCCGCGGCTCGAGCTGCGCTGGCCCGGCGAGGAAGACCTGCGGGCGCTGGCCGAGGTCGCGTCGCAGGGGGTGCACGACGAGGACACGATGCCGTTCAACGTTCCGTGGACCCGGGGCACGCCCGACGAGGTGGCCCGTAGCGTCCTGCAGTGGAACTGGCGGTGCCGGGGCGAGTGGACGCCGGCGAAGTGGTCGTGGTCGGGCGTCGTGGTCGTCGACGCCGAGGTCGTGGGCACCCAGGGCGTGCAGGCCAGCGACTTCGCCGTCTGCCGGACGGTCGAGACGGGATCGTGGCTGGGCCGGCGCCACCAGGGCCGGGGCATCGGGAAGGAGATGCGGGCGGCGGTGCTCCACCTGGCCTTCGCCGGCCTCGACGCCACGCGGGCCGAGACCGGGGCGTACGACCACAACCAACCGAGCCTGGGCGTCACCCGCGCCCTCGGCTACCGGCCCAACGGCGACCGTCTGATGGTCGTCGAGGGCCGGTGCCAGCGCGAGCTGCTGTTCGTCATCGACCGTGAGACCTGGTCCGCCCGGCGGCGCGACGACATCACGCTGGCCGGGGTCGCCGAGGCCCGGGCGCTGTTCGGCGCCGACCCGCCCGGCGACGTTCCGGGCGACGCCTCCGGCGATGTGCCCGCCGATGTCGAAGCGGGTTCGCCGAGCGGGTAGAGTCGCGTCTCCGGTTCACCGGGTGGTGGCTCAGCTTGGCAGAGCGCTGCGTTCGGGACGCAGAGGTCGGGAGTTCAAATCTCCCCCACCCGAC
>JBKPHT010000258.1:0-7036 GCA_046730015.1 Actinomycetota bacterium
CGGCGACGACGTCAGGCCGCTGGTGCGACGTGGGCGACGTCGATGTCGAGCGATCCGACCACGCTCGTGGCCCGCTCGACCAGGTCCGCGGCGGTCATGGTGGGCGCGGCGAGCAGGGTGCGGGTCAAGGACGTGAGCTCCGCGGCCGTCGGTTCGTGGGTGACGCGGCCTGCGTCGTCGAACTTCGTGTACGGCGCCGCGATGCCGAGCTCGGCCACGACATAGGCACCCTGCCAGGTGAGCGTCTGCGCCATCATGCGTCGAGCGTGCAGCCCGCCGGACGTCCCGGCGCTGAGCACGGCGACGGGCTTGCGGTACAGCTCACCTCCACCGACGAGCCAGTCGAACGCGTTCTTCACCGCGCCAGCGACCGCACCGGCGTACTCCGGCGTCGCCACCAGGACCACGTCCGCGGCGGCCGCCCGCCGCCGCCAGTCGTCGACGACCTCGATCGGCTCCCCCGCGCGGTCCGCGTCGAACGCGGGAACGTCGGCCAGCCGATCGAAGTCGTCCACCGAGGCGCCCCCGGCCACGGCGACCGCCGTGGCCGCCTCGAGCGAGGCCCGATTCGCAGACCGAGCCTGAAGGCTTCCACACACCGTCAACAGTCGAGCTCCGACGCTCATGTCGACCACAACGCCCGGGCGGCGCGAAACACTCCCCGGGCCGCACGATGCCGTATCCGCAGCGGCGCGCCGCGGGGTACCGTGTCGCGACGATGAGCGCGCTCGTCGCGATCGAGGAACGCAAGAAGCTCCTCAACGATGTGTGGCTGTTCCACGGCGCCACCGACGAGGAGCTCACGAGGCTCGCCGAGCTGGCGTACGAGGTCTCGGTGGGACCCCAGGTCGACATCGTCACCCAGAACGAGTTCGGGGACGAGCTGTTCCTGGTGGTCGACGGCCATGCGGTGGTGAGTCGGAACGGGGTCGACCTCGGCGTGGTGAACGCCGGCGACTTCTTCGGTGAGATGGCGTTGCTCGGAACGGGGGTGCGGACCTCCACCGTGCGGTCGATCGTCGCGATGACCCTGCTCGCGCTACGCGCCGAGCATCTCGACGAGGTGCTGGCATCGGATCCCATGGTCGCCCGGCGGGTGCTCAGCGTGGTGGTCAGGCGTCTCGAAGCGACCAACCGCCGCCTCGCCGAGCTCGAGGGCGGCGGGCCCCTCGGCTGACGCTGCGGGGGATCTCCATCTCGTTGCGCCGTGTCGGGTCCTAGGCCGGGACCGGAGCCGCGGGCTCCATGCCCGCGGCTTGGCGGAGCACCGCGGTCCACCCGTCCGCGTCGATGCCGAGGGCGGAGAATCGGTCCGCCGCCGCCTCGGCCGCCTGGCTCGCATCGGGGTCGCCGGCGGCCTGAAGGGCCATCGCCCACCCGAGGCGGGCCAGGGCCTGGGCGACCCGGTCGTCGGTGGCGTCGACCCGGGCGCACAGCTGGGTGAAGCGCTGTTCGACAGCCCGCCGATCACCCCCGCGGGCGGCGACGGCGCCGGCGGCCAACCCGGCCCACAACCGGTCGAGGTAGGTCGAGCGCTCGTCGTCCTCGACCACCCGGGCGGCGGCGAGGGCCTCGTCCCGCCGGCCGGCGGCCGCCAGGGCCAGGGCGGTCACGGCACCGCAATAGCCGACCGCGGCGCGCTCCCCGGTCGCCCGGCTCACCTCGCGCAGCAGCTCCAGCGCCACGGTCGGACACGAGTGCTGGAGCTCCAGCAGCGCCCGGGACACGAGGTACTCACCGGCGCCCGCGGTCGCGAGGTCGTCCGAGGACAGCTCCTGGGAGGGGAGGACGTCGAGCGCGGCGGCAGCCCGCCGCGGATCGCCCACCTGGACCGCGGCGCTGAGCAGTCCGGTCGCGGAGAAGGCGTTGAAACGCGGCGAGTGGCTGGGGAGCAAAGTCGCCCGGGCCTGCTCCAGCACCGCGAAGCCCTCCTCGACGCGGCCCGCAGTCACCAGGGCGCGGCCGAGAGGGAGGCGGGCCTGGACGCGGCCGTAGTCGTCGTCGATGGCGTCGAACGTCGCCAATGCCTGCCGGGCCCGCTCGACGGCCGACTCGGCCCGCCCCGTCCAGAGGCGGATGCTGGCCGTCAGCACCTGGCCCATGCCCAGGGCCCAGCGGTCGCCGGCCTCGCCGGCCGCGCCGAAGACCTCCTCGGCCATCGTCTCCGCCTCGTCCGGGTAGCCCGAATAGAAGCGGGTGAAGGCCAGCAGGCCCATGGCCCAGCCCAGCCCGCCCCGGTCGCCGAGCTCGGCGAAGAGGGCCGCCGAGTCGTGCAGGAGCGACTCGGCGTCATGGATCCGGCCGGCGATGAAGTGGGCCCAGGACAGGTTCTGGAGCGCCCAGGCCCTCCCGAGGCGGTCCCGCTGCGCGGTGTAGATCTCGAGGGCCGGCTCGAGCGAGGCCACCGCCGCCTCCGGGTCGTTGCGCAGCAGGGCGGCGAACCCCCGCACCCGCAGCGCCGCCGCCCGCCCGTTGTCGTCGCCGGCGGCGCCCGCCCGGGCGAGCGCCGCGCCGAGCAGCGCCTCGGCCTCGTCGGGGGTGCCGCTCCGCAGGGCGACCTCGGCGACCTCGATCGTGGCCCCCACCGCCGCGGGCTCGTCGCCGGCCGCCTCGGCAAGAGCCAGCGCCTCCTCGGCGTCCGCCCGCGCCGGCACGAGCTCGCGCAGCTCGCGGTACGCCGCAGCCCGGGCCAGGAGGAGCTCCCCCCGATCGGGGACGGCAGCGTCGGCCGCGGTCGGCGCTGCCCCAGGGGTGTCCAGGAGGGTCAACGCCTCGGAGAACAGCAGCGCGGCCCGGCGGGGGGTGTCGGCCCGTGCCGCCCGCGTGCCGGCACGCCGCAGCCAGTCGACGGCGCGGGCGATGTCATCGAGCGTTCCCGGCGAAGCCCCGAGCTCGACGCTCAACGCGGCTGCCCGACCGTAATGATGGGCGATGGCGTCGATCACGGCCTCGTGGTGCTCGTACTCCTCGCGCTCGAGCCACGAGGCGATGCCTTCATGGACCTTGGCCCGCCTCTGCTTGGTCATCGTGCCGTAGGCGACCTCCCGGACGAGCTCCGAGTGGAACTCCCACGAGTCGCCCTCGACGGCGAGCAGCTCCTTGGCCTGGAGCGCTCGGAGGCTCGTGGGCACGGCGGCGTCGCCGCCGTGCATCTCGCGCTGCATGGTCACCAGCCAGTCGACCCGGCCGTGCGATCCCAGCACGGCGGCGTCCTCGAGGACGTGGCGCTCCGACCGCGTCAGACCGTCGAGGCGGGCCGCGACCAGGCCGCGGAGGGTGTCGGGCAGGTCGGTCGACCCCGATCCGTCCAGCCACGAGACCAGCTCCTCCAGGAAGAAGGGGTTCCCGCTCGCCCGGTCGAGCAGCTCGTCGGCCACACCGTCGTCCAGCGCGGCCAGGCGGTCACCGGCGAGAGACCGGAGGAGCTGCGCCGCAGCGTCCCGCCCGAGGGGATCGAGGTGGACCACGACCGAGTGGTGCCCTCCCTCCGGCGGCGACCAGCGCTCGGTCAGCGCCGGGCGCGCGGTGGCGAGCACGACGAATGGCAACCGGGCGGTGGACTGGAGCAGCTCGCCGACGACGTCGAGCACCGCCTCGTCAGCCCAATGGAGGTCGGACAGCACCATGACGACCGGGCGCCGGCGGGCGAGCGCAGCGGTGAACGCCAGGAGGGAGCCGGTCACCTCCTCGCGGGCGCGGGTGACGTCGATGCCCCGGAGGACGTCGAACCCGAGGAGGTGGAGCAGGCCGTCGACGACCCGGTCGACCGCGGCGTCGCCCCCACCGGCACCGTCCAGGGCCTCGGCCACCGCGGCCCGCACCTTGCGCGTGACGACCTCCAGGTCGTCGCCGGGATCGACGCCGCAGGCGACCTGGACCGCGCTGGCGACCGGCCACCACACGTTGGCCTCGCCGTAGGGGACGCAGCGGCCGGGCAGGACGGCGGCCCCGTGACACTCCCGGGCGATCTCTGCGACGTCCTCGGCCAGGCGCGACTTGCCCAACCCGGCGTCCCCGAGCACGAGCAGCAGCGCGGGCCGGCCGCGGTCGATCGCCATGTCGAGCGTGTGCGACAGGATCGCGACCTCGTCGTCGCGACCGACCAACGGCGCGCGGCGGCGGTCCGACCGGTGACCGGGCGGCAGGCGGGCGCCCTCGGCGACCCATGCCGGCACCGGTGCCTCGCGACCCTTGGCGGCGATGGCGTTGACCGAGCGGTAGGTGACCACCCGGCGGGTGGCGAGATAGGTGGACTGGCCGACCAGCACCTGTCCCGGTTCGGCTGCGGACTGGAGTCGCTGCGCGGTGTTCACCACGTCGCCCATCGCCGTGTAGTCGCCCCCGGCCCGCAGGGCGCCCACCAGGACCTCCCCCGTGTTCACGCCCACCCGGAGCTGCACGTCGAGTCCCAGCTCGGACGCGGCTTCGCACAACGTGACGGGGAGCCGGAGCGCGGTCCGCACCGCCCGCTCGGCGTCGTCCTCATGGGCGATCGGGGCGCCGAACAGCGCCAGGATGGCGTCCCCGACGATCTTGTCGACCCGGCCACCGAACTCCTCGATGTCGGCCACCAGCCGCTGGAAGCACCTGTCGACGATGCTCTTCACCTGCTCGGGATCGCGGTGCTCCGACAAGGTGGTGAAGCCGACGATGTCGGCGAACAGGACGGTGACCACCCGCCGCTGATCGCCGCGCAGCCCCAGGTCCGCGCCACAGCTCGGGCAGAACCGAGCGCCATCGGGCGCGTGCGCGCCGCACACCGGGCAGGTCACCAGGCCAGTGTACGGACCGCCCCGCCGCTCCCCGGGCGGCGGGTGCCTTCGCCCGGTCCTCCGGGCTACGACTTCGGGCCGCGCTGGACGAACGCCACGCTCCGGTCGCCCGGTCTGGGCCACAGATGCCCTCGCGCGGGGTGTCGCGTTCAGGCCGGGCCTCCGCTGGTCCCGGGGCCTGGCAGTCGTAGCGCCGGACCGGGGACATGGAGCCGATCGGTGCGCGACCCCGGGAAGGCCGTGACATCGGACGGCTCGGGTGCGCTGGACGGAGAGCCTGGTCCCCGGGTCAGCCCCGGCCGCTCGGCGGGCGCGGCTCCGGGGTCCGCTCGCGGCTGTAGAGCAGGGGCACCAGGAACCAGACGGCCACGAAGGCGCCGGCCAGGAGCCCGGATACGACACCGGGCAGGGTGCCGGGGTAGACCAGGTCGGTGATGACATAGGTGGCCGCCGTGACGGCGAAGGCCAGGAACACCAAGCCGACGATCGTGAAGGCGTTGGCGACGTGGAGCAGCTGCTCCTTGACGCCGGAGCGGAACCGCAGGCGATGGTGCGCGGTGGGCGCGATCAGGCACAGGGTCGCCGCCGCCGTCGCCAGCACGGCCCAGAAGTACACCCGCCGGTCACCGGCGTCCAGCGCCTCGAAGCGCTGCGAGAACGGGATGGTGAGCAGGAAGGCGAACAGCACCTGGACGCCGGGGAGCGCCACGCGCAGCTCGTTGAGCAACTCCATCAGCTCCCGGTTGGCGCGCTCGTCGGCGCTCTCGCCACTGCCAGTGTCGTCGTCCATCGACCCCCCGGGTTGCGCTACCGGCCCCGGCCGGACCAGTACCCACCTCGGCGGTTCCCGAGTCGGGCGGCTCACGTGTCGCGCCGCCACCCCTCGGTCACGCCGTCCTCACCACGATCGGATCGTCCACCGTCGACCCGTCGGGCCGGGTTCGGGCCAACGGCACCGGCCGGCCACCGTGGGGCGTGGCCCCGTAGGCCAAGACGGTCAGCGCCTCGGGCGTGGCCTGCACCAGCAGGCAGTGCGCCGCCGCCGCCCACGACAGCGTGCCGGCCTCGTCGGTCTGTGACGGCGGTCGCCGGTCGAGCTTCCCCCCGGCCCCGGAGACGATGTAGTCGAGGTCGTCGACCCGCCCGTGCTGGAAGTTGTGCTCGTGGCCGTGCATCACGAGACGTGCACCGCCCCGCCGGTAGAGAGGGACCAGGCGTTCGATCTGGTCGTCCATGTTGACGTGGTTGGGTCCGGCCGACCAGGCGGGGTGGTGGCAGAACGGCACGCGCCACAGCACCTCGTCGCCGGCGGTGGCGAAGGTCCCGTCGAGCCAGGCGCGGTGGTGCGGTTCGTCGAACCAGTGCCGGCCGCGCTCGGCCCCCCACGTCGTGTCGACACACACCAGCTCGAGCAGCGCGCCGACCTGCAGCCTGTAGAACAACCCTGGCTCGAGCGAGGCCCGGCCTGCCTCGGCCCGGGGCGCGAACCGCTCGGTGAGGTACAGGTTGTCCTCGAGCTGGACCCGGTCGTCCGCCGCCTCCTCGTCCGACCCGTCGTGGTTCCCCGCGGTCGGGTAGAAGGCGAGGTGGTCGATGAGGTAGCGGTAGGGCTGGAAGTAGGTGAGCCACCAGTCGTCGTCGTTGGCGCCGCTCCGGTCGGTGGGGCCGCCCGGCCCGTGGTAGATCGTGTCTCCCAGCGTGACCACGAAGCGGACGTCGAAGGCATCGGCGAGCCGCTGCATCGTGCGCGCCACGGCCAGCTGGCGGTCCCCGTCCTCGCCCGCGGCGATGCCGACACCGCAGTCGCCCACGGCGAGGAAGGTCACCGGGTCGGGCTGGTCGGGGGCGGCGTGGGTCCGGAACCGGAGGTCCAGCGGGCGAACCGCCGCCCGCAGGTCGCCGGGGGCCCAGTCGTGCCGGTCCGCGACCCCCCACGGCTCGCCGTCCACCACGACCCGGTAGCGGTACGTGGTGGCCGGGCGCAGGCCGTCGACCCACACGTGGTTGGCGTCGTCGACCGCCTCCCGGGCCACGACCCGTCCTTCGCCGTCCACGACCTCCACCGCCGCCCGGCCGACCGGCGCGGACCGCACCCCGAACGTCTCGCCCGTGCGCCGGGCCCGCCATGGCCCACCCTGCTCCTCGAGGACGAAGCCGCCCCAGGCGACGAGGGCCGCCGTCGCCGTCACGTCGACGAGCTGGACGTACGGCTCGAACAGCGAGGTCACCGGCCCGAAGGATAGGGCGGCCCCGCGTGGCCATCA
>JBKPHT010000259.1:0-14625 GCA_046730015.1 Actinomycetota bacterium
GCACCGGGCTCGCCGATGCGCCGGCCCAGCGCCACCAGCAGCAGGAAGCCGGCGAGGGGCAGGGCAGGGATCAACCAGACAGCGTCGAGCACGGGTCCTCTCTCAGCCTTCGAGCAGCGCCACGTCGTCGGCGGTGGCGTCGGGGCGCTTGCGGAGCAGGGCGACGATGATGGCCAGCCCCACCACCACCTCGGCTGCGGCCACCACCAGCACGAACACGACGATCGACTGGCCGCCGGTGTCGCGCAGGGTGTGGGCGAAGGTGACGAAGGTCAGGGTCACCGCGTTGAGCATCAGCTCCACGCACATGAACATCACCAGCGGGTTCCGCCGCACCAGCAGGCCGAACGAGCCGATCGAGAAGATGACCGCGGCCAGGATCAGGTACCAGGCCGCCGTGACCTCGATCGCTGCGATCACCGGTGCACCCTTCGGGCGCACAGGTGATCGCATCGCCACTTCGTGGCGTAGGGCGGCTGTACTTGCCGGACCTCGCTCCGCTCGGTCATGACGGCACCTCCTCGGTCGAGGGCTCGCCCTCGCCGGCCGGCTCGGCGTGGCCGTCGCCGCGGTGCCCGTCGCCCCCTGCCCGCTCCTCGGCGTCGTGCATCCGATCGGCGACCTCCTCGGCCCGTTCCTCCTGGCCGGGGTCGACGAGCTCGTCGGCCCGGGGCGCCGAGCGCGCCAGCAGGACGGCGCCGACCACCGCGATCACCAGCAGCACCGACGTGAGCTCGAACGCGTACAGGTAGTCGGTGAACACCGACTCGCCCAGGCGGTTGATGTCGGGGACGCCGGTGTCGATCGCGCCGCGCACCCCGGTGACCTCGAACTCGGTGCTGGCCAACGACGCGACGGTGAGGGCCATGATGCCCAGCGCCACGATCGCGGCCTCGACCCGCTGCCCGAACAGGGGCTCGACCCGGAGGTTGTCCGCCCGGTCGACGCCCAGCAGCATGATCACGAACAGGAACAGGACGACGATGGCGCCCGCGTAGACGATGACCTGCACGGCGGCCAGGAAGTTGGCCTCCTGCGCCACGAACAGCACCGCGATGCCGAACAGGGTGCCGACCAGCGACAGCGCGGCGTGGACCGGGTTGCGGCTGACCACCACGCCGATCGCGCCGGCGAGGCACGCGGCGCCCGCCAGGACGAACACCACCAGCTCGACCATCAGTGCCCGTCCCCGCCGTGCCCGGACGCGTGCCCGGGGGCGTCGCCGGCGGCGTGGCCGCCGGGCTCGCCGGGGTGGCTGAAGATGGCGTCGGCCTCGCTCGTGTCGGTCTCGGACTCCGGCACCGACTGGCCCTTCTCCGGCGGGCGGACGCCGAAGCCCAGCTCGCCCGCCCACTGCACCCGGCCCTCGTAGTCGGCGTCGCCCGACGGCGACGTCGCCCGCATCCAGGCCGAGGTGTGGGGGGCGACGGCCTCGATGTCGGACCAGTCCTCCCAGGGCAGCCTCCGGGGCAGCCCGTCGTCGTCGACCATCAGCTCGGCCTTGGTATAGATGGCGTCCTGGCGGTTGGTGAAGCTGAACTCGAACAGCTTCGACTCGGTGATCGCCTCGGTCGGGCAGGCCTCGACGCAGAGGTCGCAGTGGATGCACCGCAGGTAGTTGATCTCGTAGATGTAGCCGAAGCGCTCGCCGGGGCTCACCGGGTCGTCGGGCGGATTGTCGGCGCCCCGGACGTAGATGCAGCGGGCCGGGCACACGCCGGCGCACAGCTCGCAGCCGATGCACTTCTCCATGCCGTCCTCGTAGCGGTTGAGGACGTGGCGACCGTGCAGGCGGACGGGCTTGGCCCGCTTACCACCCTCCGTGTGCTTGGAGTAGTCCTTGGTCAGCCGCTCCTCGAACAGCTTCTTGAACGTGACCCGGAATCCGTCGAGGTAGCCCATCAGAGCAATGCCTCCCCGGGGTCGTGGCTGGCCCGCCGCCGGTGCGCGACGTCGACCGCCGCGCTGAGCGCCAGCCACGCCACCACCAGCACGGCGAACGACACGCCCACGACGACGCCCATGTTCCAGCCCTCGTCCCGGCCGATGTTGATGGAGCCGAGCAGCAGGATCCAGCCGAGGGCCAGCGGGATTAGCGCCTTCCAGCCGATGTTCATGAGCTGGTCGTAGCGGAACCGGGGCAGCGTCGCACGCACCCACACGAAGGCGAACAGGAAGACGAACAGCTTGAGCATGAACCAGATCGCGCCCCACAGCCACGCCGGGCCGACGAGCACGGGGCCCGCCGGGCCGCCCAGGAACAGGGTCACGATGATGGCCGACATCGTGATCGTGTTCATGAACTCGGCCAGGTAGAACAGCGCGAACCGGAACGACGAGTACTCGGTGTGGAAGCCGCCGACCAGTTCCTGCTCGGCCTCGACCAGGTCGAACGGCGGCCGGTTGAGCTCGGCGGTGCCGGCGATGAGGAAGACCACGAACGGCACCAGCCCGGTGGCGATGATGTTCCACCGGGGGATGGGGATCGCGCCGAACAGGTCGTAGCCGTCGCCCGCCTGGGTGAGGACGATGTCGTGGGTCGACAGCGAGCCGGCCATCATGACGACCGCGACCGTGGCCAGGCCGAGCGCCGCCTCGTAGCTCACCATCTGGGCCGTGCCCCGCACGGCGCCGAGCAGGGGGTACTTCGACCCCGACGACCAGCCGGCCAGCATCACGCCGTAGACGGCGATCGACGACAAGGCCAGGATGAGCAGCACGCCGATCGGCGGGTCGGCCACCTGCAGGTAGGTCTCGTGCCCGAACAGCTCGACGACACCGTTGTGCTCGCCGTCGAACCCACCGGCGATCGGCACCACCGTGAACGTCACGAAGGCCGGCACCGCGGACAGGAACGGCGCCAGGATGAACACCCGGCGATCGGCCCGGTCCGGGATCAGGTCCTCCTTCATGATGAGCTTCAGCCCGTCGGCCAGGGTCTGCAGCAGGCCCCAGGGGCCGGCCTTGTTGGGCCCCACCCGGTTCTGGAGGTCCGCGATGATCTTCCGCTCGAACCAGATCATGAAGATGACGCCGATCAGCAGCAGCCCGAAGGCCACCAGCGTCTTCAGCAGGACGATGAGGACGACCGAGATGCCGAAGCTGCCCTCCAGCAGCGGATCGACCGCGAGAAGAGGGGTCATTGGTGCACCCTTCGGGATGCACCAATGACCCCATCGGCCCTTCGGGTCGAGCAGGGCACTGTGTTCATGGTTCGCTCGCTGCGCTCGCTCACGGCCGTTCCACCCGCACGTCGGTGACCGGCGCGTTGCCGTCGATCAGCACGTTGGCCCGGCCGCCCGACAGGTTGAAGTGGATCAGGGCGATCGAGCGGGGGACGCCGTCGTCGGGCACGGTCGGCACCGTGACGTGCCCCCGCCCGGACGTGATGCGGACGTCGTCGCCGGCGGCCACGCCGAGCCGGTCGAAGTCGTGGGGGCTGAGCCGCAGGGTGGCGGGCTCGGCCAACTCGGCCAGCGACGGCGAGCTGCGGACCAGCATGCCCCGGTCGTACAGCTTGCGGGTCACGACCAGCCGGAGCGAGTAGGCGTCGAGGGATGGCGGGTCGATGATCGTCCACACCGGCAGCGGGACCCCGATGGGCGGCCCGGCCGGGGCCTCGGCCTCACCCGACGCGCGGGCGCCAGGCTCGGAGTCGCGGTCGGAGTCGGCGTCGGCGTCGCCGGAGCCGTCCGGGCCGTCGCCGGTGGCGCCCTTCGCCTGGGCGGCCAGGACCGCGGCCGCGTCGCGCGGCGCCCCCGTGCCCGAGAGCTCGTCGCCGGTCTCGGCGATGTCGGCGATCACCAGGGCGTCGATCGCGTCCCCCGCGCTGGGCGACGCGCCGTTGCCGCGCCGGGTCGGCAGGCCCACCAGCACGCCGTCCCGCCCGCCGGGCGAGGCGAGCAGGTCGTGGGTCAGGCCGGCGAAGGCGGGCGCCACCGCCTCGATCTCCGCCGCGATCTGGCCGGGCGACTCCAGGCCCAGGTCGGCCCCCAGGCGCCGGGCCACGTCGGCCGCGATCACCCAGTCGGGCTGGGCGGTGCCCGGCGGGGTCACCGTGCGCGACACCGTCGACACCCGGCTCTCCAGGTTGGTGGTCGTGCCATCGACCTCGGCGTAGCCCGCGGCCGGCAGCACCACGTCGGCCTGCTTCACCGACTCGGTGAGGAACTGGTCGGCGGCGATGACGGTGCGGGCCCCGGCCAGGCCCCGCTCGGCCAGGTCGCGGTCGGGGAAGTCGGCCAGCGGGTCGGCGCCCAGCAGCACCAGCGTGTCGATCTTGCCGTCGGCCGCGGCCCGCAGCACCCCGGCGGTGTCGAGGCCCTTGGCCGCAGGCACGGTGGGCCACCGCTCGCCGAACCAGTCGCGGCCGGCGTCGAGCGTCACCCGGCCGGGCAGGATGCCGGGCGCCATGCCCAGCTCCAGCCCGCCGTGGACGTTGGCCCGCCGCAGCGCGCTGAGGAACCCGACCTCCGCGAGGCTGTGGTGGACGGCGGCCCCCGCGGCGGCGATCGACCGGCCCGACTCGGCCAGGTTCCCCCGCCCCAGGATCACGGTGAGCGGACCGCCGGCCAGCAGCTCGCCCGCGGCCCGGATGTCCTCCGGGGCGACCCCGCCGACCTCGGCGACCGCGTCGCCCGCCAGCAGCGCCCGAACCACCGGCAGAGCATGGCCCGGGCGGTAGCGGAGCGAGTGGGTGGCCAGGTCGCTGAGGCCGCTGTGGGTCGAGGCCAGCTCGACCACCTTGACCCCGTCGTTGCGGATCGCGTGGCGGAGCCGCAGGAACAGGACCGGCAGCTCCTCCTTCACGTCGGGGCCCAGCACCAGCACGGTCCCGCCCGGGCGGCAGGCGTCGTCGATGGTCGCCCGGGGCAGCCCGAGCACCGCCTCGGCCGGCAGGCCGTCGCCCAGCTGGGCGTCGACGTTGTCGGAGCCGAGGATGCCCTTGGCCAGCTTCACCCAGGCGTACTGCGACTCGTTGGCCAGCCGGGCGCCGCCGATCACCGCGAAGCCGGCCGGGCCGCTGCGCTCCAGCCCGGTCGAGATCGCCTCGGCCGCCTTGCGGAGCGCCTCGTTCCAGCTCGACGGCTTGAGCAGCAGGCCCTCGTCCCGCACCAGCGGGGCGCCCAGCCGCTCCTCGCTGCTCACGGCCTCGAAGTCGAACCTGCCCTTGTCGCACAGCCAGCCCCAGTTCACCGCGTCGACGTCGACGCCGAGGTAGCGGAGCACCCGGTTGCGGCTCGACTGCACCACCATCCGGCACCCGACCGAGCACGACGTGCAGGTCGACTCGGCCTGGTCGAGGTCCCACGGGCGGGCCTTGAACCGGTACGGCGTCGCGGTCAGGGCGCCCACCGGGCAGATCTGCACGGTGTTGCCGCTGAAGTAGCTGGCGAAGGGGTGGTCGGGGAAGGTGTTGACCTCGGTCTGGCTGCCCCGGTCCATGAAGTGGATCAGCGGGTCGCCCGCCACCTCGTCGGCGAACCGGGTGCAGCGGTCGCACAGGATGCACCGCTCCCGGTCGAGCAGCACCAGCTCGCTGACCGGGATCGGCTTCTCGAAGTGCCGCTTCTCCTCGACGAACCGGCTCTCGCCCGGCCCGTACGACATCGTCTGGTCCTGCAGCGGGCACTCGCCGCCCTTGTCGCAGACCGGGCAGTCGAGCGGGTGGTTGGCCAGCAGGAACTCGAGGACGCCCTCCTGCGCCTTCTGGGTGACCGGCGACTCAGTGGCCACCGACATGCCGTCGGCGCACTCGATCATGCACGCCGGCTGGAGGGCCGGGCCGCGGCCGGTGTCGATCTCGACGATGCACATGCGGCACATGCCCACCGAGGGCATCCGCGAGTGGTAGCAGAACCGCGGGATGTAGATGCCGTTGCGCTCGGCGGCGGCGATGACCAGCTCGCCCTTGGCGGCCTCGATCGTCCTGCCGTCGACCGTGATGCTGACGGTCGCCGGCGCGGTCGTGTCGGTCACTGGTGCTCCCTTCGGGCGCACCAATGACCGAATCGCCACTTCGTGGCGTGTGTCGCCTGTGCTTCCTGGACCTCGCTGCGCTCGGTCATGTCGGCGCCCCCGCGGTCGCGGCGGCGGCCTCCGGGGTCGACAGGTAGGCCTTGCCCCCGACCGGCACGACGATCTCGGTCTCCCCGCCGCAGTAGGCGAAGAACTCGTCTCGGAACCGCAGGACCGCCGACGCGATCGGCGACACCGCGGAGGGCCCCAGCGGGCAGATCGTCGTCTGCTTCGGCGGCCAGGTGATCGCCGGGCTGATGTTGTCGCAGAGGTCGAGCAGCTTGTTGACGTCGCTCGGCCGGCCGTGGCCGTCGAGCATCCGGCGAAGGATCTTCTCCAGCCACGAGGTGCCCTCGCGGCACGGCGTGCACTTGCCGCACGACTCGCGGGCGAAGAACCGGACGACCCGCCAGGCGGCCTTCACCGCGTCGGTGGTCTCGTCCATCACCACGATGGCGCCGGAGCCGAGCATCGAGCCGGCCGCGCCGACGACCCCGGCCTCGAGCGGCAGGTCGAGGTGCTCCTCGAAGAACCACGGCGCCGACGCCCCACCCGGGATGAAGGCCTTGATGGCGTTGCCGTCGAGGATGCCGTCGGCGTAGCGCTCGCCGTAGATGATCTCGCGGAAGGTCGTCACGCCGAACTCGACCTCGAACACGCCCGGATTGCGGACGTGCCCCGACACCGCGAACAGGCGGGTGCCCTTCGAGTTGCCCGCGCCGAGATCGGCGAAGGCCGCCCCGCCGTTGCTCACGCTCCACGGCAGGTTGGCCAGGGTCTCGACGTTGTTGACCACGGTCGGCTGCAGGTACAGGCCCTTGGCCGCCGGGAAGAACGGCGGCTTCAGCCGTGGAAAGCCCCGGTTGCCTTCCAGCGACTCGAGGAGCGCCGTCTCCTCGCCGACGATGTAGGCGCCGGCCCCCCAGTGCAGGACGATGTCGACCGAGAAGTCGCTGTCGAGTATGCGCTTGCCGACGTAGCCCGCCTCGTAGGCGTCGTTCAGCGCCTGGGCCAGCCGCTCCTGGGCCAGCGCCATCTCGCCCCGGACGTAGAGGAAGGCCTGACTCACCCCGATGGCATAGCAGGCGATGAGCATCCCCTCGATCAGCAGGTGCGGATCGCGCTCCATGATGATGCGGTCCTTGTAGGTGCCCGGCTCCGACTCGTCGCCGTTCACCACGAGGTAGCGGGGGAACACCCCCGGCGGGCAGAAGCCCCACTTCACCCCCGCGGGAAAACCCGCACCGCCCCGGCCCAGCAGGCTCGCGGCCTTGACCTCCTCGGTCACCTGGGCCGAGGTCATCGTCAGCGCCTTGCGGAGGCCCTGGTAGCCACCGGTGTCGAGGTAGCGCTCGAGGGTGAAGCCGTCGGCCAGGTCCCACCGCGAGGACACGATGCGGGGGATCTCGCGCTCGGCAGCGGGGGGCGCGCCCTGGTCCGTCACGGTCGGGGCTCTTTCGTCTCGTCGTTGCGAGCGTTGCGGGCGAGCCACACCGGCTCGACGTTCACGTCGGGCGGGGCGACGCCGACCCGGCGGTCGTCGGGGATCTGCTGCCGCACCCGGCTGAGCGTGCCATGCCGGGGCACCTCGTGGGCGAGCTTGCCGGCCCGCAGGTCGTCGATCAGCTCGTCGGCCTGGTCGTGGGTGATGCGGTGGAAGTAGCGGTAGTTCACCTGCAGGCACGGCGCCTCGGTGCACGCCGCGATGCACTCGACGTCCTCCAGGGTGAACTTGCCGTCGGCCGTCGTGCTGCCCGACTTGATCCCCAGGCGCGCCTCCAGGTGGTGCAGCAGCTCCTCGCCGCCCCGCAGCAGGCACGAGATGTTGGTGCAGACGTTGATCACGTAGTCACCCACCGGCTCGCGCTTGAACATCTCGTAGAACGACGCCGTGCCCAGCACCTCGGCTGGCGTGACCCCCACCATCTCGGCGATGTGCTCCATCGCCTCATCCGTGAGCCAGCCGTTCTGCTCCTGGGCCAGGTGCAGCAGCGGGATCAGCGCCGACTTGCGCCGCGGGTAGCGCCCGATGATCTGGTCGGCCACCGCCGTGTTCTCGGCCGTGAACCTCACCGGTCGACCTCCCCCATGATCGGGTCGACCGAGGAGATGACCGCCACCGCGTCGGCGATTAGGCCGCCGCGCAGCATGTGGGGCATCGACTGCAGGTTGACGAAGGACGGGCCCCGGATGTGCATCCGGTACGGCTTGGCGCTGCCGTCGCTCACCAGGTAGCAGCCCAACTCGCCCCGCGGGCTCTCGACGGCCCGGTAGACCTCGCCCTCGGGCACCTTGAACCCCTCGGTGAAGATCTTGAAGTGGTGGATCAGGGCCTCCATCGACTCGTCGATGCGGCCCCGGGGCGGCGGGGTGACCTTGCGGTCCTGGATCCGGTAGTCGCCCGGTGGCAACTTGTCCAGGATCTGGCGGACGATCGCCATCGACTCGCGCACCTCGTTGAGCCGGATGGCGTACCGGTCGAAGCAGTCGCCGTAGCTGCCCACCACGACCCCGAACTCGACCTGGTCGTAGAACAGGTAGGGGCTGTCCTTGCGCAGGTCCCACGGCAGGCCGGTCGACCGGAGGATCGGGCCGG
Source organism: Actinomycetota bacterium (assembly GCA_046730015.1). Lineage (GTDB taxonomy): Bacteria > Actinomycetota > Acidimicrobiia > Acidimicrobiales > VFJN01 > ZC4RG19. The sequence continues at coordinate 8,615 of JBKPHT010000259.1, forward strand.
TGGCGCCCAGCGCCAGTGCCTCGTCCGAGGTGATGACCCCGACGCCCTGCAGCCGTTCCCGCCAGATCGGCTGGCCGGTCATCAGGACCTCGTACTCCTCCAGCCGGGGCTCGACCAGGTCGAGCACCCGGAGGGTGGCGTCGCGCCAGCCGTCGGGCAGGTCGGCGGCGACACCGCCGGGGCGGATGAAGTTGTGGTTCATCCGCAGGCCCGTGATCATCTCCAGCAGCCGCAGCGTCTCCTCGCGCTCGCGCCAGCCGTAGATCATCATCGACACCGCGCCCAGGTCCAGGCCGTTGGTGGCCAGGAACAGCAGGTGCGACGACATCCGGTTGAGCTCGCACAGCAGCATCCGGATCCACTGGGCGCGGGGCGGGATCTCCTCGTCGATGCCCAGCAGCGTCTCGGTGGCCAGACAGAACACCAGCTCGTTGAAGAGCGGCGCCGCGTAGTCCATCCGGGTGACGTTGGTGGGGCCCTGCATGTAGGTGAGCGTCTCGCCCGTCTTCTCCATGCCGGTGTGCAGGTAGCCGATGATCGGCTTGGTCCGCATCACCGTCTCGCCCTGGAGCTCGAGCATGAGCCGCAGCACCCCGTGGGTCGACGGGTGCTGGGGGCCCATGTTGAGGATCATCGTCTGGTCCTCGTCCTCGGGCGTCTGCTCGGACAGGGCGGCGGCCTCGGACTCGGACAGCCGGAGCACCGCGCCCAGCTCGCGCAGCAGCTCGTCCGCGGTCGCGCCCTTGCGGGGGCCCATCTCCTGGAGGCCCTCGCCGGTACGGAACTGATCAGTGGCACTCATGTGAGCAGCAGCTTCCGGTCACCGGGCGTTCTGGACGCCCTTGAACTGGACGGGGATCGCGCCCACCGGGTTGTCCTTGCGGAGCGGGTACCCCTCCCACTCCTCGGGCATGAGGATGCGGGTGAGGTCGGGGTGGCCGTCGAAGCGGATGCCGAACATGTCGAACACCTCGCGCTCCAGCGCCTCGGTGCCCGGGTGGACGTCGAACAGCGACGGGCACGTCGGGTCGTCCGCGGGCACCTGCACCCGCAGCCGCAGCCGCTCGCTGCGGTCGTGCGCCAGCAGCCCGACCACCACCTCGTACCGCTCGGGCTCGACCCCCTCGGGCAGGCCCCGGGGCGCGCCGTAGGCGATGTAGTCGACCGCGGTGACGTCGACGCAGACCCGGAAGCCCTCGTCGTCGCGCAAATCGCGCACCAAGTCGACCAGCCGGTGGCGGCCCGGGTGCAGCACCACCTGGCCCCGGCTGTGGGTGACCGGCACACCGTGGAGCGTCTCCGGCCCGGGCGGCGCCGCCTCCTCGGCGGCCGTGTCCTCCGCGGTGTCGGGCGCGCCGTCGCCGGCCGCGGTGTCGGCCATGGTCAGCGCCTCCCGGCGGCCGCGGCGGCCGGCTCGGGCACGCCGTCCCGCTGGGCGACGACCACGCCGGCCCCGGCGCCGGTCTCCCGGCGGCGGCGCAGGAGCTCACCCGACTCGATGCTGTCGCGCAGCGTCTCGATCGCGTGGATCAGCGTCTCCGGGCCGGGCGGGCAGCCCGGGGCGTACACGTCGACCGGCACGATCTGGTCGACGCCCTGCACCAGCGCGTAGTTGTTGAACATGCCGCCCGTGCTGGCGCACACGCCCATCGAGATGACCCACTTGGGCTCCATCATCTGGTCGTGGATCTGCCGCAGCACCGGCGCCATCTTCTGGGACAGGCGGCCGGCCACGATCATGATGTCGGCCTGCCGGGGCGACGCCCGGAACACCTCCATGCCGAACCGGGCCAGGTCGTAGTGGGCCCCGCCGGCCCCCATCATCTCGAGCGCGCAGCAGGCCAGGCCGAAGGTGACCGGCCACGACGACTTGGACCGCGACCACTGGATGACGTCCTCCAGCTTCCCGGTGATGAAGTTGTGGTCGATGCCCTCGAAGCCCTTGGACATGTCCCAGCCCATCAGACCGCCACCTCCTCCTCCCGCTCGTCGCCCACCGGCTCGCGTCCCTCGAGGCCGACCCGGCGGATGGTCGTCCGGGAGGTCCGTGCCTCCGACACCATCGGCGACTGGCGGCGCTCCCGGTGGATCGGCCCCCAGTCGAGCGCGCCGTTGCTGATGAGGTACACGAAGCTCACGAAGACGACCACCGCGAAGATGAGGATCTCGACCAGGCCGAAGGCCCCGAGGTCGCGATAGATCACCGCCCAGGGGTACAGGAAGATGATCTCGATGTCGAAGACGATGAATATCATCGCCACCAGGTAGAAGCGCACCGGGAAGCGGTCGGGGTTCCCCCTCAGCGGCAGGATGCCCGACTCGTACGGGGCCCGCTTGGCGGTGGTCGACCGGCGGGGGGCCAGCAGCTTCGACATCACGAGGCTGATCGCCGCGAACGCCGCGGCGAGCACCGTCATCGCGACGACGGGAAGGTACTGGCCCATGTCGTCAACCTCCGGTCTTGGCGGGCACCGGTGCGGAGCGGTGTTCCGTTACCCGCCGGTCCCGCGTGTGAAGCATGGCGCACAGCAGCCCGAAGGTCAGCGCCGAGCCGATCGTCAGCAGCGCGGCCGGCAGCCGGCGCTGGCCGATGTCGCGGACCAGGACCGCCGAGATCACCTGGGCGTTCGGGTCGGCCTCGGGCACCGGCGGCGGCTGGCCCGCCACCTCCTCCTGGGGGATCGCCGCCTGGAACTGCACGATCGCGTAGTGGGGCGGGTGCCGCAGGGTCACGGTCTGCTCGATCGTGTTGGTGATCCGGTCCCACACGCCGTCGCTCTCGCGCTCGGGTTTACCGCCCGTCTCGAAGGCGTACGTGTACACCCGGCTCGTCGGGTCCTCCAGGCCGGGGACGATGCCCTCGGCCAGGGCGGCGTCGATGGTGGTCTGGGCCTCGCCCCGGGAGGCGTCCGAGACGGCGAGCAGCTTCCACTCGCCCAGATCGTCGGCGAGCTCCTCGGAGATCTCCGCCATCTGCTCTGGGGTGGCGTCCTGCAGCTCTTCCGTGCTCGGCAGGTTCGAGGTGTCGAGCTCGTGGGCGTCGGTCAACAGCGCCTGGGACAGGTCGCCGTAGTTGATCTCCTCGATCTCCCACGCCGGGATGCGGCCCCCCGGGCCATTGCCGGGCGGGTAGATCCACCACACCGTGGCGTGGATGGTCATCCACCCGAAGATGGCGGCCAGGGCGATCATGAAGCCGAGCCGGTTGGCCAGGTTGGTGGCCAGCAGCAGGTACACCGAGCCCATGAGCACGAGGACGCCGGTGACGACCGCGAGGATGCCGCGGATCTGGGGGTCCCAGGCGATGCCGGCCAGGGTCGGGAGCAGCGACACCGTCAGCCCTCCCCGTCCGTCGTCGTGGCCGGCGGCGGCTGGTTGGTGGTCGCGTCGGCCGCCGGGAGGGTCGCCTCGTAGCGGGCGATGGCCTCCAGCATCTCGGGCGTCAACATCCCGTCGCCCTCGGTCTCCTCGGTGTTGGGGTTGTCGCCGAAGCCCGGCATGGTGCCGCTGCCGATGCCGTTGCGGCCGTAGCCCTCGCCCCGGGCGCTGCCCGTGCTGATGAACGCGACCAGCTCCTCGTAGCTGGCGAACTGCCGGGGGATGAGCAGCCCGCCGGTGAGGTTGGGACCGAGGGCGCCGCTGCCGTCGGGGAACCCGGCGACCGAGCTGAGGTCGGCGTCGGGCGGGTCGACGGCGTCCTCCCCCTCGGTGACGATCGACCAGCCCCGGGTGTGGCACCGGGCGCAGGCGTAGGCGCCACCGGCGAAGCCGGTCTCCTTGCCCAGGTTGAACAGCGTCTTGCCGGTGACCGGGTCGTTGTAGTCGATCTGCTCCAGGGCGGCGTCGATCACGTCCTCGTCGTCCTCGCCGTCCTCCAGCAGCCCCAGCTCGGTGGCCAGCTCGATCTGGCCCTCGCGCTGGGCGTCCTCCGGTGACTTCTGGATCGATGCCAGGTAGTCGACCAGGTTCTGCACCTGCTGCTCGTTGAGCGGGCCCTTGTTGACCGATGCGCCCCAGCCCGGCATCGGCGAGAAGGGCCGGCCGTAGTTGATGACGTACTCGACCTCCTCCCGGGTGTAGCGGAGCAGCACGGTGTCGAGGGCCGGCGCCCGCCAGTTCACGGAGGCGATGAACTTCCCCTCGCCGTCGAGGACCGTGTACGGCGCCGTGCCGCCGACGGCCTCGGGGCCGTGGCAGTTGGCGCACTGGGACCCCTCGACGAACAGCTCCTCGCCCCGGGACTCGAACGTCGACTGGAACATGTCGATGGCGCCCGACTGGCGCCCCGGCTCGCTCAGCCAGTAGGCGGGCAGCCCCACGGCGACGATCACCAGCAGCACCAGCGCCCACCGGAGCGTCTTGTTGAGCTTGGTGGTCTCCAGCTCGTCGTCGGACAGGTAGGGCTTGCGGTTGGGCGCCAGCTCGATCTCGGAGCCGATCTCGTCCCGGCCGGCCCGCAGGTTGGACACCAGGTACAGGACCAGCCCGATGCCGATGATCGCGACGATCACGGCGCCGACCGTGGTGACCGTGCTGGCGGCCAGCACGGTCGGGGAAGGGGACAGGGCGAACATCAGTGGCCGCCGCCTCCGGTGATGCAGTGGGGGCCTTCGGCCTCCTGGCCGGTCGTGTTGGTGCCGATGGGCGGGCCTTCGATGACGGTGCCGGTGTCGACGGTGAAGCTGTCGCCGCTGACCTCCATGGCGAAGCGGTCCATGCCCCGGGGTGCCGGACCGCCCTTCTTCTCACCGACCTGGTTGTACTGCGAGCCGTGGCAGGGGCACTCGAACCATTGCGAGGTCGCGCACGACGGCACCCGGCAGCCCAGGTGGGGGCACTTCTGCCAGAGGGCGATGAGCCCGGCCTCCATCCCCGTGAGCTCGGGCGGCGAGTACACGGCCTCGGCCTTGTCGAGCGCCTCGGACGGGTACTCGGTGACCCACATCCGGCCCTCGGGGTAGTACGCGAACCCGTCGCCGTCGGCGATCTTCGCCTTGATGTCGTCGATCTTGCCCACGTTGATCTTCGAGCCGAACCCGCCGGCTCCGGGCTTCCACAGGAACGCCAGCGACGCGGCGCCGAAGGCCGACAGGCTGAAGGCCATGGTGGCGACGATCGACCGGTTGAAGAACTGCCGCCGGGTGACGCCGATCGTCTCCTCGTCGGGGGGCACCCACGCCACCGGCGGCTCGGACACCTTCACCGGGGTGGCGGCCTCGCGCCGGGCCAGCACCGCCGCCCGCTCGACCTCCCGGCCGGTCGCCGGCGCGCCCTCCTCCGACAGCGCGACCGGCCCCCGGTCGCGCTTGGCCGTCTCGTGGCTCAGCACGCCCTCGACCTCGCCGGTGTCGCGCCGCCGGGCCACCGCGAACAGCAGGATGCCGGCCAGCAGCACGAGGACCGGGACGGCGATCAGGACGGTCGTGGTGGGGCTCATGTCAACGGACCTCGGTCACAGGTCGAAGAAGAGGCCGGCGTTCCATGGGAAGACGAAGTTCTGCCCCGGCCCCCGGAAGAACGAGCCGATCAGGACCAGCACCGCCCAGCCCATCATGAACAGCGTGAACAGCGAGATGGCGAACTTGCGGTCCTCGGGCTTGGTGGACGGGTTGCGGTCGGTGAACGGCGCCAGGATCAGGCCGACCAGGCCCATCCCCGGCAGCATCACGCCCGCCACCAGCGGGTGGAACATGGTGAGCAGCTCCTGGAGGCCCAGGAAATACCAGGGCGCCTTCGAGGGGTTCGGCGTCTGGTTGAAGTTGGCCATGGCGAGCAGCGGGGCGTTCACGAACACGGAGAACACGAGCGTGAACGCCGTGCAGGCGAGCGCCGCCACGAACTCGACGCCCAGCAGGTGGGGCCACACGTGCACCTTGTCCTGGGGGACGGCCTTGACGTCCTGGATCGAGCCCGACTTGACCACCGTCAGCAGGCGCTGGGTGTGCCCGCCCGGGCCGGCCGCCAGGGGGGGCCCGGCGGCCGCCGCCGCGGCGGGGGCCGGGGCCGTGGCC
>JBKPHT010000260.1:0-10086 GCA_046730015.1 Actinomycetota bacterium
GCGCCGCCCTCGGGGAACGGGCCGGTGCGGACCTTGGGCCCCGGCAGATCGGCCAGCACGCCGACCGTCCGGCCTCGGCGGCGGGCCATTTCGCGGACGAGGCGGATGCGGTCGAGGTGCTCGGCCGCGGTGCCGTGGGCCAGCCCGAGGCGGACGACGTCGACGCCGGCGTCGAGCAGCGCGGCCAGCACCTCGGGTGGGTCGGACGCTGGTCCGAGGGTGGCGACGATCTTGGTGCGGCGCATGGGCAAGGGGTTCCGCCTCGTGTCGGCTGGGCGGCGTCGGTCAGTCGACCCGGCGCCGCAGGGGGTGGGTGTCGGGGATCTCGATGAGGGCGATGCGGACGCCGTCGGGGTCGGCGACCCAGCACTCGCGGAGGCCCCAGGGCTCGTCGACCGGCCCGCGCAGAACCTCGACCCCGGCGGCCGCCAGGCGGGCGTGCTCGGCGTCGACGTCGGGCACCTGCAGCCACAGCGCGGCCCCGGCCGGGTCGGCCACCGGGCTGGCACCGCTGACCAGCTCGAGGAAGCCGCCGCCGAGGAAGAAGACGACGCCAGTGACCCGCCCGCCGATGCCGTACTCCCGGGAGACGCGCAGGCCGAGCACGTCGCGGTACCAGCGGCGCGCGGCCTCGAAGTCGGACGGTCGCAGCAGCACCCGGCTCGCCAGCACCTCCACGCGGGTCACGGTAGCCAGCGACGCGCCGGCCGCCGACACCTGACGCCCGCCTTGCCGGGCCGCCGGCGGCAGGTAACGTGCCGCGGCCGCCATGGAACTGCTGCTCGTCCGTCACGCCCGTCCCGAACGCGCCGAGAGCACCGCCGGCCCCGCCGACCCGCCCCTGTCGCCGCTCGGCTCCCTGCAGGCCGAGGTACTGGCCGGGTGGCTGGCGTCCGACCCGGCCGGGCCGGTCGACGCCGTGTACACCAGCCCGCTGCGGCGGGCCACCGAGACGGCCGAGCCGCTGGCCGCGGCGCTCGGCGTCGAGGCGCTCGTGGAGCCGGCGCTGGCGGAGTACGACGCCGAGGCCCTGGCCTACATCCCGATCGAGGAGCTGCAGGCGGCCGGCGACCCCCGCTGGATGGAGATCCCCGACGACATCGAGACCTTCGGCGCACGGGTGGTCGAGGGCGTGACCCGGCTGGCCGCGGCCCACCCGTCGCAGCGGGTCGTGCTGGTGTGCCACGGCGGCGTCATCAACGTCGCCGTGTCGGCGGTTCTGGGCCTGGGCTACGGGATGTTCTTCCTGCCCGGCTACACGAGCATCAGCCGGGTGCTGGTGGCGTCGACGGGCGAGCGGTCGGTGGCGTCGCTCAACGAGACCGCCCACCTGCGCGTGGCGGGCGTGGCCCAGACCGAGGTCAGCCCTCGGCCGTGAAGTCGTACCAGGGCCGGTCGAACGCCGCCTGACCGACGCCCGGGCGGCCGTAGTCGCAGACCCCGGTCGGGAAGGTCTCCGCCAGCCGGTCGAGCTGGGCGTCGGTGAGGTCGACCTCGTAGAGGTCGGTCGACTCCTCCACCGGCCGGAGCGCGCATTTCAGGACGTCGCCCCGGCGGGGGGCACCGGCCGCCATGCGCGGGTCCTCGTGGATCGGCAGGGCGGCGACGCACGCGGGGTCGTCGTTGGCGTCGTCACCGACGATCTCGGCGCCGCCGGCCGGCTGGCAGCGGGAGCGGGCGCTGTCGGGCTTGGTGGCGGCCAGGGCGTCGCGCCACGAGCCGCCCTCGTCCGACCGGTGGGCCTCCGCCGCGGTCAGCCACTCGTCGAGTGCCCGGGTCGGCTCGGCTGCGAAGTCGCCGAGCGCACCGGTCAGCGTGTCGAGGAGGCCGGCCCCCGGCGGCAACCCGACCGACCACAGCGACACGCTGTCCGGCCACTCGCCATCCTCGCCGGCGAGACGGTCCAGCAGCGAGAACGACCGCACCCGGTCGTGGATATCGCCCAGATCGTCGGTGTAGACGTTGACCAGGATCACCGGCGTGTCGAGCAGGCCGTCGCTCGGGCCGGTCACGCGGCCGGTCTCGTAGGCACGGGCCACGAGCTCGTCGGGCACGACCGACCGCTTGGGCGCCGGCTGCCCGTCGCCGTCGAACCCGCCGATGCCCGCGTTCAGGTCGACGAACTGGTCGGGGGTGATGACCCCGGCGTTGAGCGCGTCGAGCCCGTACTGGACGCCCTCGTTGTCGTAGCCGGACCGGGCGAAGCCGGTGTCGGGGTCGCGGCCGGTGACGGCCACGTTCGAGTCCCACACCGTGCAGCGCCAGCCGTCGGGGTTGGTGACCGGGTCGTAGACCTGGTCGGGCGGGATCGTGGCGAACGGCACCGCGCCCCCGCCGCCGAACGCGGAGAAGTCGGTGAGGCAGCCCCGGCTCGGGTCGATGCCCGACGCGAACGTGCTGTCCCACAGCCCGCAGGTCGACGCGAGGGCGTGGCCGTTGATCGCGGCCCGTTGGTCGGGGGTGAGCGCGGCACCGCCCGGGGTCGCGTACCAGTCGGTGAGCAGGGCGCAGTCGTAGACGCCGCCGGAGATCGACAGCGCGTCGGGGAACGGCACGGTGGGGGCGATGCCGTCGAGCAGGCCCGGGTAGTCCTGGGCGATGAGCAGCTGCTGGATGGCGCCGCCGGAGCCGCCCTCGCCGATCGTGTGGACGGGCTCGCCGAACGTCTCGACGACGTGCTCCTTCACCATCGACACGGTCTCGGCGGAGATCACGTCGTTGCACAGCACCTGGAAGGTGTTGAACGTCGCGGTGGCCATGACGTAGCCGTCGCCCAGCAGCTCGAGGGAGGGGGCGTCGAGCAGGGAGAAGCCCTGGGTGAACGAGACGCCGCAGCCGCCGCCGAAGCGGTAGACGAGCCGGCCGTTCCAGGCGCGGATGTCGACGGTGGCGCCGCTGGGGTCGGGCGCCGGATCGAGCGAGGTGACCTGGTAGACGGCCCGGTTGAGGGTACCGGTCTCGGTGCGGAGCACGAACGGCACCGTCCGGCCGGCGACGGTGACGGTCGCGGCGTCGGCCGGCGGGGCGGTCGGGTCGGCCAGGTCGTGGCGGGCACCCGCCGCGTCGACGTACTGCCAGGTGACCCGAGTGGGGGCGGCGCAGCCCGCCTCGGGGGTCGACGGGGCCAGCCCGAAGCTCTCGGTCGTGCAGGCGTAGAGGTCGAGCTGCTCACCGGAGAACAGCGGCCCGGTCACCGGGTGGTTGGTGACGGTCCTCGTCGCCCGGTCGTCGCCGGCGGTGGCGACGATGTCGGCCTCGCCGTCCGGCAGCCCGGTGAGGACGCCCACGAGCCGGCCGTCGTCGTCCGGGTCGGGGGCGAGGTCGGCGGTGACGTCGGCGCCGGCGGCCTCGACGGTGACGTCGGCCGGGTCGGTGCCCTCGGGCACGGTGACGGCGATCCGGGCGTCGCCGCCGGTGACGTACTCGGGCCGGGACGACACGACCGCGACGGCCAGGCCGCCGCGCTCGTCGCCGGTCCGGGGCGCCGCGCCGCCGTCGTCGCCGCTGCCGCCGCCCGAGCAGGCGACCCCGGCCACCAGCAGCGTGACCAGCGCGGCGCGCGACCGTGCCCGCGTCACCCCCATGCCGTCCCCTCCCCGTGCGGCGGCCCGGTCAGGACCGGGGCACCTCGATCCACGGGCGATCCTTGTCGACCCGGACGTCGCCGGGCAGGCCCAGCACACGCTCGGCCAGGATGTTCTTCATGATCTCGGTCGTGCCGCCCTCGATGGAGTTGGCCCGCGACCGCAGGAAGGCCTGCTGGGGGCTGCTCCACAGCGCGGTGGTCTCGGGTCGGGCCATCGGGTAGCCGGCCGGGAACAGCAGCCCGCCGGCGCCGAGCAGGTCGACCGCGCACTCGCTGACGTCCTTGTGGACCTCGGCCATCGCCAGCTTGCTGATCGAGCCCTCCGGGCCGGGGGTGCCCTGGGAGCGGTTGTGGCTGGCCCGGATGTTGGTGAGCCGGAGGACCTCGGCCCGGGCCCACAGCCCGATCACCCGGTCACGGGTGGCGGCGTCGTGCGGGCCGGTGGCGCGGTAGGTCTTGACCAGCTCGCCGGCGAAGCCCGAGCCGCGGGGCGGGATCTGGCCGCCGATCGACACCCGCTCGTTCATCAGCGTCGTGAGCGAGACCCGCCAGCCCTCCCCCACCTCGCCGAGCCGCTCGGCGTCGGGGATGCGGACGTCGGTGAAGTAGACCTCGTTGAACTCGGCCTCACCGGTGATCTGGTACAGCGGCCGCACCTCGACCCCAGGCGCGTGCATGTCGACCACGAAGTAGGTGAGGCCCTTGTGCTTGGGGGCGTCGGGGTCGGTCCGGGCGACGAACATCCCCCACCGGGCCATGTGGGCCAGCGTGGTCCACACCTTCTGGCCGTTGACCACCCACTCGTCGCCGTCGCGGACCGCCCGGCTCGACAGCCCGGCCACGTCCGACCCGGCGCCGGGCTCGGAGAAGAGCTGGCACCAGATCTCCTCGTTGGTGAACAGCGGGCGGAGGTAGCGGCGCTTCTGGGCGTCGCTGCCGTGGGTCACGACCGTGGGCGCCCCCATGCCGTGGCCGATCGGGTTGCGGACGCCGGCCCGGGGCGCGCCCGCGGCGCCCAGCGTCTCGTTGATCACCTTCTGCAGCTTGGGCGACAGGCCGAGCCCGCCGAAGCCCTCGGGGAAGTGGACCCAGGCCAGCCCGAGGTCGTACTGGCGGCCGAGGAAATCGGTCGCGCCGGTGGTCGCCGGCGGCGCCTCGGCCAGCAGGGTGGCGCACAGGTCGCGCACCCGGGACTCGTCGTCCGGGCGGGCGGCGGTGGTCAGCGTGTCGGCCGCGGTCATGTCACGACGGTACTTGACCGGCGGGTCAAGGAGCGAGTTCGGGATCCTCACCGGGGGCGTTCCGTGAGGCGATAGCGGTCGTTCGCGTGTTCTCGCCCTTCGGGGATTTCAGTTCAGCTTGGCCCGCAGCGCCCGGGCGGCGAACCGGTCGCGCTCCCCCGCCGGCCCGGCCTCGGCGATCGCGTCGAGCTCGACCGCGGCGGCGTCGAGGCGCCCGTTGGCGGCCAGCATCGCCGCCAGCCGTCGGCGGTCGGCCACCGTCGCCCCCGGCACCAGCACCCGCAGGCACTGCGCCCACAGCGCGCCCTCCCGGTCGCCCCGACCGGCGTAGGACCGCTGGAGGTTGGTGAGCATCCGGGCGATGACGGCCCGCGGCCCGACGGGGTCGAGGAAGCGCGGGTCGAACCGGGCCCGGGGCCCGTGGAGCTCGGCGAACAGCTTCTCGCAGCCCGTCCGGTCGAGCTGGGTCTGGCGGAACGGGTCGACGAACAGGTCGTCGTCGGTTGCGGACCGGACCAGGAAGTGCCCGGGCATGCCCACCCCCACGAGCTCGACCCCCAGGCGGCGCCCGACCTCGATCAGCACGACCGCCAGCGTGATCGGGATGCCCTGCCGCCGGTCGAGCACGACGTCGAGCAGCGAGTTGCGGGGGTTGCTGTAGTCGTCGGTGTCGCCCCGGAAGTCGAGGTCGCCGAACAGGTGGGCGGTGAGCCCGCCGAGGGTCCGCGCCGGGCAGCCGGCGGCGAGGACGTCGAGCCGGGTCATCTCGGCGTCGACGTCGAGGTCGGGGCGGGCGTGGGCCGCGATCAGCAGCGCCCCCAGGTCGAGCCGGCACCGCTGCTCCGCGCCGCGCACCAGCTCGGCGAACCGGTCGGTGATGTCCACTGGCTCTGAACGCTACCGGCGCGTCGGCCGACCTCCGACCCCCGCCCACCGCTACGGTCCCCGCCATGTTCCCCGGCACCTTCGCGGCCACCACCCCCGACAAGCCGGCCCAGATCATGGCGGGCACCGGGCAGGTCACGACCTACGGCGAGCTCGACGCCGAGGCCAACCGGGCCTCCCACCTGTTCCGCTCGCTCGGTCTGCAGCCCGGCGACCACATCGCGTTCTGCCTGGAGAACCACCCCCGCTTCCTGCCGCTGGCCTGGGGCGCCCACTACGCCGGGCTGATCTACACGCCGATGAGCTCCCGGCTCACGACCGACGAGATGGCCTACATCGCCGCCGACTGCGACGCCCGGGCCTTCGTCACCTCGGCCTACAAGCGCGACCAGGCCGTCGATCTGGCCGGCCGGCTCGACGGGGTCGCCCTGTTCATGATGGACGGCACGGCTGACGGGTACGCCTCCTGGGAGGACGCCCTCGCCGCCCAGCCGGCCACGCCGCTGCCCGGCGACCGCCTCGAGGGCCGCGACATGCTCTACTCATCCGGCACCACCGGCCGGCCCAAGGGCGTCGAGGTGCCGCCGTCGGGCGAGCTGGTGGGCGCGGCCGACCCGATCCAGCTGCTGCTCACCGCGCTCTTCGGGGCGACGGCCGACAGCGTCTACCTCTCCCCGGCGCCGCTGTACCACGCGGCGCCGCTGCGGTTCAGCATGGCGGTGCACCGGATCGGGGCGACCGCGGTGGTGATGGAGCACTTCGACGCGGCCCGGGCCCTGGCACTGATCGAGGCCCACGGGGTGACCCACAGCCAGTGGGTCCCGACGATGTTCATCCGCATGCTCAAGCTGCCCGACGAGGTGCGGACCGGCCACGACGTGTCGTCGCTCCAGGTCGCCATCCACGCGGCCGCGCCCTGCCCGGTGCCGGTGAAGCAGCAGATGATCGACTGGTGGGGCCCGGTGCTGCACGAGTACTACGCGGGCACCGAGGGCAACGGCTTCGTCTACTGCAACAGCGAGCAGTGGCTCGCGCACCCGGGCACGGTGGGCCTGCCGCTGATCGGGAAGGTGCACATCCTCGGCGAGGACGGCGAGGAGCTGCCGGCCGGAGGGCGGGGCACCATCTACTTCGAGTCCGACGCCCTGTTCACGTACCACAACGACCCGGAGAAGACGGCGGCGTCCCGGGACCCCGGCGGCCGCGGGTGGTCGACGCTGGGCGATGTCGGCTACCTGGACGACGAGGGGTTCCTGTACCTGACCGACCGCAAGGCGTACATGATCATCACGGGTGGTGTGAACGTGTACCCGAAGGAGGCCGAGAACGTCCTGGCCCTCCACCCGAAGGTGGCCGACGTTGCGGTGCTGGGCGTGCCGAACGACGAGTTCGGCGAGGAGGTCAAGGCGGTGGTCGAGCCGATCTCGATGGACGACGCCGGGCCGGACCTCGAGCGGGAGCTGATCGCCTACTGCCGCGAGCGCCTGGCCGACGTGAAGTGCCCTCGCTCGGTCGACTTCCGCCCCGAGCTGCCCCGCCACCCGACCGGCAAGCTCTACAAGCGACTGCTCAAGGACGAGTACTGGGCCGGCCACGAGAGCCGGATCCTCTGAGCCGGTCGGGGACGCGGCGGTCAGCCCGGCGGCTCGGTGAGGGGCGTCCGGCCGCCGAAGCCATCCTCCGGCCAGTGCCACCACGCCACCGCGTCCTCGCCGGCGAGCCAGCACAGCCAGTACCAGCGGCCGCCCGGCGCCTGGGCGGGGAAGTCGACGAGGCCGCGGGCGAGGTCGCGCAACACGATGCCTTCGGACCCGAGCTCGTCGATGCAGTCCTGGATCGGAGCCGGGTCGGCCGGGACCAGGCCGTGGCCGTTCTGGCGGACCAGCCGGGCGCGGCGGATGGCGTGGCGGCGGTAGTCCTGCCACAGCTCCTGGGCCCGGGCGACGACCTCGGCGACCCAGCCGAGCGCAGCGTTCGCCTCGTCCACCGTCCAGGACCGGGGGTGCTCGGGCTCGCCGGGGTCGGGGCGGTCGCCTGACACGCCCGCAGCGTGCCAGCGCGCGGCGGCGCGGCGCCAGAACGGCGCCGGGAGAGTCGGTCTGCGGTCGGGCCACCGGCAGCCCGGCGACATCACCCAGGGTGAACATGCGGACACGCCCGTCGACGACGTGCCAGACTTACCGGGCGCAGCGGCGCGCTGCCGGTGCGTGGCTAGCAACTGAGCTGCGGCCTCCCCGCCGTCGACACTCCTCACGGCGGGGCACGCTGGGGTCCGGGTGATGGCGCCGCACCGCAGCGTCTGGTGCAACAGGGGGAAAGGCATGCGCCGGATACCGATCCGGATCAAGCTGGCGGCGGCGCTCACCGTGCCGCTCCTCGGCCTGTTCCTGCTCACGGTCCTCGAGGTCGTCAGCACCTCCCGCGAGGTCGACGACGTCCGCAGCCAGACCGAGCTCGCCCGCGCCTCCATCGGCCCCGACGGCGTGCTCAGCACGCTGCAGAACGAGCGGACCTGGGCGGCCGTCGACCTCATCGGCTCCGCGGAGCTGGTGACGGTCCCGGTCGTCGGCTACGACGAGAGCCGCGCCCAGACCGACGCGGCCGTCGCCTCGTTCCGGGAGACCCTCGAGGGCGAGAGCCGCGAGGTCGCCCAGGCCTACGCCCCGGGCCTCGACCGGCTGTCGGACCTCGACGAGATCCGGGCCACGATCGACGGCAGCACCAACGAGAAGTCGCTCGCCAACGCCCCGTTCGCCGACGAGGTCTACGCCCGCTACACCGAGCTGATCACCCCCTACTTCGAGGCCAACGATCAGGTGGCGGTGGCCGTCGACGACGCCGACCTGCGCGAGATCACGACCCTCGTCGGGCTGGCCACCCGCCAGGTGGAGACCGTCGGCGGCCTCGCCCGCCGGACCCTGCTCGACGTCATCGGGGGCGGCGTCGACCAGGCGTCCGAGATCGCCGCCGTCGCCGAGCTCAAGGCGGCCTTCGACAGCACCAACGAGGCGATCCTCAACACCGACGGGCCGTACGAGTCGCTCGTGGCGGACCACTTCCCCCACGCCCTGATCGACCCCTTCGCCGCGCAGGTCGAGGCGGCCATCGCCGGGCAGCCGGTCGACGTGCCCGGCGTGCTGGCGACGCTCAACCAGCCCCCCGAGGACAACCTCATGGGGTTCCGGGAGGTGCTCGTCGGGGCGCTCAACGAACGGGCCGATCACCTCGACGACGCCGCCTCGGGCCGGGAGCGGATCTTCATCGGCCTGGCCGTGGTGACCCTCGCCGCCGCGGTGCTGCTCACCTGGCTGGTGTCGCGGTCGATCACCCGACCCCTGCGGTCGCTCACCCGCCAAGCCAAGGAGATGGCCGAGCGCCGCCTGCCCGACGCCGTCCGCCAGATCCTGGACACGCCGCTCGGCGAGGACGTCGCGGTGCCCACGGTCGACCCCGTCCGGGTGCAGACCCGGGACGAGGTCGCCGACGTCGCCGACGCGCTCAACACCGTGCAGGACACCGCCCTCGACCTCGCCATCGAGCAGGCCGTCCTCCGCCGCAACATCGCCGACAGCTTCGTGAACCTCGGACGGCGCAACCAGAACCTGCTCGGCCGCCAGCTCGACTTCATCACCGAGCTGGAGTCCAACGAGACCGACCCGCAGTCGCTGGCCAACCTCTTCCGGCTCGACCACCTCGCCACCCGGATGCGCCGCAACGCCGAGTCGCTGCTCGTCCTGGCCGGCATCGAGCCGCCGCGGCAGTGGGCCGCGCCCGTCCGGGTCAGCGACGTCATCCGGGCCGCGCTGGGCGAGGTCGAGAACTACCAGCGGGTGAACGTGCGCGGCGTCGAGCCGGCCACCATCGTCGGCTCCGCCGCCGCCGACCTGGCCCACCTCCTGGCCGAGCTCGTCGAGAACTCGCTCGTGTTCTCGCCCCCGGACCAGACCGTCGACATCCGCGGCCACAACCGCACCGACGGCCCGCTGGGCCACAGCGGCTACACGCTGGCGGTGATCGACTCCGGCCTGGGCATGCCCCGCGCCGACCTCGCCGCCGCCAACCGCCGGCTGGCCGGCACCGAGAGCTTCACGATCGCCCCGTCCAAGTACCTCGGGCACTACGTGGCCGGTAACCTGGCCGCCCGCCACGGCATCCGGGTCCACCTGGACGAGACACCGGGCAACGGCATCACGGCCACCATCACGCTGCCGATGTCGATGCTGACGACCGAGCAGGTGACCACCGCGCCGGTGACCCCGCCCCACGGCCAGCGCGCGGCGTCGCTGCCGACCACATCCCGGCCCGGCGAGCCGGCGCCCACCCGGGGCGGCGGGAACGGTGGCGCGCCGGCGTCGCTGCCGCCCGCGCCCGCCC
>JBKPHT010000261.1:0-9361 GCA_046730015.1 Actinomycetota bacterium
GCTGTGCCCAGCACCGACCCGGTCGGCTCGGTCCAGCCCGCCTCGGCGATCGCCTTGGCCAGCCCGAAGTCGGCGATCCGCAGCCGGCCGTCCGACCCGAACAGCAGGTTGGCCGGCTTGATGTCACGGTGCACGAACCCCTGGCGGTGGGCGTGGTCGAGCGCCCGAGCGGCCTCCAGCCCGACCACCAGGGCCTGCGCCGCGGTCAGCCGGTGGCCGGCGTCGAGCAGCGCCCGCAGGCTCCCGCCGCTCAGGTACTCGGTGACCAGGTAGGGGGTGTCGTCGTCGCTCCAGTCGAACACCGCCAGCAGGTGGGGGTGGCTCAGCGCCGCTGCGGCCTGCGCCTCCGCCCAGAAGCGGCGGAGGAACGACTCGTCGTCGGCGAGGGCGGGGTGCAGCACCTTGACCGCCACCCGCCGCCGGAGCCGCACGTCGTCCGCCAGATAGACCTGCGCCGACGCACCCGACCCCAGCGGGGAGAGGAGCCTGTACCGCCCGCCCAGGACACGACCGATCTGATCGGTCATGCGGGTCATGGCCACGCCGCCAGGCTACTTCCTCCCCGCCGGGCGTCCCGGGCACGGGCGGGCCGCCTTCCGGTCGGCGGGGGCCGCGTGCCAGGATCGGAGAGCCATGCCCCCCGCCTCTCCCTCAACCTCTCCCCGAACCTCTCCCTACAGCACACGGTTCAAGTTGGTCGCGGTCGCCGTGCTCGCCGTCGCCATCGCGTTGTTCGTGGGTGCCTTCCTCACCATGGAGGACAGCGGCGACGATCCGGTGCTGAGCAGCACCGGCGACGACGCCGTCGTCGAGAACCTCATACCCCGGCGGAACTCGCAGGTTCCCCAGCAGTCGACCATCGGCATCGACCTCGTGCCCGACTGGACCGGCACGCTGGTGCTCAACGGCACCGAGATCCCCGCCGACGAGCTGCAGATCACCCCCGAGCTCGGACTGATCCAGTTCACGCCGGGCGAGGGCAAGACCGTCGAGGCGTTCGAGACCGGCCGCAACACCATCTCCGCCATCATCTGGCCGATCGCCGAGGGCCGCGGCCCCGCCGACCGCACGATCACCTGGGACATCAACGTCGTCTGACCGCTCGACCGGCCGCTCGTTCGGCGAGGCGTCCGGCGAGGCGATAGGGGCCGTTCCTCGGTTCTCGAGGTCATTGTGGTCGGCCCCCGACCCCTATCGCCTCGGGAACGGCCTGCCGACCCCTATCGCCTCGGGAACGACGGGCCGGAAACGGTCAGCCCGGGGGCAGGTCGCCGGTCTCCAAGAGGTGGGCGAAGGCGGGCTCGTCGAGCACCGGGACCCCGAACTCCTCGGCCTTGGTCACCTTCGCCGCACCCGGGCTCTCCCCCACCACCACCGCCGTCGTCTTCTTCGACACGCTGCCCGGCGACTTGCCACCCCGGGCCTTGATGGCCGCCTCGGCCTCCTCCCGCGACCAGCCCTCCAGCGTGCCGGTGACCACGATGCTCATGCCGGCCAAGACCTTCGGCTGGCCGTCGCCGCCCTCGGGGCCCTTGACGTTGAGGCCCGCGGCCCGCAGCCGCTCGATCAGCTGCTGGTTGGCCGGGTCGGCGAACCAGGTGTGCAGCGACTCGGCGATGACCGCGCCCACGCCGTCGGCCGCGGCGAGCGCGTCGACCGAGGCGCCCATGATCCGGTCGAGGTCGCCGAACGCCGCCACCAGCGCCTCCGCCCCCGCCGGGCCGAGGTGGCGGATGTTCAGGCCCACCAGCAGCCGGGACAGCGGCCGGGTCTTCGACGCCTCGATGGACGCCCGGAGGTTGGACGTCGACAGCGCCCCCATCCGCTCGAGGCCCTCCACCCGCTCCCAGTCGAGGTCGTAGAGGTCGGCCACGCTGGCCACCATGCCGGCGTCGACGAGCTGGGCGATCCGCTTCGCGCCCAGGGCGTCGATGTCGAGCGCGCCCCGGCTCGCGAAGTGCTCGATCGCGCCCTGGCGCTGGATCGGGCACTCGGGGTGGATGCAGCGGTGCTCGGCTTCGCCCTCGGGCCGCACCAGCGTCGACCGCACCGGGCACGGGCACTCGGTGGGGAACACCCACGGCTCCGAGCCCCCGGGCCGCTCGGCCACCACCGCTCCCAGCACCTCGGGGATCACGTCGCCGGCCCGCCGGACGATCACCCGGTCGCCGGGGCGGACGTCCTTGGCCGCCACCTGGTCCTCGTTGTGCAGCGTGGCCTGCCCCACCGTCACCCCGCCCACGAACACCGGCTCCAGCACCGCGTACGGCGTGGCCCGCCCCGTCCGGCCGATCGACACCATGATGTCCCGCAGCAGGGTCGTCCGCTCCTCGGGCGGGAACTTGTAGGCCAGCGCCCACCGCGGCGCCTTCGAGGTGGAACCCAGCAGCTCGCGCCGGGCCAGGTCGTCGACCTTCAGTACCGCGCCGTCGATCTCGTAGTTCAGGTCGTGCCGGTGCTGCTGCCAGTGGAGGCTGTAGTCGAGCACCTCCTCGGGCCCGCTCACCCGGCGGATCTCCGGGTTGACCGGGAACCCCAGGGACGTCAGCCACTCCAGCGTCTCGTGGTGGCTGGTGAACGCCGGGCCGCCCTCGACCTCGCCCAGCTGGTAGGCCCACAGGGCAAGCTCCCGCTCGGCGGTGATCCGGGGGTCCTTCTGCCGCAGGGCCCCGGCCGCCGAGTTGCGGGGGTTGACGAACGGGCGCAGGCCCGCCGCCATCTGGCGCTCGTTGAGGGCCGCGAACGCCGATAGCTCCATGTACACCTCGCCCCGCACCTCCAGCACCGACGGGGTGCCGGGGCCGAGGGTCCGGGGGATCTGACCGATCGTCCGGACGTTCTCGGTCACGTCCTCGCCGGTGCGGCCGTCGCCCCGGGTGGCGGCCCGGACGTAGCGGCCGTCCTCGTAGCGGATCGAGATCGCCAGCCCGTCGATCTTGAGCTCGCAGACGTAGCCGACCTCGTCGCTCTCCTGGTCGTCGGCCACCGCCGGGGCGCCGGCCAGGCGGCGGTGCAGCCGCTCGACCCAGGCCCGCAGCTCGTCCTCGCCGAACGCGTTGTCGAGGCTCATCATCGGCACGGTGTGCGTCACCGGCGCGAACAGGGTGGTGACCGGGGCGCTCCCCACCTGCCGGGTGGGCGAGTCGGGGGTGATGAGCTCGGGGAACTCCTCCTCGAGGGCCCGTAGGGAGCGGACCATCTCGTCGTACTCGGCGTCGCTGATGACCGGGTCGTCGAGCTCGTGGTAGCGGCGGTTGTGCTCGGCGATTTCGGCCCGCAGCGTGGTGGCCCGCTGCTCGATCTCCTGGTCGGCCATCCCCGGACTGTACCGAGGGGGTGCGACGGTCAGGCCCCGAGCGTCAACCCCAGCTCGGTGGCCCGGGCCTCGACCCGCTGCGCCAGGTGCCCGGTCAGGTCGACGACGTGGGCCGCCTGGGCCACGTCCAGGCCCGCCAGGCCGCACGCCGGGGTGATCAGCGCCTGCTCCACCAGCTTGTGGGCCTCGCAGCCCCCGTCGACCAGCGCCTCCCACTCGGTCATCAGCCGGCGCCACAGGATCTCCGCCGTTTCGCCCAGGGGACGGTCGGTCGGTACCGCTCCCCAGGCCAGCCAGCCGCCCCGCTCCAGGTAGTCGGCGAACGCCCCCGGGTGGTCGCGGGCGCCGGCGTCGACCGGCAGCGACAGCATCTGCGGGCCCGCCTGCAGCACCACCGGCCAGTCGGCCCGGCCGCAGCAGTGCAGGCCGGCGATGGCCTCGTCCTGCGCCGACGCGAGGGCGGACGACACCAGGTCGAGTGTGTCGTCGACGCCGAGCGGGAAGCCGGGCTCCAGCGCCGCGGTCAGCCCCGGCTCGTCCAGGAACAGCAGCGGGGTCGCCCCCGGGGCCGCCCGGCGGGCCTCACCCAGCACCTCACGGGTGCGGGCGCCGACCGCCTTGGCGGCGACCGCGAAGGCCCGGTCGGCCGCCACCCCGACGGCGTGCAGCGCCAGGCCCAGCGTGACCGGCCCGGTGAGCTGGACCTTGTACGGCGCCACCCGGCCCTCGATGGCGGCCAGGAACGCCCGCAGCCCGACGAACGGCTCGTCGCCCAGGGCCGGGCCGAGCGGCAGGTCGGGGTCGACCGCGGCCTCGTCGACCAGCAGCGAGCCGTCGGGCAGCACCAGCACCCCGGGGATGCCCCAGGCGGCCTGCGGGATCATCCCCTCGACCGCCGAGCGTCGGGGCAGCGACGGCGCGGCCGGCAGCCGCGGCTGGGCGGCGAGCGCGAACCCCACGGCCTCGCCGACGTGCTCGTGCGGCAGGCTGCCGACGGCGGACGCGAGACCGATCGGGAGGAGCACCTCCCTCATGGTCCCGCCACCCGCGGTGCCGCGCTGTTCGACAAAGGAGCCCCCACTCGGCCGCTTCCATGCTCTGAAATAGCGACCGGGCGGCCCCATCGGCAAATCTCGGCGACCGTGGAACCCGGTCCCGCGCCCCTCCGCGCCGCCCGTTCCGGCGCCGCCGGGGCACGCCTGCGCGCGCTCGGCCGGTCGGCGTGGCCAGCCCGGGTGGCCTGGGCGCTGCTCCCGCTGCTCGCCGGGCCGGCGCTGGGGGACGCCCTGGGCGGGGCGTCGCGGCCGGTGCAGGTGGTCGCCAGCGTGGGGTTGTGGGCGGCGTGGGCCGGGGTGCTGGTGGCGACGCTGGTGCCGACGACGGTGAGCCTGACCGTGCTGCGGGTCGCCGCCCCGGCGGCGGTGGCGGCCGCGGGCGCGGCGCTCGCGTTCGGGGCGGGCGACGGCGGCGACGGTCGCGACGGGTCCGTCGGGACGCTGGCGGGGGTCGTCGCCCTGGCCGCCGCGCTGGTCGCGGCGCTGGTCTCCCTGTCGGCGGCGACGGCCGAGACGTTCGTCGAGGGCTCGTCCTACGGGGACGAGCGGCGGCTGCCGCTGCGGACGCCGACGCCCCTGCTGGCGGGGCCGGTCGAGTTGGCCTGGCTCGCCGTGGTGGCGCCGGTCGTGGCGGGGCCGCTGCTGCTGGCGGCCCGCCAGTGGGTCGCCGGCGCCGTCGTGCTGGCCGCCGGCGTCCCGCTCGCCGTCCGGGCCGCCCGGTCGCTGCACACGCTGGCCCGGCGGTGGGTGGTGTTCGTGCCGGCGGGCATGGTCCTGCACGACCCGCTGGCGCTGGCGGAGCCGATCCTGCTGCCCCGGGCCTCGGTCCGCTCACTCGGGCCCGCCCCCGTGGGCACCGACGCCCTGGACCTGACCGGCGGCGCCGCGGGCCTGGCGGTCGAGGCCCGGACGGTCGAGCCGGTCACCCTGCTGCCGGTCGCGCCCCGGGGCCGGCCCACCGAGCTGACCGGGGTCACCGCCGTGATGTTCACGCCCGTCCGGCCGGGCCGGCTGCTGGCCGAAGCCCGCCGCCGCCGGATCGGCGGGCGCTGACTCAACCGATCCGGAAGCCCCCCAGGATGTGCTCGACGGACGACTTGATGAACGCCTCGTCGGGCTCCTCGCAGGCGACGAGCACCTTGTAGAAGATCACGCCGCCGAGCAGGTCGAGGATCATCTCGACGTCCGTGCCGGGGGCCAGCTCGCCCCGGTCGACGGCGCGCTGGACGATCTCGCGGGGTCGGTTGCGGCGGTCGGAGACGAAGCGGCCCAGCACGGTCCGCATGTCGGGGTTCACCGCGGCCTCGGCCACGACCGCGGGGATGATGCGGCCGGCGGGCGTGTCGCGCAGCTTGGTGGCGAGCTGGGACATCGTGACCACCAGGTCGTCGGTCACCGAGCCGGTGTCGACGAGGTCGGGCTCCAGGCCCATCCGGTGGGCGGTGTCGAGCAGCAGGCTGGCCCGCGATTCCCACCGCCGGTAGATGGTCGCCTTGCCGCACCCGGCCCGGGACGCCACCTCGTCGACGGTGAACCCGGACGGGCCCCGGTCGGCGAGCACCTCGACGGCAGCCGCCATGATGGCGTCGTCGGCCCGGGCGTCGCGGGGGCGCCCGGGGCGGCGCTCGGCCGCCGGGCCACACGGGCCGGCGCCGGGCGGGACGGTGGGCGGGGTGGCGGTCATCGCTCCCCGGAGAGTAGAGCCCACGGCCCGTCGCCCGCAGCGACGATGCCGACCGTGTGGACCAGCGGGGTCTCGAGCGTCCGGGCGTCGACCACCGGTTGGGGCCGCGGCTCGGGGCGGGGCTCGACGGTGTCACCCTCGTGGTCGTGGGACCTGGCCGGCAGGTAGAGGCCGACGATCACGGCGCCCAGGGCCAGCGCGGCGGCGCCGATGACGAAGGCGATGCTCATGCCGTCGGCGAAGCCCTTGGAGGCGACGTCGGCCAGCACGCGGCCCGGCTCGCCGCCGACCCGGGCGGCGGCCTCCATGGCGGCGCCGATCTGGTCGGTGATGGCCCGGGCCTGGTCGGCCGGGATGGGGGCGCCGGCGATGGCGTCGCTGACCCGGGGCCGGTAGGTCGAGCTCATGACCGAGCCGAGGACGGCGACGCCCAGGGCCCCGCCGATCTCCCGGGTGGTGTCGTTCACGGCCGAGCCGACGCCCGCCTTGGCCCGCGGCAACGAGCCCATGATCGACTCGGTGGCGGGCGGCATCACGAGGGCCAGGCCCACGGCCAGGACCACCAGGGAGGCGACGATCTGGCCGTAGCTCGCCTCGGCGGTGAGCCGGCTGGCCATGAGCAGGCCCACGGCGCCGATGCTCAGGCCGGCGGCGACGACGATCTTGCTGCCCACCCGCTCGACGATCCGGGCCGACATCGGGGCCACGACCATCTGCACGGCGGCCATCGGCAGCAGCCGGACGCCGGTCTCCAGCGCCGTGTAGCCCAGCACCGACTGCAGGAACTGGGTCAGCAGGAACAGCGACCCGAACATCGCGAAGAACGTGAGCATCAGGGCCCCGCTGGCCGCGCTGAACCGGGGGTTGCGGAAGAAGTTGGTGTCGAGCATCGGCGCCGGCGTGTGCCGCTCCCAGGCGACGAACGCGCCGAGCAGGACCGCGGCGACCGCGAAGGCGCCGAGGACCGCGGGGTCGGTCCAGCCCTGGGGGCCCTCGATGATCGCCCACACGAGTGTGACCAGGCCGGCGATCGACAGGGCGGCGCCGGGCAGGTCGAGCGGCGGGGCGGCGGGGTCGCGGGAGGTGGGCACGTAGAGCCGGCCGAGCACGAGGGCGACGACCACGACCGGCACGTTCACCAGGAAGACCGAGCCCCACCAGAAGTGCTCGAGCAGCCAGCCGCCGGTGACGGGGCCGATGGCGACGGCGAGACCCGCGGTGGCGGCCCAGATGGCGATGGCCTGGGACCGCTCCTTCCGGTCGGTGAAGACGTTGGTGATGATCGACAGCGTCGCCGGCATGATCAGCGCGCCACCGACGCCCATGAGCGCCCGGGTGGCGATGAGGTGGTCGGCGCTGCCGGCGAACGACGAGAGGATCGACGCAACGCCCATGATCGCGAGGCCGACGGACAGGGCGCCGCGCCGCCCGAAGCGGTCGCCGAGGGCGCCCATCGTGAGCAGCAGGCCGGCGAACACGAGGATGTACGCGTCGACCACCCACTGGAGCTCGCTGGTCGAGGCCCCGAGGTCGCGCTGCAGGGTGGGCAGGGCGACGTTGACGATCGTGTTGTCCATCACGATCAGCAACAGGCTGAGGCACATGACGCCCAGCACGACCCAGCGGCGGGGGTCGGCCTGCGGGAGGCTCTGGGCGGCGGTGGTGTCGGTCTGCATGGCCGCTCTCCTGGGGGATGTCCCGAGATCCGAAACGTGGGGTCCGTAAACCCCCCCAAGGGTGTTCCCCGGAGTTCCGGTACGCAAGAGTTTCGGAACGATTAAGTCCGTGAAATTCGTCACGCCGGGCCTCAGGACGCGACGATCCCCCCGCCCGCGACCTCGTCATCCTCGTAGAACACGACCGACTGACCGGCGGCCACCCGCCGCTGCGGCTCGGCGAACCGGACCTCCAACCGACCCTCCCCGTCCCCCGCCGGCCCCACGACGGCGGCCCGCACCGCGCCGTGGGCGCTGCACTGCGCGCCCGCCGGCCCCGCCACCGGCCCGCCCGCCCACACGACCCGGTCGAGCACCACCCGGTCGGTCACCAGCGCCGCCTCGGGCCCGACCCGTACCGTGGCGCCTGGCACGTCCACGTCGACCACGTACCGAGGCGCGCCGCCGCCCGGCAGGCCCAGCCCCCGCCGCTGCCCGACCGTGACCAACTCGACCGCGTCGACCGCGCCGACGTCCCTCCCCGACTCGTCGACGATACGGCCGGACCGCAGCTCGATCCGCCGGCCCAGGAACCCCCGGCGCCCCGCGGTCGAGGTGATGAAGCAGACGTCCTGGCTGTCCGGCTTGCCCGCCGTCCGCAGGCCCAGGCGGGCCGCCTCCGCCCGCACGTCGTCCTTGGTCATGTCGCCGACCGGCAGCACCACCCGGGCCAGGTCCCGCTGCCCGAGGACGTACAGCACGTAGCTCTGGTCCTTGGCCCGGTCGGCCCCCCGGGCCAGCCGCAGGGTGCCGTCGGGCCGCTCGACCACCCGGGCGTGGTGGCCGGTCGCCACCGCGTCGAACCCCACCGAATCGGCCCGCCGGGTCAACCGGTCGAACTTCAGGTGGCGGTTGCACTCGATGCACGGGTTGGGCGTGACGCCCCGACGGTGGGCGTCGACGTAGGGCTCGACCACCCGGCGCTCGAAGTCGTCGGCGAACGTCCAGACGTGATGGGGGATGCCCAGCTGCTGGGCCACCCGGCGGGCGTCGTCGACGTCGCTGACCGAGCAACAGCCGGTGTCGGACTCTCCACCCCACAGCTTCATCGTCACGCCCACGACGTCGTGCCCGGCGTCGATCAGCCGGGCCGCGGCCACCGAGGAGTCGACCCCGCCCGACATCGCCACCAGGACCTTCACGCCACGACCTCCCGTATCACGTGCGCAGCCACGTCTCGTCGTCGCGGCGAAAGGTCGCCGTGCTCCCCGCTCTTGGCGCCGTCGGCGCCGGGCCGCTCGGGCCACGGCTGCTGGCGCAGCCTCTCAGGCGGGCGGCCGCCGCCGGGATGACCGCCAGCGCGCGGTCGACCTCGGCGTCGGTCGTCGTCCAGCCCAGCGTCAGCCGCAGCGCGCCCGCCGCCAGCCCTGCCGGGACGCCCATCGCCGCGAGCACGTGGGACGACTGCTGCGCGCCGCTGGCGCAGGCCGACGCCGCCGACGCGCACACACCGGCCTCGTCCAGCAGGAACAGCAGCGACTCGCTCTCGATCCCCGGGATGCACAGGTGCAGGGCGCCCGGCAGCCGGCCGTCCCGGGCCGGCCCGGTCTCCACCGCGCCCGGCACCGCGGCCAGCAGGCCGTCCGCCAGC
>JBKPHT010000262.1:0-3094 GCA_046730015.1 Actinomycetota bacterium
GCCAGTCGTCGTTCCACCGCGCGACCTCGTCGCCGATGAGGGCCCGGAGCTTGGCGTCGCCGCCCGGGCCGGACATCTCCAGGGAGATCTCCTTGGCCCGCTCCTGCACGGCGCGCTCGACCTCGACCAACGGCGACACCGTCCCGACCATCACGAACCCAGCCTCCACTACGCAACGAATGTGATGCCGTACGCACGATAGGTGATCGGTGGTCGGCGTCCGGACAACACTTCATGACATTGATACTAGCGGAGAATTACCGATGTCCATGATGATTTGAAAGGTTCACACCCTCCCGTCGGCGTCGGACCAGCTCCCCAGCGACCCGGGCGCCACCGGCACGGGCTCCGGCCCCGGGACGGGACCAGAACCGGGCGCCGGCCGGCCGTGGCGGGCCCGCTCCAGCAGCCCCCGGACCGCGCCTGCGAGGGGACGGGTCAGCGCGGCGGGCGGCGGCGCGTTGTCCCGCAGGAGCTCGGCCAGGCGCCGGCGGTCGGGCACGAAGGCCGGGCTGGCCGCCAGCACGACCCCGGGGTCCGTCGCCGCCATCAGGCGGGCTAGCCCGGCGCCCGATTCTGCCCGCAGCCGCGGGTTGCGCGGCGCCCGGTTGACCACCGGGACGATCCGGTCGCTGGCCACGCCGAGCTCCAGCAGGTCGCGCACGACCCGCAGGTGGGCGTGGACGCCCGCGATCCCTGGCAGCCCCACGGCCAGCACGAGGTCCGCGTCGGCCAGTGTCGTCCGGGCGATCAGGTTGCGGTCCTCGACGTCGGGCGAGCCGCACTGGGCCTCCCCCTCGACGTCCGCGTCGACGTCGGCGACCACCATCCGATAGGCCCGGCGAAGGCCGTCGACCGCAGCGGACAGCGCCCGGGCCCGGACGGCCGTCCAGTCGCGGTGCCGGCGAAGGCCGAGCAGCAGGTCGTAGCCCCGGTCGGGCAGGGCGAAGCACAGCGCCCGCACCTGCTCGGGGGGCAGGCCGGCGTTGCGATGGGCCTCGACCAGCTCGAGCAGGCCCGGCACCACGTCGCCAGCGTCGTGGAGCAGGGCCTGCTGCGCGTGCAGGGCCAAGTCGGCGAGCACCACCAGCCCCCGATCGCGGGGGTCGGCGGCCAGCCCGTGGGCCAGCGCCAGGGCCAGGGTCGACCTGCCGACGCCGCCGGCGCCGGTTACCGCCACCAGCCGGCCCCGCCAGGCGGACGGGTCGGGTGCAAGGTCGGGCTCGGTCGGGGGGACCGGCTCGTCGCCTCGGCGGAGCGGGCGGGCGACGGCCCGCAGCGCGTCGTGCAGCTGGTCGGGGCCGAAGTCCTCGGCCAGCACAGCGTGAACACCCAGGTCGTGCCAGGCCCGGGCGGCCCGCCCGTCGTCCACGGCGACGACCGCGCAGCCGTGCTGCACCGCCACCTCGACCAGGTCGCGGTCGAGGGCGGCGAGCCCGGCGTCGACCAGAAGCGCGGAGAACGGCCGCCCGGACCGCAGCCGGGCCCGGGCCTCCTCCAGCGACACGACCTTGACGAAGTCCAGCGGCAACGCCGCCGCGGTCGCCCACCGGGCCACCTCGCCGAACCAGGCGGTGCGGGCCCGGGCAAGGCCCAGGACGACGTAGCGGTCGCCGGACATCAGCCGGCCCGGCCCCCGGGCGCCCCCGCGGCCGCGGGCTCCGTGGTGGTCGGGGACGGCGGGCCGGACCCCGGGCGGCCGGCCCCGCTCGACGTCGAGCGGCGCGCCACGTGCGTCGTCCGGACCAGCGTGACGTCGCCCCCCGCTGCGGCCTCGACGATCGCGACCCGCTGGTCCTCGTCCGGCACCGCCAGCGTGACGGTCAGCTCCGTGCCGCCGGAGAACGATCCACCGCCGTCGGTCACCGCGATGACGCGGACGCCCACGCCGACGGCGTGCGTGGCGCCCTCCCCGGTGGCGTAGACGTCGACCGTGTCGCCGGGCCGGACCCGTCCGTCGACCGCCCGCCACCGGTCGAGGGCCAGCGACAGCTCGGCCGCGGGATGCGGCGAGCCCTGGTCGCTCACCGACCCGACCTGGAGCAGCTCGCCCTCCCCCACGGGTGCCACGGTGACCCGGCCCTCCAGGGCAGCGGCGTCGTCGAAGGCCGCCGCGGCCACGTCACCGGGCAGGTCGATCGGCTGGAACCGGACGGCGTCCGCGGTGATCGGCTCGCCGGGCGGGAGCTGCCGGGCGGCCACCGCGTACACATGGTCGGGCGTGCCGCCGGCCCGCTGCCACGCGGTGAGCGTGCCCACGCCGGCCAGGGCCACGAGCAACCCGCCGACCATGGCGCGGCTCCCGGGCAGCCCCGGCGGGCGGGGGACGGTGCGCCGCGCCGGGGCGCCGCGGGGCTCGGTCGTCGTCCCGCCATTGGTCGACCGCGTGGTCATCATGTCGTGTCGCCTCGTCTCGCTCCCCAGCACGCGGTCGCCCGCGCCTGACCGGACGGTTGATCCCGCCTCCGATCACCCCACCGTTCGTGTCACCGGCATCACCGTTCGCCGGTTGTCGACCACTCGCCGACACCACGCCCTCGCTCTGCGCCGCCGTGGTGACCGGCACACACTACGTGATCCGCGGGCGAACGCAAGAATGTGATCGAAAGATGCCCAAACACCACGCGAAGGGGTAAGGTGTGCGGCGTGAACACCGACGAGACCGAATGGCTCTCGACCCAAGAGGCTGCACGACGGCTCGGGATCACCCCCCGAACGCTCTACCGGTTCATCGATCATGGTGAGCTGCCGGCGTACCGGTTCGGGCGGGTCATCCGACTCCGCAGCCACGAGGTCGACCAATTCATCACCCAGTCACGCATCCAGCCGGGCGAGCTCGAGCACCTCTATCCCGAGCCTGCCGTCAAGGGCGAGGAAGAGAGCTGAGCGGGCGCTGACCCTGCCGGGCCTGTGGAGAACTCACCGAATCCACAGGCTTGCCCCTCTCGCACCTCACAGGGCGGCCGCCGTACCGTGCCCCCATGCCGACGTTCGAGGTGACCCTGCGGGACCGGACCGTGGAGACCGTCGACGGCGCCGACGCCTACCAGCAGGAAGGGCCCATGACCACCTTCTTCCGGCGGGGCGACGGCCG
>JBKPHT010000263.1:0-35202 GCA_046730015.1 Actinomycetota bacterium
ATCACGCCGCCACCCCGGCCGCCCGCCGGACCCGGGTCCGCCGCCGCCGGTCACGCCTCCGCCGCCGGCCCGCGGAGGTGGCGATGGCGAGGTCGGCGGCCGCCACCGCGTCGATCCGGAAGGCCGGCTGGTCGCCCCGCAGGGACCGGTCGACGAACATCCGGATCATCGCCCGGCCGAGCAGGGCGCTCGGGGCCTCCATCAGCCGCCGGCCGCCCGGCAGCCGACCGAGCACCGGTCCGGTCGCCCGGGGCACGTCCAGCACCTGCCGCCACCAGGCGGCGGGCGGGACCCGCAGCGCGTCGGCCACCTCCGCCGGCACGACGTGGCGGACGACCGTGGCCGGCAGCCGCCGCAGCCCGCGCGGCATGGCCAGCTCCATCTCGGCCAGCAGCGCCGCCATCAGCCGCTCGCCCGCGGCGCAGTGGCGGTGGTGGCGCCGGGCGATGCGGTCGGCCAGGTCCTCGGCCGCGGCCCGGTCGAGCGGCAGCAGGTCGGGCTCGATGCCGAGCAGTGCGCCGACGACGCACCAGGCGTGCAGGTAGTCCTCGGCCGCCGCCGGGTCGTAGGGGATGCCCAGCCGGTCGAGGCCGCGGAACGTGCACACGGTGAACGTGAGCAGCGTGCCGAGCAGGTCCTCCTGGTTGACCGGGACCCCCCAGTCGTCGCACCACCGCAGGGGCACCGACTCGTCGCAGGTCCGGGCGACGGTGTCGCCCGCCAGCAGCACCTGGCGGACGGCCGCGTGGAGCAGCCGGACGCCCCGGGCCGTGAGGTAGCCCTGACCGCCGGGGCGCAGCACGTCGGGCCGAGCCCCGCCCAGGTCCATGACGTCGAGCAGCATCTGCCCGGTCTCCGCGATGCGGCGCCGCAGGTCACCGGTGGCCAGGTCGGACGTGAGGGCCAGCACCTGCACCCCGTCGGCCGCGGCGTAGGCCTGGGGCAGCGACGAGCAGAACAGCATGGTGCAGATCGGCAGCGCCCAGTCACCGAAGAAGTCCTGCCCGGACCGCACCCGGTCGGCGTCGAACCAGTCGGGCGGCTGCGGGCCGTCGAACAGCCAGTCGTGGACCGGGCCCGAGTCCGGGCTGTCCCGCCGCCGGAGCCGGTCGAGCACCAGGCGCACGAGCTCGCGGTCGTCGAGCCGCTCGTGCCCCACCCGCAGCTGGGCGGCGAGCCGGTCGGCGTCGGGGTCACCGGCCCGGCGCAGCGCGTCGAGCCGGTCGTCGTCGGGCGGCGTCACCTCAGCTCGCGGACCAGGCGTGACGTGTACAGCACGAGGTCGGCGGGCGACATCGCCTGCCCGGCCCGGCGGGCCGCCAGCTGGCGGTCGCGGTCGAGGCGGTCGCCCAGGGTCTTGTCGATCGTCCGGTAGGCGAACGTGTTGTGCCACGGCGTCGACGACAGGGCGCCGCAGATGGTGGCCGCGGCCGTGAACTCGCCCATCGCCACCAGCGGGTCGAGCATGCTGATGATCGTCTGGTGCTGCTCGGCGACGTTGCCCGACTCGCCGAACCGGCGGGTGACCCGGCGCAGCGCCTCCAACGCCGCGGGCCGGTCGCCGCCCCGGGCGTTGAGCTCCCCGATGGCCCGGAGCGCCTGTTGGGTCAGCAGCGTGTTGTGGGCCGACCGGGCCGCCGCCAGCGCCTCTCGGAGCACGGCGCCGGCCTGCTCGTCGTCGCCGTCCCCGAACGTACGGGCCTGGGACAGCAGGGCCATCGCCCGGAGGGACGGGTTGGCCTGGTCCGCGGCCAGCGACAGCAGCGACCGGGCCGGGTCGGCGGCCTCGCCCGGCCGGCCCCGCAGGCTGGCGATGAGGGCGCGGTCGAAGTCGGCCACCGCCGCCGCCATCGGGTCGCCGGAGGCGCGGCTGGCCGCCTCCATCGCCGCCATGTGGCCCGTCCAGCCGGCCTCGTCGCCGTCGGCCGCGGCCAGCAGGCCCAGGGTGTTGTGGGCGATCCAGCAGGGGTCGGGGCCCGGCGCGGCGAGCGCGTCGGCGCTCAGGCGGTGGGCGTCGTCGAGCCGCCCTTCGACCATGGCGGTGTTGCCCGCCAGGGCCAGGGCGACGCCCCGGAGCGGCTCGGGGGCAATGGCGTCGAGGGCCACCAGCTCCTCGGCCCACCGGCCGATCTCCAGCCGCTCCCGCATCAGCACGTCGTCGACCAGGGCCGCCACCAGCCGGAGGGCGTCCCCGAGCTGGCCCGACGCCACCAGCCACTCGTACGCGGCCCGCAGGTTGGCGAACTCCACCTCCAGGCCCCGCACCCAGGCCGGCTCCCGCGGGCCGCGCCGATGGGGCACCGCCTGCTCGGCCAGCTCGAGGAAGTAGGCGGCGTGCCGGTCGGCCACCGCCGCGGCCGCCCCGATCTCGGCCAGGTAGTCGGCCGCGTAGTCGCGGATGGCCGCGAGCATGTCGTAGCGGGCCGTGCCCTCGGTGGGCAGCTCGATGCGGACCATCGACTGCTCGACCAGGTCGGCCATCAGCGGGGCGGTCGACGCCTCGTCGAGCCCGACCGCCGGGGTCACCCGCTCGGCGGTGTCGAGCGTCCAGCCGTGGCGGAACACCGACAGCGCCGCGAACAGCCGGCGGGCGTCGGCGCCGAGCAGCTGGAACGACCAGTCGACGGTGGCCCGCAGGGTCCGGTGCCGGGCGGGCGCGCCGGCGGGGCCGGGGGCGAGCAGCTCGAAGCTGCGATCGATCCGGGCCGCCACGGCTGCCGGCGACATCGTGGCGAGGCGGGGGGCTGCCAGCTCGATGGCCAGGGGGACCCCGTCGAGCCGGGTCACGATGTCGCCGAGCGCCGGGGTCGCCGGCAGGACGGGCGCACCGGCCGCCCGGGCCCGGTCGACGAGCAGCTGCACCGCCGGGGCCGGCCCGCCGTCCTCGTCGTCGCTCCCGCCGGGCAGGCCCAGTGGGTCGAGCGGCATGACCTGCTCGCCCCGGGCCCGCAGCGGCGCTCGGCTGGTGGCCAGCACCGTGAAGTCGGGCCCGGCCGCCACCAGCTCGTCGACCAGCGGGGCCACCGCGTCGAGCATCGACTCGCAGTTGTCGACGATCAGCAGCAGGCGGGCGCCGGCCACCGCGTCGAGCAGGCCGCCGCGGGCGTCGGCGCCGGCGGGGGTGGCCAGCCGCAGGGCGTCGGCGACGTGCTCGACGAGGCCCTGGGGGTCGTGGACAGACGTCACGTCGCAGAACCAGACGCCGTCGGGGTAGTCGGCCGGGCCGGCCCGGCGGGCGACCTCGAGGGCGAGGCGGGTCTTGCCCAGGCCGCCCTCCCCGGTGATCGTGACCAGCTGGCCGGCGGCCAGCAGCTCGGTCACCCGGGCGACCTCGGCCGGGCGGCCGACGAAGCTGGTGGCGTGGCGGGGGATGGCGCCGGTGTGGGGCCGGCCCGACCGCAGTGGCGGGAACGCGGCGGGCAGGTCGGCGTCGCGCAGCTGGTACACCCGCTCGGCCCGGCTGAAGCCCTCGAACAGCCAGGTGCCGAGGTCGACCAGGTCCGTGCCCGGGCGCAGGGCGTCAACCACCACCCCACGCGTCGTCTCGGACACGAGGACCTGGCCGCCGTGAGCCGCATCCCGCAACCGGGCGGCCCGGTTGACGGTGGAACCGAACCAGTTGCCGTCGCGCTGCTCGGCCTCGCCGGTGTTGACCGCCACCCGGACGTCGAGCGGGTCGTGGCCGCCCCAGTCGACCGCGGCCAGCCGCCGCTGGATGTCCAGGGCCGCGGCCACCGCGTCGGTCGGGCGGGTGAAGGCGGCGCAGAACCCGTCCCCGGGGTGGCCGAAGACGTCCCCGCCGTGGGCGGCCAGAGCGGCCCGCACCGCGGCGTCGTGGCGCCGCAGAGCGTCGCCCATGGCGCCGGGGTCGCGGTCCCACCGGGCGGTGCTGTGCTCGACGTCGGTGAACAGCAGCGTCACCAGCGCGCTGCCGGGCACCGCCGCGGCGTTCGCCGCCGTCGCGCCGGCCGGCCCGGGGCCCGGCCGCCAGTCGAGGGCCGGGTCCTGGTCGAGCACCTGGCGCTCCAGCCGGACCAGCTCGGCGCCGGGGCTCAGCCCGGTCTCCTCGGCCAGCAGGGTCCGGACCCGGTCGAAGGTCCGCAGCGCCTCGGCCTGGCGCCCCGACCGGTAGAGGGCGACCATCAGCTTGGCCCACAGCGACTCGCTCAGCGGCTCGCGGGCGACCAGGTCGCGCAGCTCGCCCACCAGCTCGCGGTGCCCGCCCAGGGCCAGCCGGGCGTCGACGCCGCACTCGACCAGGCCCAGCCGGGCCTCCCGCAGCTGCGCGGCCCGGGGCGCGGCGAACGGCTCGCCGGCGAAGTCGGCGAGCGCGTCGCCCCGCCACCAGCCGAGCGCCTCGGCGGCGGTTGCGGCGGCCTCTGCCCAGCGGCCGCCGGCCAGGGCGGCGCGGGCCTCGGCCGCGGCCTGCTCGAAGGCGAGGGCGTCGAGCTCGTCGGTCGTGCAGCGGAGGACGTAGCCGGCCCCCTCGCGCTCGATGCGGCCACGTCCACCGAGCGACGCCCGCAGCCGCCACAGGTGGGTGTGCAGCGCGTTGGCCTCGTCGGACGGGCCCGCGTCCGGCCACAGCGCGGCGGTGAGCCGGTCGATCGGCACGACCGTGTTGGCCCGCACCAGCAGCGCGGCCAGCAGCGTTCGGGCCCGGGCGCCGCCGACTCCGACCGGGCGGTCCCCCTCGGTGACCTCGAGGGGCCCGAGAATGCCGAACTTCACCGCACCCCACCTCCCCGACCCGGGCCCCAGCCTAGGCGGGCGGCCGGGCCGGGGCGGACCGGGAGGCGGGCGCCGGGGCGTGGGCGCGCAGGACGGGGCTCCGCCCGCGGAGGGCCGCGCCCGTTCCGCCCGGGCAGCGGCGCCTCGCCTCATGCCGCGTCGAGCACCCGTTCGATGGCGCCGTCGTCCCGGTGACGGGCCAGCCACCGCTGGCAGGGGAAGGTCCAGCGGCCACCGGCGTCGTCGGACACGACGACCCGGTCGAGGAACCAGCCCGGCTCGACCCCGGCGTTGTCGTGCCGGACGTGGACGCGGGTGATCTGACCGAGGTCGGCGAGGTGGGCGGTGAGGCAGTCGAGGCCGGTCTGCCCGAACCGTCCGCCCGGCGCCCCGACCGGCAGCTCGTCGCTGCTCGCCCGGTTCCCGTACAGGGTGACGTACATGGTCGCGCCCGTCCCGGCGGCGGTCCCCGGCCCGTACGGAGGCGTGTAGACCTCGATCCGGTACGTCCGCATGCCTGCTGTCCTCCTCGATACGGCGGTGAGGGGTGGCGCGGACCAGCCCGCCCGCCGCCGGGACACGGGCCGGCCCGCACCGATCTGTGACGGGTCGGCCCGCTCCGTCGCGGGCGGTGCGGGCGGCTGCCCGGCCCCGCCCACGGGCCGACCCGTGGTCTGGAGGGCCCGGGCGCCGCTGCCCGGACCCGGGGAGTGCTCGCGTGGTGGTGTCGAGGCGCCGAGGTTCGCGCCCGCGGCGCACAGGCCACGCACAGCCGGCGCACAGCCGGGCATGCTGCCCGGCTGAGGTCGCCGCCGCCGGTCGGGGGCCGGATGTACGCTGCGGGGCGTGCCGTTCCCACGCCGGCTGCTCAACGACGAGGAGGACGTCGTCCTCGACCTCCACCCTCACTGGTGGTTCTTCGCCCCACCGCTGATCGTGCTGATCGCGTCGATCGCGCTGGGCATCGTCACGTGGGCGGCGGGGCCCGAGGGGCCGTGGCTGAACGTGCCGGTCGGCGCGCTCATCCTGGTCTGCCTGGCCTGGTTCGGCTGGCGCTACCTCCGCTGGATCACGACCAACTTCGTGGTCACGACGGACCGGCTGATCTACCGCCATGGCGTGCTGTCCAAGCACGGCATCGAGATCCCGCTCGACCGGGTGAACACGGTCTTCTTCCGACAGTCGATCTTCGAGCGGATCGTCGGCTCCGGCGATCTCGTCATCGAGTCCGCCGGGGAGATGGGGCGCCAGGCGTTCTCCAACGTGCGCCACCCGTCGGCCGTGCAGAACGAGATCTATCGGCAGATCGAGGCGAACGAGAACCGCAAGTTCGACCGGGTCGGGATGTCGGCGGCCGCGGGCCATGCGGCGGCCGAGCGGTCGCAGAACGGGTCGATCGGCGACCAGATCCGCGAGCTGGACGAGCTCCGCAAGCAGGGCCTGCTCAGCGAGCAGGAGTTCGCGGTCAAGAAGCAGCAGCTGCTCGACCGGATGTGAGCCGGGTCGTCAGCCTCGTCCCGTCGGTCACCGAGACGCTGCTGGCCTGGGGCGTCACCCCGACCGCCTGCACCCGGTTCTGCGAGCAGCCCGACCTGCCGCACGTCGGCGGCACGAAGGATCCCGACGTCGCCGCCATCGTCGACCTGGCCCCCGACCTGGTCGTGATGTGCGTGGAGGAGAACCGGCGCGAGGACGCCGACGCCCTTGCCGCCGCTGGCGTGGCAACGGCGTCGCTGTCGATCGACGGGGTGGCTGACGTGGCGCCGGCGCTGCGGATGCTCGCGGCGCTGGTCGGCGCCGATGTCGACGTCCCCGACCTCGCCGTGCCGCCGCCGGGGCCGCCGGTGGCGCGGGCCTTCGTCCCCATCTGGAAGCGGCCGTGGATGTCGCTGGCCGGCGGCACCTACGGGTCGTCGCTGCTCGCCGCCCTGGGGGTGGCCAACGTCTTCGCCGACGCCGACGCCGGGCCGGGCGGCGGCGACCGCTATCCGACGGTCACGCTCCACGAGGCTCGGGCCCGCCGCCCCGACGTCGTCCTGGCGCCCAGCGAGCCGTACCCGTTCGCCGAGCGCCACGTCCCCCTGCTGGCCGAGGTCGCCCCCGTGGTGCTGGTCGACGGCCAGGATCTGTTCTGGTGGGGCGTCCGGACCCCGGCGGCCCTCGACCGCCTCAGGGCCCGGCTCCGGGACGCTGGCGTCCTCCCCTGACTTCCGGTCCGGCGTCCGTCACCGCGTCATCGCGCGGTGAGGGAGGCCAAAGGGGCCGGTGGGACGGTCGGGTTTCCGGTATGGCGTCTGCGACCGCGTCATGGCGCGGTGACAGACGCCGAGGGGCCGGTCAGTCGGGTGGGATCGGCGGTCAGTCCCGGATCTCGACCATCGCGCCGCCGGTGGGGCGGCCCCGCCACACCACCGGGCCGGCGATCCGGGTCTTCGGCTTGCACAGGACCACGACGCAGCCGCCGAACCCCGCGCCCGTGACTCGGGCACCGTAGACGCCCGGGACCCCCCGGACGGTGCCCACCAGGGCGTCGAGGATCGGGGTCGACACCTCGAAGTCGTCCCGCAGGCTGGCGTGGCTGGCCACCAGCAGCTCGCCCGCGTAGGCGAGCTGGCCGGCGGACAGGGCGCTGGCCAGGGCGTCGACCCGCTGGTTCTCGGTGGTGACGTGGCGGGCCCGGCGCCGCAGCACCGGGTCGTCGATGGCCTCGACGTCGATCGGCGACGCGTCCCGCAGGCGGACATGCCCGATGGCGGCCTCGGCCGCCTCGCACTCGGCTCGCCGCTCGGCGTAGGCCGAGCCGCTCAGCTCCCGGTGCTGACCCGAGTGGATGACGACGATCTCGGCGTCCTCCGGGAACGGCACCCGCTCGAGGTCCAGCGTGTCGCAGTCGATGCGGAGGACGGTCCCCTCCACGGCGGCGACCGACACGAGCTGGTCCATGATCCCGCACGGCACCCCGACGGCCCGGTGCTCGGCCCGCTGGCACGACTCGGCCACCGCCTGGGGATCGGACAGGTCGGCCCCGAGCGCGGCGGCCACGGCCACCTCCAGTGCGGCCGACGAGGCCAGGCCGCTCGCCACCGGCAGCGTCGACTGGACCATGCCGACCAGGCCGTCGTCCGGCTCGACCTCGTCGACGACGGCGGCGACGTAGCGGGCCCAGGGCGGCTCGACCGCGGCCGGGTCCGCGACGCCCTTCCGGGGGATCTCGGCGACGCCCTCGAACCGGTCCGACCCGAGCATCACCCAGTTGCCGCCCCGGTCGCCGGTGATCTCGGTGCCGAGCCCGATCGCCATCGGCAGCACGAGGCCGCCCATGTAGTCGGTGTGATCGCCGATGAGGTTGACCCGCCCCGGGGCCCACGCACGCAATCCCAAGTCACGCTCCTCGCAGTGCGGCGGCGGCGTCCTCCGGGACGACCGGGTTGACGAACGCGCCGCTCCCCAGCTCCGCCGCCGCAACGTAGCGTTGCACGCCGGGCGAGCGCATCGGGGTGACGACGTGGACGTGCAGGTGGGCCTCCGGCCAGGCGCCGCCGTCGGTGGGCCGCTGGTGGACCCACAGCATGTAGGGCAGCGCCACGTCGAACAGCCGGTCGAGGCGCCCGAGGGCGTCGACCAGCAACGCGGCCAGCCCGTCGCGCTGGGGCCCGTCGAGCGCCGGCAGATCGGGCCGGTGGACGTCCGGGGCCAGCAGCAGCCCGTAGGGATAGGCGCTGGCGGCGGGCACCCAGGCCCGCCAGCCCGTGGCCTCGGCGACGACCAGGGCCCGGTCCGGCGGCGCGCACAGGGGGCAGCCGCCGCGGGCCGCGTTCCGAAGCTCGGCGAGCGGGGCGTCGGGCACGGTGTCGTAGGCGTAGATCTGCCCGTGGGGGTGGGAGATGGTGGCGCCGACCTCCTCGCCC
The DNA here is from genome assembly GCA_046730015.1 of Actinomycetota bacterium. Classification (GTDB taxonomy): domain Bacteria; phylum Actinomycetota; class Acidimicrobiia; order Acidimicrobiales; family VFJN01; genus ZC4RG19. The sequence continues at coordinate 8,640 of JBKPHT010000263.1, forward strand.
CGGTTCTCGAACACGAGGACGTAGGCGACGCCGGGCCGGGCGCCGAGCGCCTCGGTGCGGGCGGCCCACAGGTCCACGACCCGGCGGGCGCCGTCCTCGCCGAGGTCGGCGAAGCTCAGGTCGTGCTCGGGGGTGTACAGCACGACCTCGCAGCGGTCGTCGGGGAACGACGGCCACCGGTTGACGAACCAGCGGACGTCGTAGGGCTCGGGGGCCTCGGTGCCGCCGACGCAGAACGGGCAGGCGGCGGACGGCCGGTTGGGCCGGTGCTGGCGGCTGCCGGCCACCACGACGGTGGCGCCGGTCAGCTCGTCGATGCGGACGTCGGGCATGGGCGGGGCGGGCGAGGCATGGGGCGGGAAGCGGGGACGGTTCGGGACGGCGGATCAGCGGAGCTGGGCGACGGCCGCCGCGGCCCGCTCCAGCGCCCCGAGGTCCCACGGGGCCCGGAGCGCCACGTTGACGACGTCGGCTCCGGCGGCAACGTAGCGGCCCAGCGCGTCGGCGGCCTGCCCCACGCCGGTGCCGACGATCGCGCCGGGGCGCACGGCGTCGGCCCGGGGGCCGAACTGGGCGGCGAGCGAGGCCTCGTCGTCGCACACGATGACGTTGACCCCGATGCTGATCTCCGCCGGGTCGCGACCTGCGGCGGCGCAGTGGCCGGCCAGCGCCTCCCGCTTGCCCGGCAGCGCCTCCGGGGGCACGAACGGCAGGTTCCAGCCGTCGCCGTGGCGGGCGACGGCGCGGGCGGTGCGACGCTCGCCGGTGCCGCCGATCCAGATCGGCACCCGGTCCTGCACCGGCCGGGGCTCCAGGCGGGCGTCGTCCAGCGTGACGTGGCGGCCGTCGACCGTGGCGGCGCCGTCGTGGAGCAGGCCACGCACCGCGCGGGCCACCTCGTCGAGCAGGTCGAACCGCTCGGCCAGAGGCGGGAAGGGGAGGCCGAAGGCCCGGTACTCGGCCTCGGCCCAGCCCGCCCCCAGCCCCACCTCGGCCCGGCCGCCGGACAGGTGGTCGATGGTGGCGACCGCCTTGGCCAGAACCCCGGCGGGCCGGTAGCCCGCGCAGTAGACCAGGCAGCCGCAGCGGACGGTGGTCGTGGCGCAGGCGACGGCGGTGTGGAGGGCGACCGCCTCGTGGCACTCGTAGGTGCTGAGGTCGGACGAGTACAGGTGGTCCCAGACCGACACGGCGTCGAACCCGAGGTCCTCGGCGCCCCGCCACAGGTCCGTCAGCGTGGCGACCGTGGTGTTCTGCGCCCCGGTGTGGACCCCGAACGTCGTCATCGCCCGCCACCCTAGGGACCGGGCGTAGGCTCGACGCGCCACGATTCCCCGGGGGGAGCAGATCCATGAGCACCATCGCGGTGGTCGCGGACAGCCACGACGAGGTGGTCGACTGGGCGCCAGTCCGGGACCGCCTGGCCGAGCTGTTCGCCGGGGCGGACCTCATCGTCCACTGCGGCGACGCCACCACTGCCCGGGTGCACGACGACCTGGCGGCCATCGCGCCGGTGGTCGCGACCCGGAGCCCGGGCGACCCGCCGCCCGACCCGCCGCGGCTCACCGACGGCCCGCGGGTGGTGCGCCACGCCGGCATCGACGTGGGCATCGTGTTCGACCTGCCGGCCGGGGTGGCCGTGGACGACCTGTTCGGCCAGCCGGTCCGCCTCGTGCTGTACGGCGGCACCCACGCGCCGGGCATCGAGGAGCGCGACGACGGCACTGTCCTGGTGAACCCGGGCAGCCCGACGCTGGCCGAGCGGGCGACGGTGGCGCTGGTCGAGATCGACGACGACGGCATCCGGCCCCGGATCGTCGACGTCTAGGGGACACGTCCAGGGGCGGGGCGGAGGTCGGCGGTGACCGGCCGGTGGTCGGAGGCGAGCGACGCCGTCACCTCGGCCCGGGTGGCCTCGAGGTCGGGGGAGGACAGGACGTAGTCGATGCGGGCGTGGGGCGTCCGGGCGTCGAACGTGTAGCCCCGCCCTCTGCCGGCGGTGGCCCACCCGTCGACCAGGACCCCGGTGAGGCGCCGGACCTCGCGCGTGCGGGGCCGGGCGTTGAGGTCTCCGGCGAGGACGACCGGCCGGGCAATGCCGTCGAGGTGGGCGACGATGGCGTCGGCCTGGGCCATCCGGTCGACCGGCGAGTCGTGCTGCAGGTGGGTGGTGAGCACCCGGACCGGGGTGCCGTCGACGTCGACCAGCGCGTCGAGCAGGCAGCGCTGCTCGCCGCGGCCGGGCCGGGGAAGCGGGATGTTGCGCCAGGCCAGCACCGGGTGGGCGGACAGCAGCGCGTTGCCGTACTGGCGGCGGGGCGCCCCGGGCGACGGCGGGGGACGGTCGACCGCGGCGCCGAACACGACCTCGAGGCCCAGTCGCTCGCCGAGCCAGGCGGCCTGGTCGACGAAGCCGCTGCGCGCCCCGAAGTGGCGGTCGACTTCCTGCAGCCCGATGAGCTCCGACCCGGCGGCGGCGGCGGTGGCGGCGGTCCGCTCGAGGTCGAGTCGGCCGTCGGCGCCGACCCCGTGCCGGATGTTGAACGACGTCGCCCGCACGGTGGGGGGTCTAGCGGACCCGGAGGTCGTGCCCGCGCCAGGCGGCTTGACCCGCTGGTCAATCGCGAACACGATGGCCGCCATGCCGACCGCGCCGTCCAACGGGATCGAGATCTGCTACGAGGAGATCGGCGACCCGGCCGACCCGACGCTGCTGCTCGTCAGCGGGCTCGGGAGCCAGCTGGTGAGCTGGGACCCCGAGTTCTGCTCGGGCCTGGCCGGGCGGGGCTTCCGCGTGGTCCGGTTCGACAACCGCGACGTGGGCCGGTCGACCCGGTTCACCGAGCGGGTCGACGTGATGGGCCTGTTCCGCGCCCGTGCTACCGGCGCGGCCATGCCGCCCGTGCCATACCTGTTGTCCGACATGGCCGCCGACGCCGTCGGACTGCTCGACCACCTGGGCGCCGACCGGGCCCACGTCGCCGGCGCGTCGATGGGCGGCATGATCGCCCAGACGATGGCGATCGAGCACCCCGGGCGCCTCCTCAGCCTCACGTCGATCATGTCCAGCACCGGCGAGACCGACGTCGGCCTCGCAACGCCCGAGGCCATGCAGGCCCTGCTGTCGCCCCCGCCCACCACCCGCGACGAGTACCAGGACTCCGCCCTCCGGATGGGGGGCGTGTGGGGCAGCCCCGGACTGTACGACGTCGACCGGCTCCGCCGGATGGCCGGCGAGGCCTGGGACCGCGGCTACGACCCGTCCGGCACCGCCCGGCAGCTGGCCGCCATCACCGCCTCCGGCAGCCGGGCGGACGCCCTGGCCACGCTGGCCGTACCGACACTCGTGATCCACGGGACCGCCGACACCCTCGTCCAGCCGTCGGGCGGCGAGCGGACCGCCGAGCTGGTCCCCGACGCCAAGCTTCTGGTGATCGAGGGCATGGGCCACGACCTCGCGCCGCCGCTGTGGCCCACCGTCATCGACGCGCTGGCCGCGCACGCCGGCGAGCACGCCGCCTGACCCCGCGACGAACGGAGCACCCACCGATGGGACCCCTGGCCGGAATCACCATCATCGAGATCGCGGGCATCGGGCCCGGGCCGTTCTGCGGGATGATGCTCGCCGACATGGGCGCCGACCTCATCCGTGTCGACCGCGTCCAGGCGGTGTCGGGCGGCGACCCTGCCCAACCCCCTGCCGACCTGCTCAACCGGGGCCGGCGGTCGGTGGGCGTCGACCTCAAGTCGCCCGAGGGCGTCGAGGTCGTGCTCGACCTGGTCGCCGGCGCCGACGCGCTGTTCGAGGGCTTCCGGCCGGGCGTCGCCGAGCGGCTCGGCATCGGCCCCGACGAGTGCCTGGCCCGCAACCCCCGCCTCGTCTACGGGCGGATGACCGGCTGGGGCCAGGACGGCCCGTACGCCAGCGCCGCCGGCCACGACATCAACTACATCGCCCTGGCCGGCGCGCTCGACCCCATCGGTCGCCGGGGCGAGGCCCCGGTCCCGCCGCTCAACCTGGTCGGCGACTTCGGTGGCGGCGGCATGCTGCTCGCCTTCGGGGTGCTGGCGGGCCTGCTCGAGGCGCGGTCGTCGGGGCGGGGTCAGGTGGTCGACGCCGCGATGGTCGACGGCGCCGCCGCGCTGATGACGATGACCCACTCGTTCCGGGCCATGGGCATCTGGGACGACGAGCGGGGCACCAACATGCTCGACACCGGCGCCCACTTCTACGACGTCTACGAGACCGCCGACGGGAAGTACGTCTCGATCGGGTCGATCGAGCCCCAGTTCTACGCCGAGCTGCTCAGGCTCACCGGGCTGGAGGACGAGGAGCTGCCCTGGCAGCACGATCGGGCCCAGTGGCCGGCGATGAAGGAGCGGCTGGCCGCGGTGTTCCGGACCAGGACCCGGGACGAGTGGTGCGCGCTCATGGAGGGCACCGACGTCTGCTTCGCGCCGGTCCTCCCGATCCCCGAGGCGGTCGAGCACCCCCACAACGTCGCGCGGGGCACCTTCGTCGAGGTGGCCGGCATCACCCAGCCCGGCCCCGCCCCCCGGTTCAGCCGGACCACCCCCGCCATCGCCTCGCCGCCGGCCCACCCCGGGCAGCACACCGACGAGGTCCTGGCCGCCGCCGGGTTCGACGCCGACCGCATCGCCAAGCTGCGCGAGGCCGGCGCCATCGCCTGATACCGGGGGCGGTCCGGCCGGGATCTGGTAGGGAAGTGGGATGGTCACGATCGTCGCCTTCCACGCCCATCCCGACGACGAGTGCATCACCCAGGCGGGCACCCTGGCCCGGGCCGTCGACGAGGGCCACCGGGTGGTGGTCGTGTACGCCACGCGCGGCGAGCACGGCGAGTTCCCCGACGGCAGCCTGGCGCCCGGCGAGCGGCTGGTCGACCGGCGCACCGCCGAGGCCGAGCGGTCGGCCGCCGTGCTGGGCACGGCGCGCATCGTGTGGCTCGACTACGGCGACTCCGGGATGATCGGCACGCCGGAGAACGAGGATCCGGCCTGCTTCTGGCGGGCCGACGTCGAGGAGGCCGCCGGGCGGCTGGCCGACGTCCTCCGGGAGGAGGGGGCCGAGGTGCTGCTCACCTACGACGAGAACGGCAACTACGGGCACCCCGACCACATCCAAGTGCACCGGGTGGGGTTGCGGGCCGCCGAGCTGGCCGGGACGCGCCAGGTGCTGGAGGCGACGCTCAACCGCGAGAAGGTCACGGCGATGATCGCCGCCGCCGCGGACGCGGGGGCTCCGCGGGAGCGGCTGCCCCACGGCGACTTCGTGCTGGGGATGCCCGACGCGGAGATCACCACCCGCATCGACGTCGGCCCGTGGCTCGACCGCAAGCGGGGGGCGATGGAGGCCCACGCCACCCAGATCGGCGACACCGGACCGTTCCTCGCGATGGCGCCGGAGGTGTTCGCGGCGGCGCTCGGCACCGAGTACTTCATCCGCCACGGCGTGCCCGCCGGCCACCGCGACACCGAGCTCCTCGCCGGGTGACGGGGGCCGGCGTCACCGGCGGCGCCACGGTCACCGGCGGCGAGGTCGCGGCCCGCATCGCCGCCGAGCTGGCCGCCCGCGCCCGTCCCGACCGGGCCGGGCCGATGCGGGCCTACATGCGCGACCAGTTCCCGTTCCTCGGGGTGCCCGCGCCGGCCCAGCGGGAGGCCTGGCGGGCGGCCACCGCCGGCCTGCCCCGCCGCCTGCCGGAGCCCGTGGTCGTGACTGCGGCCGAGGACCTGTGGACGCGGCCGGAGCGGGAGCACCGCTACCTCGCCTGCCGCCTGGTGAACGCCCACGCCGCCACCGGCGCCGCCACGCCGGCGCTGCTGGCCACGGTGGAGCGCCTGCTCACGGCGGGGCCCTGGTGGGACACGGTCGACGCCCTCGCCACCCACGCCGTCGGCGACCTGGTCCGCCGGCACGGCGAGCTGGCCCCGACGATGGACGCCTGGCTGGCGGGCGACGACATGTGGCTCACCCGGTCGGCGCTGCTCCACATGAACCGGTGGCGGGCGGCGACCGACGCCGAGTGGCTGTTCGCCGCCTGCCTCGCCCGGGCCGGTCACCGTGACTTCTTCGTCCGCAAGGCCATCGGCTGGGCACTGCGCGAGTACAGCAAGACCGACGAGGCCGCGGTCGTCGCCTTCGTCGCCGGCCACGAGGCCGAGCTGTCGGGGCTCAGTCGCCGGGAGGCGCTGATGTGGCTCGAACGTCGTCGCCGTCGCCGGCAGGGCGGGTGACCCCCGTCCCGGGCGGCCGCGCCATGTCGATGAGCGCAGGAAGTTCTCGCAGCGAGGCGATCTGCAGGCCCGGGTGCGGATCCGAGGGCCCGAGCTCCCTACGGCCGCGGTTGAGCCACACGCTCGAGATGCCGGAAGCCAGCGCGCCGGCGACGTCGGTCGAGAGACCGTCTCCGACGTGCCACACGTCGGATGGCGTCAGCTGCAGTCGATCGAGGGCGACGGCGAAGATCGCCGGGTCGGGCTTGGCGATGCCGATCTCACCGGAGATGACGACCGCGGCGAACGCCGAGCGTCCGGCTCAGACGTCGAGGACGCCGTTGATGACGAGGAGGATGCTGGCGGCGAGGAGGACGGCCGCAGAGGCGCGAGTCGCCCAAGGGAGGGACTGGACCGAGGGTCGGCCGTCGGGGACGCCGACGGCGAGCGCCGTGAGCGCTGCGACGCCGACGACCAGGGCGCCGACGACGACGCCCAGCCCACGGTCCGCGTGGGCGCTGAGGGCCAGGAGCACCAGTGCCGGCCCGACCACCAGGGGCACCGCGACCGGAATCCATGCCGCCCGGAGGCCGGGAAGCGCCGGCGCCGTGGGGTCGGGGGCGCGGCGGGCGATCCCGACGGCACCCGTGATGGCCGCCACGGTCCCGGCGGCGACACGGAGCGCCGGGGTGGTCACATCGAGCGCCTCGACCAGCCAGTCGCCCGCCAGCGCCAGTGCCGCGACCACCACCGAGCCGATCAGCCCGCCCAGTGCGGCGACCTGGGTCGTGGTGCGCCGCGAGCGGTCGGCACGGGGCAGGGCCTGGGCCACCCGGAACGGATCGAACGCGGCGACCAACGCCACGAGCCAGAGCCAGACCGAGGGCGCCGGTCGGCCCGAGCCGCCGCCGTCCCCGCCGTCCCCGCCGTCGTCTGCCGCCTCGGCGATCGGGATGGCGGCCAGCAGCGCCGACATGGCGTGCTGCTGGTCGTCCATGCGCGTCTCGCCGCCGCGGAACCACGCGCCCCGGACCTTGTCCGGGACGCGGGCCACGGCGGCCTCGTCGGCGTCGACCTGGGCGTCGGCGGTCAGCCCCGCGATGCAGCGGGCTCGCTCGCCGAGAGGTGCCCGCAGCGAGGCCAGCCTCGGCTCACGCCGCGCGGCCCGCCACAGCTGGCCGAGGGCCTCGCCGTTCACCCCGTAGCCGCCGCCCCGCAGCTCCAGCGGCCCCCGCACCAAGGGCCCCCACGACCCGGCCCGCTGGCTGACCCACCGCACCTGCGCTCCGAACAGCCCGGCCTGCCGGCGGGCATAGGCGACCTCGTCGTCGGTCAAGGGCCGGCCGGCGGTGTCGGCCAGGCCGTAGGCCGACCAGTGATCGGGCAGCGGCGGCCAGTAGGCCTCGTCGTCGTCCCGCCGGGTGGCCAGGTAGGCGCCGATGCGGTGGGCGGTCTCGCCCCAGGGCCCGGACGGGAAGATCTGATGGAGCCGGGCCAGCGCCCAGTAGGTCTCGCCCGTGTAGTACTTCGAGTAGACGCCGCGCACGGGACCGCCCTCCGCGATCGAGTAGCGGGCCGACACCGCACCCGACGGCTCGGTCTGGGCGACGAGGAAACGGCCCGCCTCCTGCAACAGGTCGTCGTACGCCAGGTCACTGGTGAGCCGCCGGCGGTCCACCAGCCCGGCCACGAGCAGGGCGGTGGCGCCCGCGGCGACGTCGCCGTGGTAGGAGATGGCCGACCAGTCGTCCCGTTCCAGCAGGTGGTCCTCCGCCCAGGCCAGCCCCCTGTCGGCGGAGTCCTGCGCGTCCGGGACGCCCGCCGCGGCCGCCTGGTAGAGGCCCATCATGGCCCCGGCGTGACGGATGGCGTTGTACTGGTCGGCGGCCGTGTCGGACTCGGCGTCGTAGAGGTACAGCCAGCGGCCGTCGTGCTGCTGGTTGCGGACGAACCATGCCGCCGCCTCGGTGGCCGATGCCCGCATCTGCTCGGCTGTGCGGGTCGGGCAATGCTCGGGCGGCGCCAGGATCCCGAACACGCCGACCGCTGTCGCCACGAGCCCCGCCGCGGCCAGCGCCGCCCGCCGCACCACGCCCGGCGCCATCAGACTCCCGCCCTCGCCACGACGGCGCGACCCCGCCGCCCGGTGCGCAGCAGCAGCGTCGGCTGGATGAACCAGGCGGTCAATGGCAGGCGGCTCAGCACGAACTGTGCCGCGGGCCGGCCCTCCAGCGTGCGCCCGTCTCGATCGGTGAGCCGCAACAGTTCACCCGGCGCCCCGGGGACGACCCGGAAGCGGGCCAGCCAGTCGAGCGCCCCGACGACGCGGACCAGCCGACGCTGGCCGACCGCCGACGGGTCGAAGCGCAGCTCCCGGTCACGGGTGGACGGCACGGCCCAGATCAGCAGCGTGGCGGTGGCCAGGTACGAGAACACCTCGACCCGCGCGGTCAGCTGGATCGCCACGTGGAAGACGACCGCCAACCAGACCGCGGCATAGCGCGTCGACCGCCAGCACAGCCCGGCGGCGATGCACAGCTCGGTGAGCACGATGACCTTCGCCGCGTAGGTGTGGAACGAACGGTCGCCCAGCACGGTCAGCGCCCAGCCCGGCAGGGGCGACGCCGCGAGGTCGTGGCGGTGCAGAACGACGCGGTGCCAGGTGACGGTGCCGCCGAACCAGTCGGGGTCCAGCAGCTTGCTCATGCCGGAGGCGCCGTACACGACCACCGCCTCGAAGCGCAGCAGCCACAGCGGCCACCCGGGCGCGTCCAGGGCCAGAGCCGGTCGCCCGCGGCGCGCCCGCCACCAGGCGTCGAACGACAGCTCTCGTCCGCACGGCGCGACCGCGAGCGCGGCCAGCACGATCAGCAGGAAGGCCCGGTTGTTGTGCACGTGCGTGGTCGAGAGGAACAGGTTGTACCCCACGACGGAGCAGGTCACCACGCTCGCCACGCGGGTGAGAAGGCCGAGCGACAGCGCCACGGCCGCCACGCAGCCCGCGCCGATCAGCGCGGCGTAGAGCGTCCGCGGCAGCTCCGGGTACCAGTCCGCGTAGGGCTCGTAGAACGTGTCCCGGTAGATCTCACCGGCCAGCGCGTCACGGAGGAACGGCCAGAGGTGGGCCAGTGCGATCGCTCCGACGAACACCCGCAGCAACGCCAGCGCCCGCATGCTCACCCGCCGGCCCAGCAGCTCGTCGAACCGCCTCATGTCGCCTCGTCCCGCCGGTGGCTGCGCAGCACCACGACCTCGGGCGAGTCGTCGTTGTGCCAGGTGACCACGGTGGCCTCCAGGTACAGGGTCTCGTCGTCCCGTCCGGTGTTGTCGGCGACCCAGTCGAGCGCGGCCCGCAGGAAGGCCAGCTGGTTGTCGAGCCCGGCGTCGGCGTGGTGACGGACGCCGAGGCTGCCGAGACCCCGCCCGTCGACCAGCTCGCTCCAGCGGTAGCCCGCCCACGGCTCGTCCACCGGGACCCGCCGGCCGTCGCTGGTGAAACGCACGACGTCAGCACGCCACGTGCTCGACTCCGGGAACATCTGGAACCCGAACTCCCGATGGTCCGACCAGTACGCCCGCGCCACCAGGAACAGCTGCAGGACCACGACGAGCACCACCACCGATCGGCGAGCGACCACCCGGAACCGCGTGTCCACGATGAGCACGATTGCACGCCGGCGGGTGCCGCCACGGCCAACTCCCTAGATGGGTCCACGGGCACCTGCGCCACGCCGCCATGGCCGCGGTCCCACACGGTCGGCCAGTCGCTCGAGACGGAAGAAGGGTGCGAAGGCGACACCGCTGAGCTGGTACGCGAACAGGATCGCCATCAGCGCCAGGACGCCCATGTGGAACAGCCAGGCGGCGACCACCCACGCGGTCCGCCAGCGTCCGCCGAGCAGTGCCCCCCATGCTCCCAACTCCACGGTCACCGTCAGCACGGCGAAGGGCGGGAACAGCCAGGCGTGGCCGACCAGGTACCTGCCGATCGGCGAGTAGCCGTCGCCCAGCACCGCCTTGCGCAGGTTGTCGTGCGCGACCCAGTTGCGCAATGCCTCGCCGTCGAGCCAGTCGAGGCCGCCGATGCGCAGCTTGGCGACACCGGCGATCACGTAGGCCAGCACCACGACGACGGCGGCGAGCCGCACCGGCCATCCGTACCGGCCGTCGGCCGCGGGGCCCGGCGCCGCTCGGGGCCGACCCACCGCCAGGACGTCGGCGGCGGGGGCCGAGGCGAGGACGAGCAGGTGGAGCACCACCAGGTGCTCGGTGTGGAACACCTGGCCCCAGCTGCTGTCGAGCGTGGCCAGCAGGAGCACCGTCACGGCGAACAGCGGTCCGACGGCACGGTACCGCCAGCCGGCGACGAACAGCAGGCCGACCAGCGGCGCAGCCACGGCGACCAGCACGACCACCAGGTCGGCCGGCGGCGCCTCGAGTGGGGCCAGCACGCCCACGGGTCGCCACCGGGCGGCCACCTGGTCGGCGTGCGCGAGGTGCGCGGGCAGCCGCACGCATGCCCAGGCCGTGGCGTAGACGCCGACGAGGATGCGCAGCGTGGCGAGGCGTGCCGCCGGAGCCGGGGCGCCCAGCCACGCGAGTGGCGACCACTGCCGGCGGACGTGCAGCGCGACGAGCGTGGCGGGCGCTCTCGCCGACCTCGAGACGGTCTCCGACGGCGACGGCGGTGTCGATGCGCTGGTCATCGGCCTGCCTCACACGCGACCACGGTGCGCCGATCGAGCGGCTCCCGGTCGCCCTCCGACCAGGCGACTGCGTCGTGGCGCTCGACCACCACGGCCACGGTCGCCGGTGCCTCGACTCGGCTCGCGACCTCGTCGCACAGCGCCCGCGTGGCATCCGGACCGGCCCCGACCGCCTGCCGGACCGCCCTCGCGGCCTGCATGACCTGGTCAGTGCCCGCGATCGTCTCCGGCGACAACCGCTCGACGTCGCCCTCCGGCGACACGGCGACGACGGTGGAGTGCTCGACCACACGACCCGGGTCGTCGGTGAACATCGGGTACGTCGACAGCGGGAGGCCGTCGGGCGCGTCGCCGGACGCCATCATCCTGACGCCGGGGAGCGAGACGCCGACCACGACCGCCGCGGCCACCACCAGCGCCCCGCGGCGCTCGCGTCGGTCCACCGGTGCGAGCGTACGGGCGACCGGTCCGCGTGACGCCCGCCGAGCCTCCACGGTGACGCGTCCCTCAGACGTCGCCGGTCACGGCCCTAGCCCTGTTCGGTCGCGGGGGCGGTGGAGCCGAGATGGATGACGGACGAGGTTCCGACGTCGAACGGGCTGCGGACGGTCACTGTCGTGGAGCGGTCGGCGTGCACCGGGCCGGCATCCTGCTCGCGACGGTGGTCGACATCGAACCAGCGGGCTGTGTACGTGCCCGGCTGCAAGGTCACCGTGATGGACGGGTCGCTGCCCGCCGGTCGGAGAACGACGTACTGATGGCCGGGCCAGGCGAGGGCGTAGCCGGTCGAGGTCAGGTCGCCGCGCGGCTCGACCGCTGCGAGGTCGACGTCAGCGGCGAAGCGACGGGTGTCGCCCAGCGCGTGGCGGGCCGGTTCCAGGGAGTCGTACGACGGGTCTCCCGCCGACTGGTCGGGTGGTGGCAGGCCGCCGAAGATTCCCAGGTCGTAGAGGATCGGGTTGTGCCCGCGGAGGAACGACTTCCAGGCCCAGAGCGCGTCGCTGCCCATGGGCGAGTAGTGATCGGTGTCCGAGATCACCACCTTGGTCCCGTCGTTCGGGGGAGGGTCCAGGCGCCATCGGCTGTCGCCCGGCGTCGGGCCGTCGTCGAAGCCCGGTGAGATCCAGTCGGCGGGGCCGGCCCACAGCGTGTCGTTCGCGGTGCGCTGATCGGCCACGGGGTATTGGAAGGTCATCCCCACCGGGTGCGCCGAGTAGCCCTGCTCCTGCTCGTACCGCTTGACCTCGCCGATCACCCAGTACTGCCACCGGGTGGAGTCGCCGATCGGCGTGTCGATGGTCATGCCGTCGGGCATCCGGACGGCGTCGGCGGTCATCCCCGAGGATTCGTTGGCGACCTCGTACAACAAGTTGGGAAGGTCCTGCACGGTGTCGACGACCTTGCGGATGTACGCCACCTGGAGGGCCTCGATGCGGGGTCGATCGGAAGAACCGACGTCGACATCACTCTCGCCTCCTTCTGGCTTCTGGCTGATGGCGATGCCTCCGTACCGACCGGATCGGCGAGGCGTTCTCATCGATCAGCACGGGAACCCGACCGTGGCCCAGCCGACGGCTCCGATGCCGACATGCGGCGACGTGATGGCTAGCGTCGGCGAAGCGGCTCCTCCCAGGGGACCTGGTCGAGCTCGGCGGCCTTCTTCGGCGGCGCTCTGTTCTTGTCGCGCAGAGGCTCGCTGGACGACCTGCTCGAAGCTCACGCCGCGGCCGGGTCAAGGATTGCATCGAGAAGCCGTTGACGCTCCTCGTCGTTCATCCTGCCCTCTGTCGTGGCCCGCTATGAAGCCCGTCTCGCAACGGTCACGTCGTAGACGAAGTTTCGGGCGACCGTCCCGTGATACTTGGAGTCGATTAGCTGTTCGATGTCTTGGAGGAAGCCTCGCCGCGCCTCGTCGTCGAGGCTGTTCACAAGGGAGTCGGTGCGCAACCAGCCGACGTAGGAGGCAGTCGAGTGACGCATGGGGATCTCGAAACGGTGGCGCTCGACTGAGCTGAACTCCTGCAGCTCGCCGAGCTCGGCATACATGGTTGGGACATCGGCCGGTGCGGTCGGCTGGAAGAATGGATCGTCGCTCAAGCCCCACCTGATGTAGTAGGGCTGCGTGTCCTCGAAGAACCCTGGTGTGCCTCCACGTACGTGGTGCACATGCAGGATCGTCAGGAATCCTTCCGGGCGCAGGGCCTCGGCCGACTTCGAGTAGCGAACGGCAGGATCCAGCCAGTGGAAGGCGCTGGCGCTCACCACGGCGTCGAACTTGTGCATGGGTAGCTGCCATTCTTCGAACGCTCCGACTTCGACGCGAGCGTTGGAGAACTCAACGAGGTTTCGCCGCGCGAGCGCCGCGAGGTGGGAACCGAGTTCGATGGCGACCAGATCCACACCATGCTTCGCCAACGGCACGCTCAGCTGTCCTGTGCCGCAGCCGATCTCCAGGACGCTGCTTCCCTGACGAAGATTGGACGACGCGATAACCGCATCGACGACTTCGATCGGGGGCGCCGGGCGATACAAGCTGTAGGCGTCCGCAATCGCCTCGAATGACTCCCGTCTGCGGCCTGGCTTGCTGCTCGACATGCTTGCCTGGCCGTCAGGTGCGCAAATCACCTTCGAGCTGCTCATGGGCGGAGCGCAGGCGGAAGCCGACGACGATGTCCGAGATCCCACGGAAGAGCGCCGCCACCCCGATCCAGACGACCAATAGTACGGCGCCCCGATAGGTCGACACGGTCTGGTCGTCGGGACCGATCGCCCAAAAGCCGAGAAGGATCATGATGATCCCGGTAATGAGTTGCACCCACCAGAGGCTCTCGACGTGTCTCGTGCTGAAGGCAAAGACGATGTCGATGATCCCCCAGAAGAACAGGAGCCACCCCGCAAGGGCGCTGAGCACCAGGAAGGTCGAACCCGGCCAGGCGAGGGCGATGATCCCGGCCACGATCGACACGATCCCGATGAGGACGTACAGCCACTTCCAACCTGGGGCTACAGCGGCGACGGCAAATTCGATGATACCGCCCATGATGAAGCCGATGCCGAAGAACAGGGCGATGGCCCACACGGTCCGGTAATTGAACGACAAGACGATGAAGGAAAAGACGATCCAGGCAATGCCAGCGGCCAGAAACCACCCCCAGTTCCGGGTCGCCGACTTCAGGTCTTCCCTGACCGATTGCTCTAGCACAGGTGCGACCTCCTCAGTCGAGCCAAGGCGTGAGACTACAACTCGGACGAGGAGTGCCCGGTGATGCTGGCGGCTGAACGGGCGGCCGACCCGTCATGCCGATGGTGCTGCTGTCCACGTTCGCCAGCCTGCACGAGCTCGCCCAGGCGCTGAGCGAGCGGAAGGGTGGCGCCCTATGCGCGCGCCCTGACTCAGCTCGGGCCGGCGAGGACGGCGCCGGAGGTGCCGCCCGCAGCCGGCCCCTGCGCCGGTCGTCAGCCGGCGCCTTGACCCCCCTTGACCCCCCTTGACCCCCTAGACCCCCCAGACCCCGTAGAGCCAAATTCGATCGTGTTCGTGTGGTCCGGCGCCTACCGTCCGCTCGCCGACTGGCAGACGATTGGGGGATCGACCGATGGATCGCAGCAGCTGGCGGGCGCTTGTGCCCTTCGTTCTCGTGCTTGGCGCTGCGGGGTGCTGGCCGCAGTCTGGCGGTAACGCGGCGAATCAGTACCACAATCCGATCGAGACGGTCCTGACCACGGAGTCCGTCGGCACACTCGCCGAGCGGTGGTCGGTTCCCGGAACCCTCAATGCGGTCTGGGGGCGTCATGTGCTCGGTGGCGAAAGCGGTGGCACCGGTTCGCCGGGTGAGGGCTTCGCACGGGTTCGGTCCCTCGATGCCGACACCGGCGCAGTCAACTGGTCGACCAGTCTTGCCCCCGCCGGCATTTCGCGTGGAATGGGGGGAGCGCCGACTGTCGTCGGTGGCGATCAGGCATGGGCCGGATGGCAGGCTGAGACAACCACGCCGAGCGGCACGTCGTGCTCGTCGGGCTCGGTGCGCCTGGACCTCGAGACCGGCGCCATCCTCTCCTCGACCCCCGGTCCCAGCCTCGCCGCGGTCAGGCCGTTCGGTGATCCAGTCGCGACCAATCACAACACCATCACCACCAACTGCGTGCTTGGTACGGAGCACATCACGAGGGTTCTGGACGGCGACAGCGGGGCCGAACGGTGGCGCGGAGCGGGCATACCGTCTGCCGTCGTTGGCGACAGGGTCGTCACCCACAGCGGAACGACCCTGCGGTCGTTCGACTCAGCGGGATGCGGCGCCGCCGACTGCAGTCCCGTGTGGACTCGCGAGCTCTCCCTCATCGGGACGGTCGCAGGCGGGCCAGGCGATCGGCTCTACGTGGTGACGCTCAATCTGCCAGCCAGCTTCGAGGTGCTGGCCCTCGACGGCGTCGATGGATCCGAGGACTGGCGGATCCAGGTGTCGGGCTTCCCCCGGCACACGGTGGACGGCGACCGGCTGTTCATCGCCACCGGCAACATGCTGTCGGCCTACACGGATGGCGACTGCGGCCCTCTCACCTGCACACCGAGCTGGACGGCCACCCTTCCGAACTCGGTCTCGGGCAGTCTTGTGAACGCGGGGGGCGTGGTGTACGTCCCGACGGCGGACGGCGCAGTGACCGCCTACGCGTCCGCCGGCTGCGGCGCCCCGGCTTGTGACCAGATCGGCCAGGTGACCGTGAACGGCCGTCCAGACTGGGTGATTGTCGCGGGTGGCCAGCTGTTCGTGCAGACTGCGCCAGATGCTTCCACGCCCTCGACGATCACTGCCTTCGCCCCGTCCTGAGATCTGGCGATCGCGAGATCTTGACACCGCCATGACCTCGCGAAGCATCCCGTCCGCCGGTAGCTGCCTCCGCCTGACAGGACTAGCGTCGCTAGCGCAACCCGCACGAGGAGCGTAGGCAAATTCCTACCGTCATCAAGATCAACGCCATCACGGTGCCGGAGGGCTCCGGCGACGAGCTGGGCCGGCGCTTCGCGGCGCGGGCCGGGGCCGTGGACGACCAGGACGGCTTCGAGGGCTTCGAGCTGCTGAAGCCGACCGACGACCGGACGACGTGGCTGGTGATCACCCGGTGGCGCGACGAGGACGCGTTCAACGCCTGGGTGAACAGCCCGGCGTTCGGGCACGGGCACCAGGGCACCGACCGGCCGGCGCCCCACGGCGGGCCGGTGTCGGTGTCGAGCGAGCTGTGGTCGTACGAGGTGTCGACGACCTCGCCCGGGCACTCGGGCTGAGCCTCCCGCCCCGCGGGTGAGCCTGCACGACGCCCACCAGTGGTGGGCGTGGGTGGTCGTCGTCGGCAACGGCCTGGTCGGCCTCTGGGCGCTCGCCGCCCACTGGTGGCCGACCTGGCGCCGGCCGTCGCTCTGGTGGTGGACGGCGGCGGCCGAGGTCGCCATCGTCGTCCAGGTGGTGCTGGGCGTGCTGCTCGTCACCAGCGACGACCGGAAGGCACCCCAGTTCCACATGTTCTACGGCTTCGTGGCACTGGCGTCGGTCGGCATCATCTACAGCTACCGGCAGCAGCTCGCCGCACACCGGTACCTGCTGTACGGGCTCGGCGGCCTGTTCCTCATGGGCCTGGCGATCCGGGCGATGGTGATCGGCCCGAACCGCTGACCGCTAGAGGTGGACGACGGGGCAGGTGAGCGTCCGGGTGATGCCCTCGATCATCTGCACCCGGCTCACGACCATCTTCCCGAGCTCGTCGACCGAGTTCGACTCGGCCCGGGCGATGACGTCGTAGGGGCCGGTCACGTCCTCGGCCGAGACCACGCCGTCGATGCCCCCCACCTCGTCGGCGACCTGGGCGGCCTTGCCGACCTCGGTCTGGATGAGGATGTACGCGCTGACTGCCATCCGGGCCTCCCTCACGCCGTCGGGCTGGTGACGGATCGTAACGTGGGCCGCCCACCGCCTCGAACCGTGGCCGGGAGCGGCCCGGACGCGGCGACGGGACGCCCGCTGGGCGTCCCGTCGGAACGTCGGCGAACCGTGGTCAGCCGGAGGCCCGCTCGCCTTCGTGGGACTCGGCCTCGATCGCGGTGGGGGCGTGTCCGCCGCCGCCCACGGCGACCTTGCGGGGCTGGGCCTGCTCGGCCACCGGGATGGTGATCGAGAGCACGCCGTGGTCGTAGGCGGCCTCGAGCTGGCCGGTGTCGAGGCTGTCGCCGAGCAGCACCCGGCGGGTGAAGGTGCCCTGCGGGCGCTCGTTGGCGAGCACCTCGTCGCCCTCGGACCGCTCGAACCGGCGGGTGGCCGACACGGTGAGCACGTCGCGCTCGACGGTGACGTCGATGGCGTCGGGATCGACCCCGGGCAGGTCGAAGTTGACGAAGACCCGGTCGCCGTGGCGGACGGCGTCCATCGGCACCGAGCCGCCGGCACGGCGGAACGCCTGGTCGACCTGCTCGGCGAACCGGTCGACCTCGCGGAACGGATCGAAGCGCATCAGCATCGTCGGGAGCCTCCTCCATGCAACCTCGTATCGGAGCAACCTCATCTCCATTTCAATGATACCCAACTGGCACCCCTATAAACACAAAACTTGAGTCTTCTACGATCAGGTTTGCTCATGGAGATCGTGGCACGGTGGCGGTCGACCTGGGCGCGGGTACCGTGCCGCGTGGTGAGCCGGTCCACCGCCCCGTCGTTCCACCTGCTGGCCCGCACCGGCCACCCCGACTTCCTCGACTTCCCGTGGGACCGGCCGCTCGCCGAGTGGGACGACCCCCGCCTGGTGGACTACGCCCGCGGCGTCTCCCGCCACGTCGTCCGGTTCGTCCGGGAGGACGACCGGGCCTACGCCCTCAAGGAGACCTCGCTGGAGCTCGCCGAGCGCGAGTACCGGATGCTGAGCGACCTCTACGGGGACCGCCTGCCGGTGGTCAGGCCCGTCGGCGTGGTCACGGGCCGGGTCGACGGGGCCGGCGAGCCGCTGGCGGCCGTGCTCATCACCCGCCACCTCGAGTTCTCGCTGCCGTACCGCACCCTGTTCGCGGGCCGGGGCGTCCCCGACATCCGCCGCCGGCTCATCGACGCGCTGGCCGTGCTGCTGGTCCGGCTCCACCTCGCCGGCGTCTACTGGGGGGACTGCTCGCTGTCGAACGTCCTGTTCCGCCGCGACGCCGGCGCCCTCGCCGCCTACCTGGTCGACGCCGAGACCGCCGAGCGCCACCCGACGCTGACCGACGGGCAGCGGGGCCACGACCTTGTCATCGCCACCGAGAACGTCGCCGGCGAGCTGCTCGACCTGTGCTCGGCGCAGCGGCTGCCGTCCGACGTCGACCCCTTCGAGACCGCGACCGAGCTCGAGAAGCGCTACGGCGAGCTCTGGACCGAGCTCACCCGGACGGAGGTGATCCGCCCCGGCGAGCGTCACCTCATCGACGCCCGCATCCGGCGCCTCAACGACTTGGGGTTCGACGTCGAGGAGTTCGAGCTGGTCCGGACCCCCGAGGGGGACGAGATCCGGGTGCAGCCCCTCGTCATCGACGAGGGCCACCACTTCCGCCGGCTGAACGCGCTCACCGGCCTCCGCGTCCAGGAGAACCAGGCCCGCCGGCTGCTGGCCGACATCGACGGCTACCGGGCCTGGCTGTCACGCGAGGCCGGCACCGAGGTCCCCGAGGCGGTCGGCGCCTATCGCTGGCTCACCGAGATCTTCGAGCCCGCCGTCAACCGGGTGCCGATCGGGCTCCGCAACCGCCTCCCACCGGCCGAGTTGTTCCACGAGATCCTCGAACACCGGTACTACATGGGCCAGGAGCTCGACCGCGAGGTCTTCACGCTCGAGGCCGTCGACGACTACGTCGAGAACGTCCTCCGGGACCGCACCGAGGAGCTGGCGGTGCTGCCCGACACCGATGACGACGACCTGTTCTGACCGCGTGCTCTGATAGGGGCATGGCTGCGCGCGGTTACACGAGGGGTCTCCACGAGGTCGGCGACGGGGTCTACGCCTGGCTGCAACCCGACGGCAGCTGGGGATGGAGCAACGCCGGCCTGGTCGTCGACGGCGACGCCTCCCTGCTCGTCGACACCCTGTTCGACCTCCGCCTGACCGGCGAGATGCTCGACGCCATGCGCCGGGCCGTGCCCGCCGCCGCCGACATCGACCTGGTCGTCAACACCCACGCCAACGGCGACCACTGCTGGGGCAACCAGCTCGTCCGCGACGCCGAGATCGTCGGCTCGCGGCGCTGCGCCGAGGAGATGGCCGAGCTGCCCCCGTCGTTGCTGGCTGCCCTGATGGCGGACCCGCCCGAGGGCCCGACCGGCGACCTGGTCCGCCGGATGTTCGGCGCCTTCGACTTCGACGGCATCGAGGTCGTGCCGCCGACCACCACCTTCGATGGCGAGCTGACGCTGGAGGTGGGCGGCACCGAGGTGCGGCTCATCGAGGTCGGGCCCGCCCACACCCGGGGCGACGTCGTCGTCCACGTTCCCGCCCACGACGTCGTGTTCACCGGCGACATCCTGTTCAACGGGGGGCACCCCATCGTGTGGTCCGGGCCGGTGGCCAACTGGACGGCCGCCTGCGACCGCATCGTCGGGCTCGCCCCGGCCACCGTCGTGCCCGGCCACGGGCCGCTCTGCGGGGTCGCCGAGGTCGAGGCCCAGCGCCACTACTTCACCTTCCTGGAGCGCGAGGTCACGCCCCGCGCCGAGGCCGGCCTCGACCCGCTCGAGGCCGCCCGCGACATCGACCTCGGCCCGTACGCGGACCTCGGCGAGGCCGAGCGGTTCGTGGCCAACGTCGCCGCCGTCTACCGCGACCTGGGCCGGCCCGCGGCCGGGGACGCGGTCTCCATCCTCCAGCAGATGGCCGACTTCGGTTCCCGCCGCTGACGCCCACCGGCGCCCGGCGGCGGGAACCCGCCGGGCCGCTCAGCCTCCGGCCAGCCGCTTCTCGAGTGCTGTGAGCTGCTCGCGCAGCTCTGCCGGCACCGTGTCGCCGATCGCCTTGTAGTGCTCGTCGAGCTGGGGCAGCTCGGCTCGCCAGGACTCGGGGTCGACCTTGACCAGCTTGGCCACCGTGTCGGCGTCGAGGTCGAGGCCGCTCGTGTCGATGGCGCCCGGCGCCGGCACGCGGCCGATCGGGGTGTCCATCGCCTCGCCGCCGCCCTCGATCCGCTCGACCACCCACTTGACGACCCGGCTGTTGTCACCGAAGCCCGGCCACAGGAACGAGCCGTCCTCGTCGCGCCGGAACCAGTTGACCCAGAACAGCTTCGGCAGCTTGGCCGCGTCGGTGGCCCGGCCGATCTCCAGCCAGTGGCCGAAGTAGGCGCCCATGTCGTAGCCGCAGAAGGGCAGCATGGCGAACGGGTCGAACCGGAGTTTGCCGACCGCGCCCGCCTGGGCGGCGGTGGTCTCCGAGCTCATGATCGAGCCGAGGAACACGCCGTGGTCCCAGTCGAACGACTCGGTCACCAGCGGGACGTTGGTGGCCCGGCGGCCGCCGAACAGGATGGCCGAGATCGGGACGCCGTTCGGGTCCTCCCACTCGGGCGCGATCGACGGGCACTGGGAGGCCGGCGTCGTGAACCGGGCGTTGGGATGGGCGGCCGGCGCGTCGCTATCGGGCGTCCAGTCGTTGCCCTTCCAGTCGGTGAGGTGGGCGGGGGGCTCGGACAGGCCCTCCCACCACACGTCGCCGTCGTCGGTGCGGGCCACGTTGGTGAAGATCGAGTTGCCGTACAGGGTCGCGACCGCATTGGGGTTGGTGTCGACGCCGGTGCCGGGGGCCACGCCGAAGAACCCGGCCTCGGGGTTGATGGCGTAGAGCCGGCCGTCGTCGCCGAACTTCATCCAGGCGATGTCGTCGCCGATGGTCTCGACCGTCCACCCCGGCAGCGTCGGGATCATCATGGCCATGTTGGTCTTGCCGCAGGCCGACGGGAACGCCGCCGCGATGTAGCGCTTCTCGCCCCCGGGCGGGGTGACGCCGAGGATGAGCATGTGCTCGGCCATCCAGCCGTCGTCACGGGCCATGGTCGACGCGATGCGGAGGGCGAAGCACTTCTTGCCGAGCAGCGCGTTGCCGCCGTAACCGGAGCCGTACGACCAGATCTCGCGCGTCTCGGGGAAGTGGACGATGTACTTGTTGTCGGCGTCGCAGGGCCACGGGACGTCGGCCCGGGCGGCGCCGTCCTCGTCGACCAGCGGGTAGCCGACCGAGTGGACACAGGGGACGAAGTCGCCGTCGGCGCCGAGCACGTCGAGCGGCCCCTGGCCCATCCGGGTCATGATCCGCATGTTCACGGCGACGTAGGCCGAGTCGGTGAGCTGCACGCCGATGTGGGCGATGGGGGAGCCGAGTGGCCCCATCGAGAACGGCACGACGTACATGGTCCGGCCCCGCATCGAGCCGGTGAAGAACCCGGTGACCTCGGCCCGCATCTCCGCCGGGTCGCGCCAGTTGTTGGTGGCGCCGGCGTCGGCCCGGCGCTCGGAGCAGATGAACGTCCGGTCCTCGACCCGGGCGACGTCGCCGGGGTCGGAGAGGGCCAGGAAGCTGTTGGGGCGTTCGGCCTCGTTCAGGCGCTCGAACGTGCCGCCGTCGATCAGCAGCCGGGTGAGCCGCTCCCATTCCTCGTCGGACCCGTCGCACCATTCGACCCGGTCCGGTTGGAACACGCCTGCCCAGTGATCGACCCAGTCCTTCAACTTCTGGTTGTTGGTGGTTGCAGCCATGATCCTCCGGTCGGCGATGTCTGGTGTGCCGGCTCAGGTGGAGGTCGAGTCGTGTCCCGGGGGGAACCGCTCGGGGTCGAGTCCGGGCGTTCCCATGTCGACCTCCGAACCCAACCGCAGGTGCGTGGCCCGACCCTCGCCGTCGAGGTCGAAGATCACGCGCTGGCCCTGGCGCAGCAGCCGGAAGACCGAGCCCTCGAGGGCGTCCGGGGCGAGGTCGACCTCGGAGAGGTCGGTGTCGCGCACCACGATCCCGTCCTTCGACATCGGGTCGTACGCTTTGATGACGCCTTGCACCGGTCGGCTCCTGGCTGACGTTCGCGGTTGGGTTGTGTCACCGTATCGGACCGCTCCACCGGCGGCCCAAAGGACGGCCCGACACGGGCCGTCACCGCCCGGTCGCGGTGGGTGCGCGGCGGTGGGGGGTCGCCCGGACGCGACGAGGGCGCCCCGCAGGGGCGCCCGGGTGCCGTTCGGCCGGTGGCCGGGATCAGTGCGCGAGCTTGGTGACCTTGCCCGACTTGATGCAGCCGGTGCACACCTGGACCCGCTTCGGCGCGCCGTCGACGAGGGCGCGCACACGCTGGATGTTCGGGTTCCACCGGCGCTTGGTACGCCGGTGCGAGTGGCTGACGCTCATGCCCCAGGACGGGTGCTTGCCGCACACCTCGCAGACGGCTGCCATGGACGCGTTCCTCTGACTCGGCTGGACAGGACCGGGAAACTGTACTGGCGGCCGGGGCCGGTCACAACTCACGGGCGCCTCGGGAACGGTCGATCGAGTGTTACCGCCTCGGGAACGACGACCGCGCCTGAACGGGCTCGACGCCGCGCCCCCCGGCGGTGGCCGGCGCGTCACTTATCATCCACCTCCGTGACCGCGCTCGACCATCTGGACGCCGACCGACTACGGGCCGTGGTCCACGCGTACGAGGAGGCGCTCGCCGCCCACCGCGAGCCCATCAACCGGCTCAACGTGTACCCGGTGCCCGACGGCGACACGGGCACCAACATGTCGCTCACCCTCATGGCGGTGTGCGAGGCGCTCGACGCCGCCGGCGACGACCTCGCCTCGGTGTGCAAGGCGATCAGCCACGGGTCGCTGATGGGGGCCCGCGGCAACTCGGGCGTCATCCTGTCCCAGGTGCTCCGCGGCCTCGTCACGGTCATCGACCAGGCCGGCGGCTGCGACGGGCCCACCCTGGCCCGGGCCCTGCGATCCGCCAGCGACGCGGCGTACCAGGCGGTCATGCGGCCGGTGGAGGGCACGATCCTCACCGTCGTCCGGGAGTCGGCGGAGGCGGCCGAGGCGCGGGTCGCGGACGGGCCGGCCCCCCTGGTCGAGGTCGTCGACGCCGCCCGGGCCGGTGGCGCCGCCGCCCTCGAGGCGACGCCCACGCTCCTGCCCGTGCTGGCCGAGGCCGGCGTGGTCGACGCCGGCGGCGCCGGCTTGCTGCTGCTGGTCGACGTGCTGGCCCACGTCGTCGACGGCCGCCCCGTGCCCGAGCCCCGCGTGGGGGAGGGGGCCGTCCGGTCCGATGCCCACCTGGTCCAGCACACCGCCGACGACCATGACAACCACCACGGGCTGGCCGACCTCCGCTACGAGGTCATGTACTTCCTCGAGGCGCCCGACGAGTCGATCCCCGCGTTCAAGGACGTCTGGGCCGGCATCGGCGACTCCATCGTCGTCGTGGGGGGCGACGGCATCTGGAACTGCCACATCCACACCGACGACATCGGCTCGGCCATCGAGGCCGCCATCGACGCCGGCCGGCCCCGCAACATCCGCGTCACCGATCTCATGGAGGAGGTCGAGGAGGAGCGCTGGGTCCGGGAGGCCAGCGGCACCGCCGTCGTCGAGGTGCCTCCGCACGTCACCGAGCCCGTCTGCACCGCGGTGGTGGCGGTCGCCGCCGGCGACGGCATCAAGCGGATCTTCTACAGCCTCGGGGTCCAGGGCATCGTGGCCGGCGGCCAGTCGATGAACCCGTCGACCGCCGACCTGCTCGCCGCCGTCGAGGCCGTGCCGGCCGAGCAGGTCGTCATCCTCCCCAACAACAAGAACATCATCCCCGTCGCCGAGCAGGTCGACGCCCACACCGGCCGGGTCGTGAAGGTGGTGCCGACCCGGGGCATCGCCGAGGGCTTCGCCGCCCTCATGGGCTACGACCCCGAGGCCCCGGCCGACGAGAACGCCAAGGAGATGGCCGCGCTCTCGTCCAGCGTCGTGGCCGGCGAGGTCACCCGGGCGGTGCGCGACTCGACCAGCGAGGCCGGCCCGATCAGCGAGGGCGACTATCTGGGCATCGCCCGCGATGGCATCAAGGCCGTCGAGCCGACCGTCGCCGACGCAGCCTGCAAGCTGCTCGACCTGCTGGTCACCGACGACCACGAGATCGTCACGGTCATCGAGGGCGAAGGGGCGGCCGCCGCCGACACCCGGCGGATCACCGAGTGGCTCGGGGAGCACCGGCCCGGCGTCGCACCCGAGGTCCACCACGGCGGCCAGCCGCTCTACCCGTACCTCTTCGGCATCGAGTAGGGGATGGCCGACGGCCCGATCACGCTGGCGGAGCTGTCGTCGTGGCCGGTCACCAGGCTGAAGGGCGTCGGTGACCGCAAGGCCGAGGCGCTGGCCTCGGTCGGCGTCGAGAACCTGGCAGACCTGCTCACCTACTACCCGCGGCGCTACGTGGACCGGACCAACGAGGCCCGCATCCGCGACCTGGTGGTCGGCGAGGAGGCCATGGTCCTCGCCACGGTCGAGCGGGTGTCGTCCCGCCGGACCCGGGGGCGCCCGCCCCGCACGCTCGTCACCGTCGACGTCACCGACGGCAGCGGCCACCTGCGGGTGACGTTCTTCAACCAGGCCTGGCGGGAGCGCCAGCTCACCCCGGGGACGACCGCAGCCCTGTTCGGCAAGCTCGAGATGTTCAACGGCCGCCGGCAGATGACCAACCCGGTCGTCGACCTCATCGGCAACCGCACCGGCCGGATCGTCCCCATCTACCCCCAGTCCGACAAGGCCGGCCTGTCCACCTGGGAGATCGGCGACTGGGTGGCCGAGGCGCTGCGCCGGTCGCAGCCCCGCGGCCTGGCCGACCCGGTGCCCGAGTGGGTGCTCGACCGCTACGACCTGATCTCCCGGGGCGAGGCGGTGGCCGGCATCCACGCCCCCGAGTCGATGGCCCACAAGGAGGTCGCCCGCAAGCGGCTCGTGCTCGACGAGCTGATCCGGGTGCAGCTCGCCCTCGTCCAGCGCAAGCGCCACATCGAGCGCACCACCCCGGGCATCGCCCAGATGACCGCCGGGCCGCTGCTCGACGCCTTCGTCGACCGGCTGCCGTTCGACCTCACCTCCGACCAGCAGCAGGCCATCCGCGAGATCGCCGCCGACCTCGCCGCGCCCCACCCGATGCACCGGCTGTTGCAGGGGGACGTGGGCGCGGGGAAGACGACCGTGGCCGTCTGGACCCTGCTCGCCGCGGTCGAGGGCGGCCACCAGGGGGCGTTCATGGCGCCGACCGAGGTGCTGGCCGAGCAGCACGCGGAAGGCATCCGGGCGCTGCTCGACGGCGTCGAGGTGCCCGACTCGGGCACGTCGCTGTTCGCGGCCCGGCCGCTGCGGGTGGAGCTGCTCACCAACCGGGTCGGGGCCGGGGACCGCCGCCGGATCCTGGCCGGGCTGGCGGCCGGCGAGGTCGACGTCGCCATCGGGACGCACGCGCTGATCCAGGAAGGCGTCGACTTCGCCTCCCTCGGCGCGGTCGTCATCGACGAGCAGCACCGGTTCGGCGTCGAGCAGCGGGCCGCCTTGCGGGACAAAGCCGGCGGCGGGCCCGTGCCCGACGTGCTGGTCATGACCGCCACCCCCATCCCCCGGACCGCCGCCATGACCGTCTACGGCGACCTTGACGTCACCGTGATCCGGTCCCGCCCGGCCGGCCGCCAACCGATCGTCACCACCTGGGCGCGGGGCGAGGAGGCCGAGGCCGCGGTGTGGGCCGCCGTCCGCGAACAGGTGGAGGCCGGCCGCCAGGCGTACGTGGTCACCCCGCTCATCGAGGAGTCCGACAAGCTGGAGGCCCGCTCGGCCGAGGACACCCACGCCCAGCTCGCCGCCGGCGAGCTCGCCGGCCTGCGGCTCGGGCTGCTGCACGGCCGCATGGCGCCCGCCGACAAGGAGGCGACCATGCACCAGTTCCGGGAGGGGCGGCTGGACGTGCTGGTGGCCACCACGGTGATCGAGGTCGGCGTCGACGTCCCCAACAGCACGGTGATGGTCATCCTCGACGCCGACCGCTTCGGCATCGCCCAGCTCCACCAGCTCCGGGGCCGGGTCGGGCGGGGGAGCGAGCAGTCCTGGTGCTTCCTGGTCAGCGACTCCGACACCCCCGAGGCCGAGGCCCGCCTCGGGGCGCTGGTCGGGTCGACCGACGGATTCGCGCTGGCCGAGGTCGACCTCGAGCTGCGGGGCGAGGGCACGATCATGGGCGAGCGGCAGAAGGGCCGAAGCGACCTGCGGCTCGCGTCCCTCCGCCGGGACAAGGACTGGGTGGCCCGGGCCCGGGAGGTGGCCTTCGCCATCGTCGACGCGGACGGAGGGCTGGAGGCCCATCCCGTACTCGCCGACGAGGTGGCCCTGTTCCTCGACGAGGACGACCAGGAGTTCCTGCTCAAGGGCTGAGACCCGGGTCTCGCACCCGCTCTGACCTGCACCGGGATCACTGCGCGTCGGTGAGCCACAGCCGATCGTCGACCTGCTCGGGACGAGGTAGGGCGTCGCAGTCCGGGCCCGGCCCTGGACGCGGCGCGGCCCCGCCCGGGGGCGGGGCCGGCAGCCGAGATGCGCAGATCGCGGCGCGGCTACTC
>JBKPHT010000264.1:0-4384 GCA_046730015.1 Actinomycetota bacterium
ACCCGACCGCGGCCTCCATGTCGACCTCGCAGGTGATCACGAACTCCGGCGCGGTCGCCTTGGACTCGGCCATCCGGCGCGCGACCGTCTGCTGCAGGCGCGTCAGGTCCTCGGTCGTGGTCGCGCCGCGGCCGCTGCCGCTGTCGCCCGACACGGCGGCCGGGGCCGGCGCGGGCGCCTCCTCCTTCTCCGCGGCCTTCTCGCCGTTTTGCGCCGCGGCCTCGACGTCGGACTTGACGATCCGCCCGCCGGGCCCGGATCCCTGGAGCCCCGCGAGCTCGACGCCCAGCTCCTTCGCCATCCGGCGCGCGATCGGGGACGCCTTCACGCGGCCGTCGCCGTCGCCCGCGGGCTCCGGCGCGGGCGGCAGGGGCGCCGGGACCACCGGCGTCTGGCCGGTGCGGCGGGTCAGCTCCGGGGGCGACGGCGGCGCCTCGATCGGGGCCGGCGGCCAGACCTCGCGGGCGGCGTGGGGCTCGTCGGCCTGGGGCAGCGCCTGCTCGGTCGTGAGGAGGGAGGCGGGGAGCTCGATGGTGGCGGTGATGCCGTTGCCCGGCGAGTTGTCGAGCCGGGCCGTGATGTCGTGGCGGGCGGCCAGGTTGCCGGCGACGTAGTGGCCCAGGTACTTCGACGGGGCGATGGTGAAGCTCTCGGCGCCGGCCAGCCGCCGGTTGGCGGCGGCCAGGTCGGCGGCCGGCATGCCCAGGCCCGAGTCGATGATGGCCAGCGTGTAGCCGCCGGGCCGCACCCGCCCCCGGATGTCGACCGTCTGGTCCGGCGGGGAGAACACGAGCGCGTTCTCGACCAGCTCGGCCATCAGGTGGGCCAGGTCGGCGGCCGCCGATCCGAGGATGGTGGCCGGTTCGACGCCGCGGACGGTCACCCGCTGGTAGTCCTCGACCTCGCCAAGCGCAGCCCGGATGACGTCGGTGAGACGCACCGGCGCAGCCCACTGCCGCGGGGGCTCGATGCCGGCCAGCACCAGCAGCGACTCGGCGTTGCGGCGCATCCGGGTGGCCAGGTGGTCGAGCCGGAACAGGTCCGCGAGGGTGTCGGGGTCGGTCTCGTTGGTCTCCAGCTCGGTGATGAAGTCGAGCTGGCGGCCCAGCAGGTTCTGGTTGCGGCGGCCCAGGTTGACGAAGCTGTCGGCGATGTTGCGGCGCAGCACGGCCTGCTCGACGGCGAGGTCGAGCGCCGTGTCCTGCACCGTGTTGAGCGCGTCTGCCACGTCCGACACCTCGTCGCGGGTGTTGACGCGGACGGGGTCGATGCGGGGCACCGCCACGTCCTCGCCCAGCGGCGTGTCGAGGATCCCCATGACCACGTCCGGCAGCCGGAACTCGGCCATCTCCTTGGCCTGCTGGGTCAGCGACCGCAGCGGCCGGGTGATCGACCGCGACACGAGCCACGCCAGGACGCCGGCCGCCCCCACCACGACGAGGGCCATCAACCCGAACAGCAGCCGCCGCGACGCCGCCCCGGACGCCAGGCTGTCGGCCCGATCGGTGATCGCCTCGGCCACCTCGTCCTGGTAGATGATGTAGCCCTCCTCGTAGGGCACCTGGATGGCGGCGATCATCTGGTCGAGCTGCACCGTGTGGGTGGCGAGCGCGTTGGTGACCGCGTTGTCGGCCGACTCGGTCAGCTCGGCGGGGAAGTAGCGGTCGGCCAGAGCCCGGTACGGGCCCGACGGGTTGCTCATCACCTCCGCGTTGCGGCGGAACGTCTCCTGCCACATCGAGATCTGGGCGACTTCCGCGGGCGTGTCGATGCCCCCCGGCGACAGGTAGGCGGTGGTGATCGTGCCGCTCAGCATCACCGACATGACCTCGATCTGGCGGGCCACGGTGTCGGCCAGTTCGGTGCCCTGCCGCAGCTCCAGGTCGTTCACGACCAGGGCGATGCTGGTCGTGGCGTCGAAGAACGGCGTGATGATCGTGGTGTACCGGTCGAAGATCGTCTGGCTGAAGGCGATGTTGGACGTGTCCCGGGGGGCGGTGGAGGCGTCGATGTCGGCGCGGATCTGCTCGAGGTCGTCGAGGCCCTTCATGGCGGGCGCGAACGCGTCCTGGACCCGCTGCTCCCGACCCTCCAGCTCCTCGCGGAACTGGGCGATGGCCCGGTCGGTCGCGTTCCGTGAGTCCTCGTAGCCGCTGACCTCGAGGTCGAGCTGGCCGCCGAAGCCCACCAGCTCGGTGGCCGGCCAGGTCCGCTCGTTCTGCAGGGCGGTCGTCAGGCCCGTCGGGCCGATCGTCGCCCGGGCCAGGTCGGCCTGGGCGTTGACCTCGCGGGCGTCGTCCGCCGCGGTGGTCACCTCGAGGACGGTGACCACCCCGAGGGCGAGGAGCGGGATGGCCAACGCGGCGGCGAGCTTCGTGCGGATCGGAACGCGGCGCAAAACGACGACCCCTTGCGGTGACGTAGAGGAACCCCAGCGGTTCGGGCCGTCATCATCGCACGGATTCAAGGCCCCGCCATACGTGCCCCGATCGGGCCGCGCCGGGCGATGGCAGCCTCACCAGCAGTGGCCACGAGCGCGACGCAGCGGGACGGGAACGCGCCGGGAGTGCGGGCAGGGCGGAAGGCCGGGCGCCGCCGGTCAGCGCATCTGGGCGCGGGCCTGGGCCTTCGCCACCAGGCTCTCGAGCAGCGTCAGCAGCACCATCTTCGCCGAGTCCTTGTTGCGGGCGTCGCAGTCGACGATGGGCGTGTCGTGGGCGACGCCCAGCGCCTCGCGGATCTCGTTGGTCGGGTAGCGGGGGGCGCCGTCGAACACGTTGACGCCCACCACGAACGGGATGGCGTTCGCCTCGAAGTAGTCGATGCCGGGGAAGCTGTCGGTGATGCGGCGGGGGTCGACGAGCACGACGGCGCCGAGCGCGCCCAGGCAGATGTCGTCCCACATGAAGCCGAAGCGGTCCTGCCCGGGCGTGCCGAACAGGTACATGACCAGCGTGTCGTCGACCGTGATGCGGCCGAAGTCCATGGCCACGGTGGTGGTCGTCTTGCCCAGGATGTGGCGAGTGTCGTCGATGCCGCTCGACACGCTCGTCATCGCAGCCTCGGTGCGCAGCGGTTCGATCTCGGAGATCGCGCCGACGAAGGTCGTCTTGCCGACGCCGAAGCCGCCGGCGATGACGAACTTGACCGATGTGATGCGCGTAGCGGCGCTCTCGGCGGTGGATTGCACGGCGCGAAACCTCGTGGGGTACTCGTGGTGGACGCGGTCCGGGTGGTCAGATCGCCCGGACGCGTTCGATCATCTTGGTCAGCATCGACAGCTCGATCTCGACCGGGTCGGTGTGGTGCACGTCGAGCAGGCCCGCGGAGATGAGGTCGTCGGCCAGGATCATGACGACGCCGACCACCAGGTTGAGGTGGGCGGCCACCTCGGCCACCGACAGGGCCCGGATGCACCGGTCGAGCACGAGCTGCTGCTCGTCCGGCAGGTAGGGCGGGATGTGCTCGCTCTTGGTCTGGAGCAGGGTCTCAACTCGAAGGTCACGCCTCTGGGCACGGGTACGACCCCCCGTCATGATGTACGGGCGGACCAGATCGTGACCTTCGTTCATGCGACGACCCCCGCCTTCAACTCGGCCACCAGCGCCGGCGACAGGACCTGCCCGGCCCGTTCGACGAGAAGCGTGGTCTGGTAGCCGACCAGCCCGATGTCGCAGTTGCGGGTGGCCACCACGCCGAGGCAGCTCCCGTCGGAGATGGAGGACACGAACAGGAACCCCTGGCGCATGGCCACGATGATCTGTTCGAGCCCGGCGAAGTCGAAGCACCGCGACGCCCCGTGCCCGAGGCTCACGAAGCCGGAGATGATCGCCGCAAGCTGCTCGGCCGAGGCCCGGTCGAGGGAGCTGGAGGCCGCCATCAGGAGGCCGTCCGACGAGACGGCCACCGCATCGGTCACGCCCGCGGTCTGGTCGACGAAGCTGTTGAGCAGCCAGTTGAAGTTGCGGGCCTCGTCGCTCAGGGTCATGAATTCTCCTTCGGGGTGTTCGGGTCGCGCCTGGCCTCGTCCAGCCCTCGCTGCACGCCCTGGGTGAAGCTGGTCAGGAAGCCGTAGACGGTCCTGGCCGCGCTGCTCTCGTCCTGATCACCCGCGCCGTCGAGGCGGTTGCCGTGACCGTTGTTATGGCCATTCGAGTGGCTGTTCGCGTTCCCGTTCCAGTTCCCGTAGCCCCGCATGTGGCCCTGACCGTCGGCGGCGCGGTCGTCGCGACGATAACCGCCGCCGCCGCTCTGTGGGTGCTCTTGCGGTCGGCGGAGGTTGAGCGGCTGGGTGACGGGCATCTGCGCGCCGCGCACGCGGCGGGCCAGGCCGCTCGACGTCTGGCCGCCCTCGGGCGGCCCGCCGGGGGCGGGACGCCCGGCC
>JBKPHT010000265.1:0-1699 GCA_046730015.1 Actinomycetota bacterium
GGGCCCATCCTCGTGGCGGATCGTGCACGCTCGTCCACACGCTGCTGGGGAAGGGCTGGTCGACGAGCTGTGGCTGATGGTGTCCCGGTGTCGATCGACGGCGGCCTGCGGGGTGTTCCCCGACGATCGCATCAGGCTCGCCTGGAGGCTTGCCGACCAGGTCACCTTCCCGTCCGGGGTCATGGCCCTCACCTTCACCCCGGCCTGAGCCTCCCCGGGCTCCGGCTACCCTGGACCGCCACCCACCAGCGTGACCGAGGGGGAACCGGGGTGCCGTACAACCAGACGGGCCTGGTCGTCCACGACGCCGACGCCCACATCATGGAGACGCCCGGCTGGCTCCGCGACCACGCCGACCCGGGCATCAGGGACCGGATCGAGCCGCTCCGCTACACGTCGGGCAACGAGCTGCGGCAAACGGGCGACCCGGACGACCAGCTGCGCGATCTGGACGCGGCGTTCGCCCGGCTGGCCGAGCGGCACGCGTCGGAGGAGTACCGGGCCGCCGAAGACGCCGAGATCATGGCGCGCAAGAACTTCGCGGCGACCGGCAGCTTCGTGGCCGACGACCGGCCGCGGGCGCTCGACCTCCTCGGCTTCGCCAGCCAGCTCGTGTTCAACACGTTCCACAACCGGCGCCTGCACGACTGGGAGCACAGCGACATCGAGCTGGCGATCGGCGCCGCCCGAGCCCACAACCGGGGCATGGTCGAGTTCTGCTCGGTCGACCCCCGGCTGCTGCCCTCCTGTTACGTGCCGCTGGCCGACCTCGACCGGGCGCCCCGCCTGGCGGACGAGGCCATCGCCGCCGGGGCCGCGGCACTGCTGGTGGCGTCGGGCTGCCCACCGGGCCACTCGCCCAGCCACGTCCGGCTCGACCCGGTGTGGGCCCGGGCCGAGGAGGCAGGCATCCCCGTCGTGTTCCACGTCGGCGGCACCGGCGACCTGATCGACGGCAACTACTTCCGGAACGGCCTGCCGGTCCCGCCCGACTTCCACGGGGGAGAGGAGAACTTCCGGTCGGTCGACTACATGGGCATCCCCGGCCCTCCGGCCCAGACGCTGGCCACGATGATCTTCGACGGGGTGCTGGAGCGGTTCCCCGACCTGCGGATCGGCGTCATCGAGCAGGGCGCGATCTGGGTGCCGTCGTGGACCCGGCAGATGGAGTCGGCCTTCGACGCCTTCGCCCGCCACGAGGAGCGGCTGCGGGAGCTGAGCCTCCGGCCGAGCGAGTACGTCCGCCGCCAGGTGCGGTTCACGCCGTACCCGACGGAGGACGTGGGCTGGATCATCGAGCAGTCCGGCCCCGAGGTGTGCCTGTTCTCGTCGGACTACCCGCACGTCGAGGGTGGGCGGCGGCCGATCGAGCGGTTCGAGGCGTCGCTCGACGGCGGCGGGGTCGACCCCCACGCCCGCAGCCGGTTCTACACCGACAACTTCGTCGACCTGATGGGGTCGGCGCTGTCAGCCCTCGCCGCCTGACCGGCGGAGCTCCCCCACCTGCTCCGACGGGTAGCGGTGGGCCCAGTCGGCCGTGACCGCTCCGTCACCCGGTCAACGCTGCCAGACGGGCGTTCCCGAGGCGATAGGGACCGGCCCCCGACGCCTATCGCCTCGGGAACCAGGAAGCGACCTCTATCGCCTCGCCGGCGGGCCGTGCGCTCCGGCTGGGCGGCCGGGCCGGTCAGCCGTCGTC
>JBKPHT010000266.1:0-7690 GCA_046730015.1 Actinomycetota bacterium
GCGCCACGGTGGCCGGCGCCACGGTGGCCGGCGCCACGGTGGCCGGTGGCTGAACCCCCGCCGGTGGTCGGGGTCGAGCGGGCCCTGGTGGCCGAGCGGCCCCGGCTGCTCGGCCTCGCCTACCGGATCACCGGGTCGCGGGTCGAGGCCGAGGACGTCGTGCAGGAGGCGTGGGAGCGGGCCCGGCGGGCGGGCGGCGACGACGTCGAGCGGCCGTCGGCGTGGCTGACGACCGTCGTGTCCCGCTTGGCGCTGGACCGGCTGAAGTCGGCCCAGCACCGCCGGGAGACCTACGTCGGCCCCTGGCTGCCCGAGCCGGTCGTCGCGGTGGGCTCGCCCGTGGCCGCCGCTCGCAGCGGCGGCGGCGACCCGGCCCAGATGGCCGAGATGGCCGAGTCGCTCACGTTCGGGTTCCTGCGGCTGCTGGAGGCGCTGTCGCCGGTCGAGCGGGTGGTGTTCGTGCTGGCCGACGTGTTCGGCGTGCCCTACACGGAGATCGCCGAGGTCGTCGACCGCAGCCCCGCGGCCTGCCGCCAGGTCGCCAGCCGGGCCCGGAGCCGGGTGCGGGAGGGTCGCCGGCCCGGCTCGGGCGCCGAGGGCCCGGCGCAGGGAGAGGAGGCCGAGGCCGTGGCCGACCGGCTGGTGGCGGCGCTGCTGGACGGCGACGCCGACCGGGTGGTCGCCCTCCTGGCCCCGGACGTCGTGCTGCTGAGCGACGGCGGCCGCGACGTCCACGCCGCCCGCCGGCCGGTCGTCGGCCCGGACCGGGTCGGCCGCTTCCTGGTCAACCTGAGCCGGCGGTCGGTCGAGCTCGGCGTCACCTACGAGCGCCGCACCGTCAATGGCCAATCGGGCGCGGTCGTCCTGTGGGGTGGCTCGATCCTGGGTGTCGTCGCCACCGCGGTCGACAGCGGCGGCCGGGTGAGCGAGATAAACGTCGTGATCAACCCGGGCAAGCTGGCGGCGCTCGGGCTCACCGACCCGATCGAGTGAGGGCGGGGCGCCCGGGTCAGGCCCGGGCGGCGGCCAGCTTGGCGGCCCGGCCGGCCAGCGCGGGGGCGCCGAGGGTGGCGCACAGGTCGGCGAAGGCCTCGGGGTCGGGCGGGCCGGTCCAGCGAAGCTCGTCGACCGTGGCGCTCACCGGCGCGTCGGTCTCGACGGTGGCGATGCGGCGGAACAGCAGGGCCAGCTCGAACTGGTCGCGCAGCACGGCGTTGAGCTTCGCCGCGCTCCGCACGCCCGCGTCCCACGTCACCGGGTCGGCCGGGATGCCCTCCAGGTGCCCCCAGCGGCGGAGCACCGCGGCCGCCGACTTCGCCCCCCAGCCCGGCAGGCCGGGGAAGCCGTCGGCCGAGTCGCCCACCAGCGAGAGCAGGTCGGGGATCGAGGCCGGCGGCACGCCCAGCCGATCCTCCACCCCGGTGGCGTCGAAGACCACGCCCTTGCGCCGGTCGAGCTGGACGACCTTGCCGCCGACGCACTGGCCGAGGTCCTTGTCGGGGGTGCAGATGATCACCCGGCCGACCCTGTCGTCGGCCGCGGCCATCACCGCGGCGGCGGCCATGCCGTCGTCGGCCTCGTAGGCGACCTGGGGCCAGACGGTGAACCCGGCCACCTCCATCGCCCCCTCGACCAGCGGGAACTGGGCGAGCAGCTCGCGGGGCATGCCGGCCGACGACTTGTAGCCCGGCCACAGGTCGTTGCGGAACGACTCGATGACGTGGTCGGTGGCGACCCCGACGTGGGTGGCGCCGTCCTCGACGAGCTGGAGCAGCGTCCCCAGGACCCCGATCGTGGCGCCTCGGTGGGTGTCGCGGTTGTTGGGGGCGAAGTGGTAGCGGAACAGCTCGTAGGTGCCGTCGACGAGGTGGACGTCCATGCGGCCGCCGACGGTAGCCGCCCCGGAGAGCGTCCCGGTCGGAACTGGCGGCGCCGGGTGCCGATGGCTTGCGGGATCGCCGCCGGAACGGGTGGGGGCGCCGGGTAGCGTCCCGGCGGTGACCGAGCGCAGCGAGGTCCAGAAGGCACAGTCGACCTCCGCCACGAAGTGGCGATTCGGTCACTGGTGGGCCCGAAGGGTGCACCAGTGACCGATGGCGAGGGGGCGGTCCGGGTCGAGGTCGACCGGGCGCGGGGCGTGGCCCGGGTGACGCTGGCCCGCCCGGCGAAGCTGAACGCCCTCGACCAGGCCGTCCGGGCCGGCCTCGGCCGCGCCGTCGGCCTGCTGGCCGAGGCCGACGACGTCCGGGTGGTGGTGCTGGCCGGCGAGGGCCGGGCGTTCTCGGCCGGGGCCGACCTGGTCGAGCGGGTGCCGGCGTCGCCCGACCCGCTGGCCCGGCGCCGGGCGACCGGCCGGTGGCAGCGGCTGCTCGACGAGCTGGAGCGGCTGCCCCAGGTGACCGTCGCCCGGCTCCAGGGTCACGTCGTCGGCGGGGCGGCGCTGCTGGCCGCGGCCTGCGACCTCCGGGTCGCCGCCGACGACCTCGCCGTCGCCATCTCCGAGCTGGCGATCGGGCTGCCACTGACGTGGGCGGGGCTGCCGCGGCTCGTGCGGGAGGTCGGCCTGGCGCGCACCCGCGACCTGGTGATGACCGGCCGCCGGGTGCACGCGGACGAGGCCCTGGCCTGGGGGTACGTCCACCGGGTCGTGCCGGCCGCCGAGCTCGACGCCGCCGTCGACGCGCTGGTCGACGCCCTGGTGGCCCAGCCGGCCGTGCCGCTGGCGATGACCGTCGACGCGCTCCGGGCCCTCGGGCGGGCGACATCCGCGCCCGAGGCGGCGTGGGCCGACGCCGACATCCTCGGGTGGGCGCTGCGCGATCAGTCGGGATCGGGCTCGCCCGGCAGCTGATCCTCGTACGCCTTCAGCACCCGCTTGGGGGCCTTCAGCCGCCACGACTCGGTGATGAGCTCGGTCAGCTCGTCCTCGTCGATCGCCGGGAGGTTGACCAGCACGGTCGGGTAGCCGTCGTAGTGGGGCGTCGTGAAGAACTTGTCGGGCTCGAAGGCGAGCAGCGCCTCCTTCTCGCCGAGGTCGGCGACGAACACGACCAGCCCGCCCTCGGCCTCCGACCGGATGCGGAGGAACGACTTGTCCTTCACCCGGAAGCCCGGCGTGTTGAACCACGGCTTCTCGGTGGTCTCCGGCAGGGAGAGGGCGATCCGCCGGACGTCGTCCTCGGTGGCCACGGCGGCCAGGCTACGCGAGCTCCACGAGGTCGAGCATGTCGTCCGACCAGTGGTCGACCTCGCCGTCGGGCATGAGCAGCGCCCGGTCGGGGGCCAGGTCGCGCACGAACCCGGCGTCGTGGCTGACGATCACCATCGTCCCGGCCCAGCTCGCCAGCGCGGCGGCGACCGCCTCGCGGGACGGCGGGTCGAGGTTGTTGGTCGGCTCGTCGAGCAGCAGCAGGTTGTGGCGCCCGGCCACCAGCAGCGACAGCGCCATCTTTGTCTTCTCGCCCCCGGACAGGGTCGACGCGTCCTGGTGGACCTTGTCGCCCGACAGGCCGAACATGCCGAGCAGCCGGCGGCGCTCGCGCTCGGGCAGGCCGGGCGCCGCCTCGTTCATGTGGGCCAGCAGCGACGCGCCGGCCCGGATGCCCTCGTGCTCCTGGGCGTAGTAGCCGGGGCAGACGTGGTAGCCCCAGGTGACGAGCCCGCGGTCGCTGGGGGTGACGCCGGCCAGGATCCGCAGCATGCTGGTCTTGCCCGCGCCGTTGAGCCCGAGGACGAGCAGCCGCTCGCCCCGGCCGATCTCGAACGCCAGATCGTCGAACACGGGCGGGCCGTCGCCGTAGGACTTGGCGAGGCCGGCGACCGTGAGCGCGGTGCGGCCCGAAGGCGGCGGGTCGGGCAGCCGCAGCCGCAGGCCCCGGCGGGCCGTCGGCGCCTCGACGCCCTCGGCCCGGATGCGGTCGATGCGGGTCTCCAGCGACTTGGCGAACGCCGCCTTGGTCGCCTTGGCGCCCCACCGGTCGACGAGGGCCTGGAGCCGGGCGATCTCGGTCTGCTGGCGAGCGGCCAGCTTGGCCAGGCGGGCCTCGTCCCGGGCCCGGGCCGCCTTGTACTGGGAGTAGGTGCCCTTGTACTCGGTCAGCTCGCCGACGTCCGCCTCGCCGGCCCGGTCGAGGTGCAGCACGCGGGTGATCGACTCGTCGAGCAGCTCGAGGTCGTGGCTGATGACGACGAGCGCGCCCCGGTAGGCCCGTAGGAAGTCGAGCAGCCACTCGCGGGCGTCGTTGTCGAGGTGGTTGGTCGGCTCGTCCAGCAGCAGCAGGTCGCTGCCGGCGAACAGGATGCGCGCCAGCTCTACCCGCCGGCGCTCGCCGCCGGACAGGACGGCGAGGGGCCGCTCGACCTGGTCGCTGCGGAGACCGAGGCCGGCCAGCAGGCGCCGGGCCTCGGCCTCGGCTGCGTAGCCGCCCGCGTGCTCGAACCGGTCGTGGGCCCGGCTCCACTTCGCCACCAGGCGCTCGTCGCCCGGGTCGGCCTCCATCTTGCGGTGCAGCTCCTCCAGCCGGTCGGCCAGCTCGTCGAGGCCGCGGCCGCCGAGCACGTGGGTGAGCGCGGTCGTCTCGGGCGACAGCGTGTCGAGCCGGGGGTCCTGGGGGAGGTACCCGAACGCCAGGGGCCGCCGGATGACGCCGGCCTTCGGCTCGGACATGCCGCCCAGCACCTTGAGCAGCGTCGTCTTGCCGGCGCCGTTGCGGCCGACGAGCCCGACCCGGTCGCCGGCGCGCACGGTGAGGCCGGCGCCCTCGACGATGAGGGTGCCGCCGATCTCCACCGTGAGGCCGCGTGCCGACAACATGGCCGTCCATCGTGGCAGGACCGCGCGCCCGATCCACCACCGATTCCGCGGGAAAGGCTCATCCAACCGGCGCCCGGCACCGAACCCTGGGTGTGGAGGCCAGTGTCCGAGCCAGCGGACCGAGCGGGGAACGGCAGCGTCGGTGGTCGTGTTGACCACTGCGCCGGCTCCGTCCGACCCCCGGGTGCCACGCGTGCGACCGGTCCCTCCCCCCGAGCCCGGCGAGCGGGCGGACGACGAGCTGGTCGGGGCCGTCGCCGCCGGCGACCAGTCCGCCCTGGGCGAGATCTACCGCCGCTACGCGGGGGCGGTGTGGGCGGTCGCCCGCCGGGTTTGCAACGACGCCACGATGGCCGAGGACGTCAGCCAGACGGTGTTCGTCGAGCTGTGGCGCCGGCCCGGGCGGTTCGACCCCGACCGCGGGCGGCTGCGGCCGTGGCTGGTGGCCCAGGCCCACGCCCGGGCGGTCGACGCCGTCCGGTCGGAGACGGCCCGCACCCGCCGCCAGGAGCGCGACGGCCGGCTCGCCGGGCCCACCGTCCCCGACGTCGACGAGGCCGTCCAGGCCGCGGCGCTGTCCGACGACGTCCGCCGGGCGGTCGACCAGCTGGCCGAGGACGAACGAGCCGCGATCGTGCTGTCATACTTCGGCGGGCACAGCTACCGGGAGACCGCCGAGCTGCTGGGGGCGCCGGAAGGCACCGTGAAGACCCGCATCCGCCGTGGTCTGATGCGGTTGCGGCGGGTGCTCGAGGCCCAGGGGGTGACGCTGTGAGCGAGCGAAGCGCGCGTCATCCGCTGGACGACCTGGCCGCCTACGCCCTCGACGCCGTCGTCGACGGGGCCGAGCGCCGGTCGATCGAGGATCACCTGGCGGGCTGCGCGACGTGCCGTGAGCAGCTGGCCGTCGACGAGCACGTCCTGTCCCGGATGGTGGACGACGAGGCCCCACCCCCCACGGTGTGGACCGCGATCGTCGGCCGCATCGCCGGCCCCGCGCCGGCCGCCGCGGTGTCGGCCCGGGTGGGCGCGCCCGGGTCGGCGCCCGGTCCCAACGGCACCGCCGTGACGTCGGCCCCGACGGTGTCGCCCGGGTCGGCGCCGCCGGCCGCCGGCCGGGTCCCGGCCCCGGGCCAGGTCCCTGTCCACCTGGCCGACCGACGCGACCGCCACACCCGGGGGCACCGCCGCCGGCGGTGGGCGGCCGGCGCCCTCGCCGCGGCCGCCGCGCTGGTGGTCGCCGCCGGGTTCGGCACCCAGGCCCTGCGGGGCGACGGGGACGGCGGCCGAGCCACCACCGAGGTGGCCGGCGCCCGGGAGGCCGGCGTGGTCACCGACGAGGACGGCCGGGCCCTGGTCCACGTGATGGTCGGCGACGACGGCGCCTACGTGGTCATCGAAGGCCTGGAGCCGCTGCCGGAGGGCCGCGCCTACCAGCTGTGGCGGCTCGACGGCGGCACGCCCGAGTCGCTGGGCATGATCGGCGACGGCACCGGCGGCGAGCGGCCGATCACCCTGCCGCCGGACACCGCCCGGGTGGCGATCAGCGACGAGCCCGCCGCCGGCTCGCCCGGCCCGACCGGCCCGATCGCGGGCACGGGCGAGCTGTCCGCGGTCTGACCCTCGTTCTCCGGTTCTCGAGGCGATAGCGGCCGGGGGCCGACCCCTATCGCCTCGGGAACGGCGGGCCGACCCCTATCGCCTCGAGGACGGCGGGGCGATCCCACCCGTGTATCTGCCCCACCTCCGCCGCCTCTGGACATGCAGACCAACGGCGGCAGGAAGGACACCCCATGCCCACGACGACAAACATCCAGCCGTGGCCTCTGGTGCGCCAGAACCACCCCTCCACCCACCCCGTCAGGACGCTGCAGCGCCTGCTGCGCCACCACGGCCACAACCTGGTCGTCGACGGCGCCTTCGGCCCCAAGACCGACGCGGCGGTGCGGGCGTTCCAGGGCGCCCACGCGCTGGCGGTCGACGGCATCGTCGGCCCCCAGACCTGGGGGGCGCTGATCGTCCAGGTCAAGAAGGGCAGCCGAGGCGAGGCCGTCAAGGGGGTGCAGGAGGAGTTCGACTTCCGCGACCTGTCCGACGGGGAGGCGCCGCCGATCGCGATCGACGGCATCTTCGGCCCGATCACCGACCGCCATGTCCGCGGCTTCCAGTCGGCCCTGGGTCTGGCGTCCGACGGCATCGTCGGCCCGCTGACCTGGCGGGCGCTGATCAGCGGCATGTTGGCGGGGTGACGTCATGCCTCCCACCAGCATCGCTCCGTGGCCCGTGCTCGCCCAGCCGATGCGCGGCACCCCCATCGAGGCCCTCCAGCACCTGCTGCGCCACCACGGCGCCGGCATCGCCGCCGACGGCATCTTCGGCCCCCAGACCGACGCCGCCGTGCGCGCCTTCCAGCAGTCCCACGGCCTGGTCGTCGACGGCAAGGCCGGTCCCAAGACGTTCGCCGCGATCATCGTCACGGTCCGCCGGGGCGACCAGGGCGAGGCCGTGCGCGGCGCACAGTGCCTGTGCGTCGACGTGACCGTCGACGGCATCTTCGGCCCCAAGACCGAGGCGGGCGTCAAGCAGATGCAGGGGTTCTTCGGGCTGGCGACCGACGGCATCGTCGGCCCGCTGACCTGGCGGGCGCTGGTCAGTAACGGCGACTGACCGGCGTCGGCACGGGCGGCGGCCTCTTCCCGGCCGCCGCCCGTGGCGCGCCCGTGCCCGGGCGCCGCCATCCGCGGTCGTGGGCGGCTCCGGATACGGGCCGCCATGACAACCTCCGACTCGCGGACCACCGCCCCGGCCCCCAGCCCCGCCCGGCCCGCCGCCCGCCCCCGGCCCCGGCCGAGGGGCGCCTCGGCGGCTGCCCTGGCC
>JBKPHT010000267.1:0-3768 GCA_046730015.1 Actinomycetota bacterium
AGAGCGCCCGCCTGCCGGAGATCACCGTGGGCGAGGTGACCGTGCACGCCGGGCTGATCCTGGCCGTGGTCGCCGCCGTCGCGGTGTGGTGGCTGCTGGAGCGGTCGACGGTCGGGTTCCGCATGCAGTCGGTCGGCGCCAACCCGTTCGCCGCGCGCTATGCCGGCATGAGCGTCGGGTCGATGTACGTGCTGGCCATGGTGCTGGCCGGCGGCCTGGCCGGACTGGCCGGCACCGTCAACATCCTCGGCCGCCCCAGCTTCAGCCTGACCGGCGGCTACTACGCCTTCCTGGGCTTCGACGCGATCGCCGTGGCGCTGCTGGGCCGGGCCCGCCCGGCCGGGGTGCTCGGCGCTGCGTTCCTGTTCGGCGTCCTGCGGGCCGGGTCGACCGGCATGCAGGCCCGGACGTCGACCCCGGTCGACATCATCGTGGTCATCCAGGCGCTGATCATCCTGTTCGTGGCCGCCCCCGCCCTGGTGCGGTCGATCTACCGGATCAAGGCCGGGCGGGGCACCGGCCAGACCTTCACGACGAGCTGGGGCGCCTGATGTCGACAACCGTGGACCTCGCCCCGCCGCCGGCCGACGAGCCGGCGGCCCGCTTCGTCCCCGAGGCGCCGACGTCGCGGCGGCGGGTCGGGTTCGGCGTCGCCACCGTCGTCCTCGGGCTGATCACGCTGGTGGCGTTCGGGTTCGGCAGCCCGTCGGGTGTCGACTCGACGCTGGTGCTCAGCCGGGCCGACGACGCCGTGGAGGTCCCCGACCTCGTGCTGCCGGCCCGGCCCGTCAACATCGTGCTCGGGCTGGTGATCATCGGGCTCGGCGTGGCCCTGGCCGTCGGGCTGCTGCGGCGGCCCACCCTGGTGTTCGGGGTCGGCCTGGCGCTGACCACGGTCGCGCTGCTCGTCTGGGCGGCGCGGGGCGACAACGTGAGCATCATCGGCCTGCTGGACGGGACGCTGTTCCGGGCCACGCCCCTGGCGCTCGGAGCGCTGGCCGGCCTGCTCTGCGAGCGGGCCGGGATCATCAACATCGCCATCGAGGGGATGCTGCTCACGGGCGCGTTCACGGCCGCGATCACCGCCAGCGCGGCCGACAG
Source organism: Actinomycetota bacterium (assembly GCA_046730015.1). Taxonomy (GTDB): domain Bacteria; phylum Actinomycetota; class Acidimicrobiia; order Acidimicrobiales; family VFJN01; genus ZC4RG19. The sequence continues at coordinate 1,102 of JBKPHT010000267.1, forward strand.
CACGTGGGTCGGCCTGCTGGCCGGCATGGGGGCGGGCGTCGTGCTCGGCGCGTTCCTGGGCGTGCTGTCGATCAAGTACCAGGTCGACCAGATCATCGGCGGCACGGTCATCAACATCTTCGCCGCGGGCATGACCGCCTACCTGGGCGCGCGGGTGCTGGCCGAGTACCCGGACCTCAACCAGCCGGGGTCGTTCCGGTCGTTCGGCATCCCCGGGCTCGAGCGGGTGCCGTTGGTCGGGACGCTGCTGTTCGACAACACGATCTACGTCTACCTGATGTTCGCGCTGGTCTTCGGCCTATGGTGGGCGCTGTTCCGCACCCGCTGGGGCCTCCGGGTGCGATCCGTCGGCGAGCACCCCCGGGCCGCCGACACGGTCGGCATCAACGTGCTCCGCACCCGCTACCGGTCGGTGATGCTGGGCGGCGCCGTGGCCGGCATCGGCGGCACCTGGTTCACGCTGGAGGCAACCGGCGGCTTCAACGAGAACATGACAGCCGGCAAGGGCTTCATCGCCCTGGCCGCGGTCATCTTCGGCCGCTGGCACCCGGTGGGCGCGTTCGTCGCCGCGCTCGTGTTCGCGTTCGCCGAGGAGCTGCAGACCCGACTGTCGGTGCTCGACACGCCCATCCCGTCGGACTTCCTGCTCATGGTGCCGTACGTGGTGACGATCGTCGTGGTGGCCGGGCTGGTCGGGCGCTCGCGGCCGCCCGCCGCCGACGGCCAGCCCTACGTGGTGGAGTGACGGTGGCGGACGTGGACTGGCCGGCCCTGCGGGCCGCGGCCGCCGAGGTCGCTCGCCGGGGCTACTTCCCCTACTCCGGCTTCCCGGTCGGCGCCGCCGGGCTGGTCGACGACGGGCGGGTGGTGGTCGGCTGCAACGTCGAGAACGCCTCCTTCGGCCTGACCCTGTGCGCGGAGTGCGGGCTGGTGTCGGCCCTCCACGCCGGGGGCGGCGGCCGGCTGGTGGCGGTGGCGGTGACCGACCCGGAGGGCAACGACCTGTCGTGCTGCGGCCGCTGCCGCCAGCTGCTGTTCGAGGCGGGCGGGCCCGGCGTGGTGGTGAACGAGCGGCCGATGTCCGAGTGGCTGCCCGGCGCGTTCGGGCCCGACGACCTCGGCTGATCGGCGGGTACGGTCCGGGGCCGTGGCGACCGACATCCTCGACGTCATCCGGACCAAGCGCGACGGCGGCACCCTGAGCGACGAGCAGATCCGCTTCTTCATCGAGGGCTACACCGCCGGCACGGTGGCCGACGAGCAGGCCGCCGCGCTGTGCATGGCCATCCTCCTGCAGGACATGGCCCCGGGCGAGCTGGCCACCTGGACCCAGGCCATGATCGACTCGGGCGAGCGCCTCGACCTGTCGGGCGTCGGCCGACCGACGGTCGACAAGCACTCGACCGGCGGGGTGGGCGACAAGGTGTCGCTGCCGCTGGCGCCGCTCGTGGCCGCCTGCGGCGCGGCGGTGCCCCAGCTGTCGGGCCGGGGGCTGGGCCACACCGGGGGCACGCTCGACAAGCTGGAGGCCATCCCCGGCTGGCGGGCGACGCTGCCGGTCGACGCGGTGGTGGCCCAGCTGCGGGAGGTCGGGGCCGTCATCTGCGCGGCCAGCGACACGCTGTGCCCGGCCGACCGCAAGCTCTACGCACTGCGGGACGTGACCGCGACGGTCGAGGCGATCCCGCTCATCGCCAGCTCGATCATGGCCAAGAAGATCGCGGAGGGCACCGGGGCGCTGGTGCTCGACGTCAAGGTGGGCTCGGGGGCGTTCCTGCCGGAGCTCGACCGGGCCCGGCGGTTGGCCGAGACGATGGTCGGGCTGGGCAGCGCGGCAGGGGTCCGGACGGTCGCCCTCATCACCGACATGGAGACACCGCTGGGCCGGGCGGCCGGCAACGGGCTCGAGGTGGCCGAGGCGATGGAGGTGCTCCGGGGCGGCGGGCCGGACGACCTGGTGGAGGTGACGCTGGCCCTGGCCCGGGAGATGGTGGCGCTGGCCGGCCTGGCCGGGACGGGGCCCGACCCGGCCGTGGCCCTGGCCGACGGGCGGGCGCTGGCGGTCTGGGAGGCGATGATCCGGGCCCAGGGCGGCGACCCGGGCGCCCCCCTGGCCGAGGCCCCGGTCCGCCACCTGGTGCCGGCACCGGCGGGCGGGTTCGTCCGCCGGCTCGACGCCCGGGCGGTGGGCGTGGCGGTGTGGCGGCTCGGGGCCGGGCGGTCGCGCAAGGAGGACCCGGTGTCGCCGACCGCCGGCGCGGTCTTCCTGCGGAAGCCGGGCGAGGAGGTGGGCTCGGGCGAGCCGGTGCTGGAGCTGCACGTGGACGACGCCTCGCGGCTGCCGGACGCGCTGGCGGCGCTCGACGGCGCGATCGAGGTCGGGCCGGAACCGCCGCTCCCGCGGCCGCTCGTGCACGAGCGGATCGGCTGACAGGTGTACGTGACAGGTGTCGCCGGTCGCCTGCTGGCGGGGGGCCGATAGCGTGACCTGACCGTCGGGGCCCGGACCACGGGCCGGACGGCAGAAGGGGCGCGATGAGCGAAGCGACGCAGCGGTGGCAGGTGGCGGACGCGCGGATCACCAGCGTGGTCGAGGCGCAGACCGACGGCATCCCGCCCGCGCTCTTCTTCCCCGCGATCGACGAGCAGGCCGTCCTCCGCCACCCC
>JBKPHT010000268.1:0-9339 GCA_046730015.1 Actinomycetota bacterium
GATGTGTATAAGAGACAGCGGCCCGGGTGGACCCGGTGGCTACCCGCCGCCCGGCCCGGGTGGCCATGGCGGCTACCCGCCGCCCGGCGGTCCCGCGGGCTACCCGCCGCCGCCCCCCGTGCCCGGCGGCTACGGCCCGCCCGGCGGTCCGGGCGGCTACGGCCCGACAGGTGGCGGCCAGCCGCCCCGCGGGAAGCGGCGCGGGCTGCTCGTCGTGCTCGCCCTGCTCGTGGTCGCCGGCGTCGCCGCGGCCGTGTTCGTCGTGCTGGCCAACCAGGGCGACGAGCCCGAGGAGGTCGTCCTCGAGCCCGTCGGGATGGCCCAGGCCGACGACTTCTCCGGCAACCTCGACGTCGGCGACGCCGCCGGCGCCGCCGTGGCCGTGTCCACCGTGCCGGCCGAGATCCCCGACCCCCGGACCGAGGAAGTCGGCACCACGCTGGCGGGCCGCCACGTCCAGGGCGGCGAGCCCGCCGTGTACGGCGGCAGCCGCGACACCCAGGTCTGCGACGTCGCCCAACTCGTCGCGTTCCTGTCCGATCCCGCCAACTCGGCCAAGGCCGAGGCCTGGGCCAGCGTGCTCGACGTCGAGGTGTCCGGCATCCCCGACTACGTCGCCGGCCTCACCGCCGTCCGGCTGCGGTTCGACACCCGGGTGACCAACCACGGCTTCCGCGACGGCGAGGCGACCGCCTTCCAGTCGCTGCTCCAGGCCGGCACCGGGGTGCTCGTCGACGACACCGGCGTGCCCCGGGTCAAGTGCAACTGCGGCAACCCGCTCAGCACCCCCGCCCCGCTCGACGGGACCAGCTCGTCCGACGCCCTCGACCTCGACGGCATCGCCCAGAACCCCGACGACGCCTGGGACGGCCTCGATCCCGCCCAGGCCGTGGCGGTGGGCGCCGCGCCGACCCCGGTCGCCGAGGTGACCCTCGTCGACCTCGACGGGGGCGGGCTGATCGATCGCCCGGTCGGCTCCGACGGCGCCAGCCTCAAGGACGTCGGCACCGGCGACGTGCAGGTGACGCTGGAGTGGGCGTCCGACGCGGACCTCGACCTGCACGTCGTCGAACCCGACGGCACCGAGATCTGGTACGAGGAGCCGGGCCCGTCGTCCACCGGCGGCGCGCTCGACGTCGACTCCAACGTCGAGTGCGTCAACGACGGCGGCGTCGAGAACGTCTACTGGCCGCCGACCGGCGCACCGACCGGCACGTACATGGTGCGGGTGGAGGGCTTCCGCCTGTCGCTCGACGACGGCACGCCGTGCGGCGGCGGCGAATTCACCCTGACCATCTCGATCGGGGGCGAGGAACGGGTGGAGCACGGCACCGTCGAGCAGGACGGGGTGGTCGAGTTCGAGTTCGTGGTGTGACGCCCGCGGGCGGGGGCGGTCACCGGGCGTCGGCCAGCAGGTCGGCGATGCGCTGGCAGCCCTCGCCCAGGTCGTCGTCGCCCAGCGCGAACGACATCCGGGCGTAGCCGGGCGCGTCGAACGCCTCTCCCGGCACCACCGCGACCTTGGCCTCCTCCAGCAGCACAGCGGACAGCTCCAGACTGTCGGCCGGGCGGCGGCCCCGGATGTCCCGGCCCAGGTACGCCGACAGGTTGGGGAAGGCGTAGAACGCGCCCTGGGGCTCCAGGACCTCGACGCCCGGGACGCCCGACAGGAGCCGGTACATGGTCCGGCCCCGCCGCTCGAACGCGGTCCGCATCGCGGCGACGGCCTCGAGGTCGCCGCTCACCGCCGCCAGGGCCGCCACCTGCGACACGTTGGCGACGTTGGAGGTCGCATGGGACTGCAGGTTGGCGGCCGCCTTCACCAGGTCCAGAGGTCCGATCATCCAGCCGACCCGCCAGCCGGTCATGGCGTAGGTCTTCGCCACCCCGTTGAGCACGACCACCCGGTCGCCCAGCTCGGGGACCAGGGTGGCGATCGAGCTGAACTCGTGGTCGCCGTAGGTCAGGTGCTCGTAGATCTCGTCGGTGACGACCCACAGGCCCTTCTCGGCCGCCCATTGCCCGATCGCCTCGACCTCGTCACGCGGGTAGACGGCGCCGGTCGGGTTGGACGGCGACACGAACAGCAGCACCTTGGTGCGCTCGGTCAGGGCCGCGTCGAGCTGGTCGACCGTCACGCGGAAGCCGGCGGCCTCGTCGGTCGGCAGCACCACCGGCACCCCGCCGGCCAGGCGGATCGGCTCTGGGTAGGTGGTCCAGTACGGCGCCGGGAGCAGCACCTCGTCACCCGGGTCGAGCAGCGACAGGAACGTGTTGAAGACCGCGTGCTTGCCCCCGTTGGTGATCAGCACCTGGGAGGCAGCCACGTCGTAGCCGGAGTCGCGTTTGGTCTTGGCCGCCACCGCCTCCCGCAGGTCGGGCAGGCCCGCCGCCGGCGTGTACTTGTGGTAGCGGGGGTTGCGGCAGGCGGCGACCGCGGCCTCGACGATGTGGTCGGGCGTCGGGAAGTCGGGCTCACCGGCCCCGAAGCCGATGACCGGCTCGCCGGCGGCCTTCAGGGCCTTGGCCTTGGCGTCGACGGCCAGGGTGGCCGACTCGGCGATGGCGGCGACGCGATGGGAGATGCGGGTGGACGGCAACGGGCTGGCTCCTCGTCTCGACGGCCGCGATAGTGGCACCGATGAGTGCCCCGACCCCAGAGATAACCATCCCGGCCGACCTGTTGCCCCGCGACGGGCGCTTCGGCTCCGGGCCGTCGAAGGTCCGACCCGAGGCCCTGGTCACCCTGGCCGACACCGGCCGCACCTACCTGGGGACCAGTCACCGCCAGGCCACCGCCCGGTTCATGGTGGCGGCGCTCCGCAACGGCATCGCGGAGCTGCTGTCGCTCCCCGACGGCTACGAGGTGGCGCTGGGCAACGGCGGCACCACGGCCTTCTGGGACGCGGCCACCTTCGGGCTCATCGAGAACCGCAGCCAGCACCTGTCGTTCGGGGAGTTCTCGGCCAAGTTCGCCTCCTGCGCGGCCGCCGCCCCCCACCTCGACGCCCCCGACGTCATCGAGTCGGCGCCCGGCACCGTGCCCGAGGCCAAGGCGATGCCCGACGTCGACGCCTACTGCCTCACCCACAACGAGACCTCCACCGGCGTCGCCGCCCCGCTCCGACGGCCCGAGGGGTCCGACGGCCTGGTGCTGGTCGACGCCACGTCCGGCGCCGGCGGCCTGCGGTTCGACCCGGCCGAGGTCGACGCCTACTACTTCGCGCCCCAGAAGGGCCTCGCCTCCGACGGCGGGCTGTGGCTGGCCGCGCTGTCGCCGGCCGCGGTCGAGCGGATCGACCGGATCGCCGCCGGCGACCGCTGGGTGCCGGCTTTCCTCGACCTGGGCATCGCCCTCGACAACAGCCGCAAGGACCAGACCTACAACACCCCCGCGCTGGCCACCATCTTCCTGGCCGTGCAGCAGATCGAGTGGATCCTCCACAACGGCGGGCTGCCGTTCGCCGCAGGGCGGTGCGACGAGTCGGCCGGGATCCTCTACGGGTGGGCCGAGGCCAGCGACTACGCCACCCCGTTCGTGGCCGACCCCGCCATCCGCAGCCACGTCGTCGCCACCGTCGACCTCGACGACACGGTCGACGCCGCGACCGTGAGCCGGGTCCTGCGGGCCAACCACGTGGTCGACACCGAGAGCTACCGCAAGCTGGGCCGCAACCAGCTCCGCATCGCGCTGTTCCCGGCCGTCGATCCAGCCGACGTCGAGGCCCTCACCCACTGCCTCGACTACGTGGTCGAGCGGCTGCGTTAGCCGCCGGGCGTGGTCGCGCGGCTGCGTCAGCCGCCGGGCGTGGTCGAGCGGCTGCGTCAGCTGCCAGGCGCCGCCCGGACGATGTTGCGCCACACCTCGCGGTAGGCCTCCAGCCCGACGGGCGCCAGCCAGCCGTCGGGGCCGGTGGCGATCGCGACCCGCTCGGGGATCGTCCCCCACACCGCCGAATCCTCGTCCTCCCAGGTGGCGAGCGCCTCGTGGTAATCGCGGGTCTGGGTGCGAGCCGAGCAGATGACCAGGCCGACGGGCACGCCGGTCGGCATCATGTCGAGCATGGCGGTGGCCCGGGGGGTCTCGACGCCGCCGACCCGGGTGGGGATGATGATCACGTCGGCCCGCTCCAGAGCCTTCCCCAGCAGGCGCTCGTGGGCGGGCGGGGTGTCGACGATCGCAACGCCTCCGGGCCCGAGGCCGCTGATGGCCTTGCCCAGCAGTCGCTCGGTCGGGGCCTCCACCACGTCGACCTTGCCGAGCACCTCGTCGGTCGCCTCCTCCACCCACTCGGCCGCGCTGGCCTGCGGGTCGGTGTCGACGAGCGTGACCGCCCGCCCCGCCTCGGCGGCCAGCGCCGCCAGGTAGACCGACGACGTTGTCTTCCCCACGCCCCCCTTGACTGCAGCCGAGACGACGATCACGGGCGGCCCTCCCCCAGACGACGGTTGGCATCGGGCACGCGTCAGGCTAACGGGCTAGCCACCGGGGCCGGCGTTGATCGTGTCGCGGAGGTCTCGGACCCAGTCGCCCTCCGGCCACGCGCCGTCGACCACCCAGGTGGCGCCGACCTCCGCATAGTCGTCGAACGGGATGCCGGGCGCGGTGGCCACCACGACATCCCAGCCCGGTGGCCGGTCGACGCCCTCGAGGTAGGCCGCCACCTCGGCGGGGTCGAGCAACCGGCCCTTGCCGATGGGCACGAAGCCGTCGTACCGCAGCGCCCGCTGCAGCGGCCGGCGGTGGGGAGCGACGCCGGCCACCCACAGCGGCGGGCGGGGCTGCCGGACCGGGCGGGGCAGCAGGTCGGCGTTCGCCCGGAAGTGGGCGCCCTCGTAGGCGAACGGCCCCCGGAGCAGGCCGTCCACGATCACCAGGCCCTCGTCCAGCCGCTCGGCCCGCTCCTGGGCGCCGGCCGGGTCGCCGAACGCGGCGAAGTCGGCGTCGGGCGGCTCGCCGAGCCCCACCCCGAGCGCGGCCCTGCCGCCGGACAGGTGGTCGAGGGTGATGAGGTGGCGCGCCACCACCTGCGGTCGGCGGCGGGCGAGCGGGGTGACCAGCGTGCCCAGCACCACCCGGTCGGTGGCCTGGGCCATCGCCCCGAGCAGCACCCACGGGTCGTGCACGTCGAGCCCGGCGCCGGGCATGAGCACCAGGTGGTCCCACAGGAACACCCCGTCCCACCCCGCCGCCTCTGCGTCGACGGCCATGGCCACGAGCGTGGCCGCGTCGGTGAACGGCGGAAGGCTGACGGCGGTCTTCATGCACGACCTGTACGGGCCGGCCGTGACACCGGCAGCCGGCCCGACGCAGGCTTCGGAATGCCTGGCCGATGCGGACGGCGCCGCCGCGCCGTTCGACTGCCACGCCGTCGCCGGCACCGTCCCCGGCTGATCCCCGGGACGGGGCATGCTGGCCGCATGCGACTCTCCGTCTGGCCGTCGACCAACCAGCCATGGGCCGAGGTCCTGGCCACCGCCCGCCACGCCGCCGCGACGGGCTGGGACGGCGTCTGGATCGCCGACCATTTCATGGGCAACTCCCCCGGCCCGATCCCGCCCGACGCCCCGACGCTGGAGGCCGGCTCGGTCGTCGCCGGGCTGGCCGCGGCGGTCGATCGGGTGCGGGTCGGCACCCTGGTCTACGGGAACACGTACCGCCACCCGGCCGTGCTGGCCAACATGGCGGCAACCGCCGACCAGATCAGCGGGGGCCGGTTCGTGCTCGGCCTGGGGGCCGGCTGGCAGGTCAACGAGCACGAGCAGTACGGCATCCCGCTCCCGCCGGCGGGCGAACGGGTCGACCGCTTCGCCGAGGCCGTCGAGGTCGTCCGCCGCCTGCTCACCGAACCGACCACGACGTTCCAGGGGAAGCACTACCAGCTGACCGACGCCCTGTGCGAGCCCAAGCCGGTCCAGGAGCGACTGCCCATCCTCGTGGGGACGAGCGGAGACCGGATGCTCGGCATCGCCGCCCGCCACGCCGACGCGTGGAACTCCTGGGGCCTGCCCGACGACATCGCCGAGCGGTCGGCCGCGCTCACCCGCCGCTGCGAGGCGATCGGCCGCGACCCCGACGAGATCGCCCGCACCGCCCAGGCGCTGCTGTTCTTCACCGACGACGAGGCCGAGGCCGAGCGCCTGGCCGAGGTCGTGCCGCGGCCGCTGATGGCGGGGACGCCCGAGCGGATGCGCGACGTCCTCGCCGCCTACGCCGAAGCCGGCCTGGACGAGCTGATCGTCCCCGACGTCACGCTGGGGTCGGGCGAGGCCAAGCGCGAGGCGCTCGACCGGTTCTCCGAGGACGTCGCCGCCGCGTTCCGCTGACCCGGTGGCACATCACGGACCGCCGCTAGGCTCGCCGGACACCAGCATCAGCCTCAGGAGGGGAACGGCGATGCCCACGCGGACCGAGGTCCAGGCCCAGCTCACGGGTCCCGGCGGCATGTTCGAGGTGACGACCGAGGACGTCCTCGGCCGCCCGATGCAGGTCTACGCCCAGCGGATGCGGTCGCTGCGCGAGGTCACCGACGCCGCCGCCGGCCGCGGCGACGACGCCACCTTCCTCGTGTACGGCGACCGGACCTACGGGTTCCGCACCTTCGTCGAGGCGTCCTACGGCGTCGGCCACGCGCTCGCCGAGCGGTGCGGGATCGGCCCCGGCGACCGGGTGGCGGTGCTCAGCCAGAACAACCCCGAGTGGTGCCTGGCCTTCTGGGGCACGGTCGCCCAGGGGGCGATCCTCGTCGGGCTCAACGGCTGGTGGAAGGCCGACGAGATCCTCTACGGGCTCCAGGACTCCGGGGCGGCCGTGCTGGTGGCCGACCGCAAGCGGTTCGAGCGGATCGCCGACCGGCTCGACGAGGCCCCCGACCTGGCCCACGTCTTCCTGATCGGCGCCGACCCCGCCGACATCGCCGGAGTCACCGGGTCGGCCAAGCTCCACCGGTTCGACGAGTTGACAACCACGCCCGCGGCGGCGCCGCCGGCGGCGGAGATCGCCGAGGACGACACCGCGGTCATCTTCTACACGTCGGGCACGACCGGGAAGCCGAAGGGCGCGATGTCCACCCACCGGTCGATGATCGCCAACCTGCAGAACACCATCTACATGACGGTGGCCGGGGCCATGGCCAGCCCGTCGGGCGACTCGGTGCTCGGCTCGTCCTCGAGCCCGACCGTGTCGCTGCTGACCTCCCCCCTGTTCCACGTCTCGGGCTGCCACTCGGGCCTGGTCGTCGGCCTGATGGCCGGCATCAAGATCGTCATCCCCGAAGGCCGGTTCGACCCGCTCACCGCCCTCGAGCTGATCCAGGACCACAAGGTCACCGTGTGGGCCACGGTCCCGACCATGGTGTGGCGGGTCTGCGAGCACCCGGCCCGCCACGACTACGACACCTCGACGGTCACCTCGGTGGCGTTCGGCGGCTCGCCGTCGGCCGACGAGCTGCAGCGCAAGGTGGCCGAGACCTTCCCCAACGTCCGCACGACCACCAACGCCTACGGGCTCACCGAGACGTCGTCGGTGGCCACGGTCATCGGGGGCGAGGACGCCAAGCGCAAGCCGTGGTCGGTGGGCCCGCCCGTGCCCACCGTCGAGGTCCGCATCGTCGGGCCCACCGGAGAGCCGCTGGGCCAGGGCCAGACCGGCGAGGTCTGCATCCGCGGCCCCATCCTCATGAAGGGCTACTGGGACAAGCCCGAGGACACCGCCGAGGCCATCGACGGCGAGGGCTGGCTCCACACCGGCGACATCGGCCACCTCGACGAGGAGGGCTTCCTCGCCATCACCGACCGGAAGAAGGACATGATCATCCGGGGCGGCGAGAACATCTACTGCGTCGAGATCGAGAACCGGCTGGTCGAGCACCCGGCGGTCGCCGACGCCGCCATCATCGGCGTGCCCCACGCCGAGCTGGGGGAGGAGGTCAAGGCCGTCGTCCAGGTCGACCCCGGACACAGCCTCAGCGAGGACGAGGTGCGCGACTGGGTGCGGGCCGAGCTGGCCGACTTCAAGGTGCCCGCCTACGTCGACATCCGCACCGAGCCACTGCCCCGAAACGCCTCCGGGAAGCTGCTGAAGAACGTCCTCCGCGGCGAGGGCGAGGTGAGCTTCACCGAAACCATGTGACACCTAAGCTGGCGCCCTTCGGCGGGTGCCAGCAGTGGCACAGAGCGGACGTGGCAGGACGTGGCGTACTTCCTGGGGATCGACATCGGAACCACCTACACGGCGGCCGCCGTGTGGCGCGACGGGCGCAACGACGTCGCCAACCTGGGCAACCGGGCGCAGTCCATCCCGTCGGTGGTGCTGCTGCGGGACGACGGGACCGTGCTCGTCGGCGAGGCGGCCGAGCGGCGGGCGGCCACCGAGCCCCAGCGGGTGGCCCGCGAGTTCAAGCGACGGCTGGGCGACCCGACGCCGGTCATCGTCGGCGGGACGCCCTACTCCGCCGACGCCCTCATCGCCCGGGTGCTCCGGTGGGTGGTCGACAGGGTGACCGAGGTGAAGGGCGGCCCGCCCGCCCGGGTGGCCGTGTCGCACCCGGCCAACTGGGGCAGCTACAAGCTCGATCTGCTGCGCCAGGCCATCCGCATCGCCGACCTCGACGACGTGATCACGCTCAGCGAGCCCGAGGCGGCCGCCATCCACTACGCCGCCCAGGCCCGCATCGAGCCCGGGGCGGTCATCGCCGTCTACGACCTGGGCGGCGGCACGTTCGACGTGGCGGTGCTGCGGAAGACCGGCGCCGGCTGGGAGATCCTCGGGTCGCCCGAGGGCATCGAGCGGCTGGGCGGCGTCGACTTCGACTCGGCCGTGTTCCACCACGTGACCGCGGCCATCCCGCCCGCGATCGACGAGTTCGACCCGGCCGAGCCGGCGGCCCAGGCCGCAGTGGCCCGCCTGCGCCAGGAGTGCGTCGAGGCCAAGGAGGCGCTGTCGTCCGACTCGGACGTGTCGATCCCGGTGCTGCTGCCGAACCTGCAGACCGAGGTTCGGCTCACGAGGGGCGAGTACGAGCAGATGGTGCGGCCGGCGCTGGCCGACACGATCACCGCGGTGAACCGGGCGCTGCGGTCGGCCGGCGTGGCCGCCGGGGACCTGACGTCGGTGCTGCTGGTCGGCGGGTCGTCCCGGACGCCGCTGGTGGCCGAGCTGGTGACCGCCGCGCTCGGCCGGCCGGTGGCGGTCGACGCCCACCCCAAGTTCGGCGTCGCCCTCGGCGCCGCGCTCACCGCGGCCGGGACGGCCGGTGCCCTCGGCGGCCCGCCCCTCGATTCTCCGTCGATCGCCGACGCCACCCCGCCGGGCGACCCGCAGCCCGGCGACGCCCGCGC
>JBKPHT010000269.1:0-9232 GCA_046730015.1 Actinomycetota bacterium
CCCAGCGTGCGGTAGGACAGCGAGAGGCGGTCGACGGGGAAGTTCGACTCGAACAGGCAGCGATCCGCGCCGAAGCAGTCGAGCACGTGGAGGTAGTAGCGGCCCTGGGCCGCGACGAACTCGTCGGAGGAGGGCGGGCGGCCGCCGGTGTGCCACCCGAAGCCGTTGTCGGGCATGGCGAGGCCGCCGAGCTTGGCCACGACGTTGTCGCAGCGGGCGATCTCGGCGATGTCGTCCCGCCAGCCGTCGAAGAGCTCGCCCCGCCGGCCCGCGAAGCGACCCACCCCGAGGGGTGTGCAGAAGTGGTCAAGCACCACGAGCGTGTCGGGCACCGCTCGGGCGAGGTCGAGCAACTCGCCGGCCTGATAGTGATACAGCCAGGTGTCGTACGTGAGGCCGCGGGCCCCCAGCCTGCGCACACCGACGCGGAACGCCGGGTCCTCGGACAGGCCGGCGGGCGCCCGGCCGGGGATCGTCAGCCCGTCGGCCCGGTCGCCCCGCGCCAGCGAATGGCGGACGCCCCGCAGGAGTCCCCGGCCGGCGTCGAGATGGGCGTCGAGGACGTCGTCGAGTTGTTGAAGGCGCAGGTCGGCGTGAGCGACGATGCCGCCGATCAGCCCACCGCTGTCGGCGGCAGCGCTCGCCACGAACTCGGTCTCGCCTACGGGCGCCAGCTCCGGCGGCCCATCGGTGCGGTAGGACGCCTGACACTCGACGAACACGGTCCGCACGACGTCGTGCCCGCTGCCGACATCGGCCAGCAGCTCGGCCAGCCCGTAGCGCATGCCCTCACCCGCGGGCCATAGATGGTGGTGAGCGTCGACGATCCGCTGGTCCGGATCGACGATCGGCTCGTCGACCAGCGCCCGCCACTCGTCCGTCCCCGGCCGGGGTGCCTCGGTCACGGCCTCACGATGGCACAGCCGCCGGGGGAGCAGTCGCTCAGAGGACCTCACCCGTGCGTCCGTCGCCCGCGGGCGGCGGAGCCGGGCGGCGGATCTTCACCAGTGCGCCGGTCCATCCGACGACCACCAACACGGCGGCGATCGCGCGCAGCAGCGGGGTGTACTTCTCCGGGTAGATCACGCCCTCGACGTAGCGGTCGATGAAGCCGCTGCCAGACGGGTCCTCCCCACCCAACCGGCGGAGGTAGCGCTCGAGCGGCGTGAGCGGGCACTCGTAGCCGACCGTCACGATGCCCACGCCCCAGACCACCGCGGGCACGTGCAGCCACAGCACCCGGGGCCACCGCCAGGCCAGCAACCCGCCGACCGCTACGAAGACGACGAACGCGAAGTGCACGACAACGACCGCGTCGGCGAGGAACCGGTACGCCACCGAGCCGAACGTACGCCAGCCGGTAGGGGCCTCACACGGGCAGGGCCGTACCAGCCGAGTTGTGCGCGCACCCGTCGACGCCCGCCGAACGTGACGCGGGAACGGGCTCGGGTCGGCCGCTACACCCCGTACACGCTCGGCTTCGACGCGGAGCCTCACGCATTCGAGGCGCCGCCGCGTGCTCGGTCGGTGGCAGACTCGACGCCGTGGGCGTTGGCAGGCCGGCCACGGATACGTTCCTCGGGCGCCTCGAGGAGGCCGACAGAGAGGCGCTGCTGAACGCCGGGCATGCGCGGCACTACCGGGCGGGTGAGTCGATCTTCGCCATCGGTGACCCCGGCGACTTCGTCGTACTGATCATCCTGGGTCGCGTGAAGGTGTTCGCGCCGTCGGCGCCCGGCACCGAGACCGTGCTCAGCCTGGGAGGGCCGGGCGACCTGGTCGGTGAGCTGTCCGCGATCGAGGACGAGCCGACACCTCGGGTGGCCACGGTCGTCGCCCTCGACGCCGTTGTCTGCCGGGTGGTGCGCGCCAGCGAGTTCCGGTCGCTCGTCGCCGGTCGCCCCGCGGTCGCGCTCGAACTGCTGCGCATGATCGCCGACCGGTTGCGGTCGTCCGACCGCCGCCGGGTCGAGTTCGGTGCCTACAGCACCACCCGGCGCGTTGCCCGTCTGCTGGTCGACTTGGCCGCCGATACCGGCCTGTCAGGCACGGTCGTGGTGCTGCGCAGCGGGCTCACTCAGGACGACCTGGCTGGGATGGTGGGCGCGTCGCGCGAGTCGGTCGCCCGCGCGTTGGCGACCCTGCGGACGCTGGGGTTCGTGTCGACCGGTCGCCGGCAGGTCGCGGTGCTCGACCTCGTGGGCCTGCGGGAATTCGCGCCGTGATCGACGCCTTACGTGACCGGCGTCGCTGACCGATGTCACGGCCGCAGTGTGTCGTTCGCAACGGTCCCTCGCGCCGCAATAGCGCATCGTCTCCCCATCGGATGACACCCATCCGAGATGAGGGAGGCGGAACGATGGCGGACAACAGGATCAGGAAGCTCAGTTGGTTGGCCCCGCTCGCGCTCGTTGCGGCGGGCGGCTTGGCTGCCTGCGGCGACAAGGACGTGACCGACACGAGAGCGGCCGCGAGCGTCGAGGCGTCCAGCGGGAGCGACCAGCACCTCTACAACCAGGCGGCCGAGATCGAGGCGAGGTCGGCGGTCGTGGGCAGCGATGTGCACCTGTACAACCAGGCGGCCGAGATCGAGGCGAGGTCGGCGGCGGTGGGCAGCGACGTGCACCTGTACAACCAGGCGGCCGAGATCGCCGAGTCGCAGGCCCAGCCCAACGTGACCGAGACCGTTGCCACCGATGCCATGCCGAACGCCTGGGAGGCCGGCAACCGGGCCGCAGAGGCGGCTCTCGAGCAGGGCTGATCGGGCCCGTGCCAGGTACCCGGCTGATCCCTCGGGATGAGGCGGGTGAGTCCCCGGGGACGTTGATGGCTGCCGTGCGGTGGACGGCAACGACCTCCCCCGGGCAGGTGGAACCCGGAATCGAGGGACAGGATTGCTCTCGGCTCCGGGTTCCACCGCCTGGGGCACGAGGCGATCGAGCACGAATCACGATCACCCACCGTCCGAGGACCCGGGGGTAGCGTCTCGCGGGCTCTTGTTCCGTCGAACTGGAGGTACGGAATGGAGACCGTCGGTCAGTCCTATCCGGCAACGTTCGAGGTCGATCGGGCAGATCGGATCGCCAACTGGCGTCCTGTCGTGCAGTGGCTTCTGGCGATCCCGCACTTCATGATCCTCTACGGCCTGGAGATCGTCGCTCGGGCGGTCGCCGTGATCAGCTGGTTTGCCATCGTGTTCACCGGCAGGTTGCCCGACGGGCTCGCCAGCCTGATGTGTCTCTTCATTCGCTACAACAACCGTGCGGTGGCGTACGCGGGCTTCCTGCGGGAGGAGTACCCGCCGTTTGCGTTCGACGCGGTCGCCCCTGACCGCGGCGACTATCCGCCGGTGCGCACCGGGTTCGCACCCGAGTTCGAGGATCGCAACCGGCTGACGGTGGGCTTCCGGATCATCCTGGCGATCCCCCAGCTGATCGTGCTCGTCGTCCTCGGCATCGCCGCGTTCGTGGCCTGGGTCATCGGGTTCTTCGCCGTGCTCTTCACCGGTCGCTGGCCCGAGGGGTTGCGCATGTTCGTGGTGGGCTACATGCGCTGGTACACCCGCGTCGAGGCTTACGTGGGGCTGCTCACCGACAGGTACCCGCCGTTCAGCCTGGATGAGTGAGTACAGGCAGGCGCGAGGCCCCTTGGTTGGCGAGTTGGCTTACCATCCGCCGTCGATGGGGCAGCCGAGCGGGACGATCTTCACCGAGCCCGTGCTGGTCGTGAACCAGAAGGTGAAGGACATCCACCGCCGCTACTGGCGTCGGGAACGCGCGCAGCGTCACCGCTAAGCGTCACGGCGGCCGCATATCGCTCGTTCCGTCGAACGCTCGACTCGAACTCCGTGTTTCTCCCGGACGATCTGGGGCACATCACGTCTGTGTGCACGATGAACAAGGCCGAGCCCGAACGAGCGGTGGGCCGCTGAGATGGCCACCGACAAGCAGGTCCGAGCGGCCAAGCGCAACGTGAAGAAGGCCCAAGCCGGCGCGCAGCGGAAGCGTTCGATCGCCAACCTGCCGGCCACGACCCGCACCGCGCTCGGCAAGCAGGGCGCCGCGGTCGCCAAGCGTAAGCGCACCGGCAGCACGTCCCCGAAGACCCGGCAGGAGCTCTACGAGGAAGCCCGGAAGCGCGGCATCCCCGGCCGGTCGAAGATGGGCCGCGACGAGCTCGCCCGCGCGCTCGGCCACAAATAGCCAGCCCGACATCGCCTTCGCAGTTCGACTATTGGCGCGCGGGTCGGAGTTGGTAGACGGGGTTGAGCATGGCGAGGCGGCCGCGGTGGTCGCCGGCTGTGCCCTCGGCGCGGATGCGGGACCCGACGTCGATGCCCGGGATCTTGCTGCGGCCGAGGAACACGATGGACATGACGCCCGTGTCGTCTTCGAGGACACATTCGAGCGTCGAGCTGCCGCCGAGTGGTTGGACGCGCAGGGTGCGGACCCGACCCTCGACCACGACGTGTCGGCGCCAGGAGACTGCGCCGATCGGCACCGGGCCGTCGGGCCCGCGCGCGGGCTCGTCGGAAGTACCCGTGGGTGACGGAGGGACCCTGGGTACCAGGTGCGGGTCCTCGGCGGCCAGCACCGCCACGGCCGCGGGTTCGACAGCCCGGCCGGCCCGTCGTGCCGCTCTCCGGGACATGAAGTGGAACGGGACGGTCGTGACGTTGGCGTGCGGCAGGTCCGAGACGGCGCGCTCGATGGCGTCCGCGGTCTGATCGTGCAGGAGCCGGTGCCACAAGCCGTTGTACTTGCGATCCGGCAACAGGACGCTCACCTCGGTCTGGCCGTCCGAGAGGTCGCGGGCCACCAGTTCGACCGCGCCCCGCGGCAGCCGGCGATCGGAGCAGTCGACGAGGTCGAGGGCGATGCGGGACATGCCGTGTTGCGCCCAGGCGTCGGACAGCTCGTGGGCTCGCTGGTGGTCGACCACGAAGTGGACCGCGCGCAGCTCGTCGGGCATGAGGGTGCGGGCGTACTGGATGGCCCTGGCCGCGGCGAGATCGAGCCGGTCGACGAACACGAGCACGACGTGGCGCCGGAGGATTGGCGCGGCGACGGCCTCGGGCACGTTGTGCTCGAGCTGCTCGGCCTCGGTCGTGTACTGCCGGGCGAGCCGGACGAGGAAGAGCACCATCAATGGGACGAGCACCACGATCACCCACGCGCCGTGCGTGAACTTGGTTATGGCGATGACGACGTCGACCACCAGGGTCATCACGGCGCCGACCCCGTTGATCACGAGCCCGCTGCGCCAACCAGGCTCGCGTTCTCGCAGATGATGGCGGGCCATGCCGGCCTGGGAGAGCGTGAACGAGGTGAAGACCCCGATCGCGTAGAGCGGGATCAGCCGGTCGACCTTGGCGCCGGTGACCACGACGAGGAGGATGGCGAAGCCGGAAAGGAAGATGATGCCGTTGGAGAACACGAGCCGGTGGCCCCGTTTGGTGAGCTGGCGGGGCATGAAGTTGTCGCCTGCGTGGAAGCTGGCGAGCCGGGGGAAGTCGGCGAAGCTTGTGTTCGCCGCCAGGACCAGGATCAGCATCGTGCCGGCCTGGAGCGAGTAGAACAGCGCCTGACCCAGCGCGCTGTTCCCGTAGACCAGGTCTCCGATCTGGGAGATCACGGTCGGCGTGCCCTCCTCGAACGGGGCCACCTTGAGGTGGGCACCGATAATGGACAGGCCGAGGAACATGGCGCCCAGCAGGGTGCCCATGATCACGAGCGTGGTGCGGGCGTTGCGCCACGCCGGCTGGCGGAACGCCGGCACGCCGTTGGAGATGGCCTCGACGCCGGTCACGGCGGCCCCACCAGAGGCGAACGCGTGCAGCACGACGAACAGCGAGGCGCCCATGAGCACGCCGTTGCCCTCGCCGCCGATGTCGAGCAAGCCCTCCTGGGCGTGTTCCGCCATCGGCAGGTCGCCCGCGAGCTGCCGGCCGAGGCCGAGGCCGAGCAGGACGACCATGTTGACGATGAAGAAGTAGGTCGGCATCGCGAAGATGCGCCCCGACTCCTTGACGCCGCGCAGGTTCCCGTAGGCGATGATGCAGATGAACGCGACCGACAGGAGCACCGTGTAGGGGGCGAGCCCGGAGAACGCCGACACCAGGGCGGCGACGCCGGCGGCCACCGACACGGCGACGGTGAGGACGTAATCGGTGAGGAGCGCCACCCCGGCGACCTGGGCCGGCAGGATGCCGAAGTTGTCGCGGGTGACCATGTAGGCGCCGCCCGCAGTCGGGTAGGCCTTGATGGTCTGGCGGTACGACAGGATCAGCACCGCGAGCACGGCCAGCATCGCCACGGTGATGGGGACGACGAGCGAGAAGGCGGCGACGCCGACCGCGGGGACGAGCACCCGCAGGATCTCCTCGGTCGCGTACGCGGACGACGACAGGTTGTCGGACGCGAACACCGCCAGCGCGGTCGGCTTGCCGAGGCGCTCCTCCTCGAGCTGCTCGTTGTGCAGCGGGGGCCCGAGCACCCTGCGCTTCAGCCGGTAGCCGAGACCGTCGACGGGAAGCTCGATACCCGGATCGAGCGGTACGGGTTCCGGGATGGGCCGCGCCGTGGCGGCATCGGGGCGTCTGGCCGTGATGGTCATGCGAGGGCGCGCGATCTCCTGAGGGCGATGTGTCCTGCGTGTCCCAATCAACGACGGGTGCGCGCTAACGCGCCGTCGAGACGGCGACGCCACGCGCTAAGAATCGGTCAAGTCGGCCCCCGAGGAGCCGCCGGGCGGGAGATGAGACCCGGCCGGGACCTATAAACGGGGTCATTCGTGACGGGCCCCAGTGGCCGCTCGCCCGACTTGGTCTGGCGTTGTTCGACGCGCCTGTGGTCGCGCTCGTCCTCGTTCCGCTGCGAGCGCATGTCCTGAGCGCCAACCTGGCCCTGGTGCTGGTCCTGGTGGTACTGGGCGCTGCGGTGACCGGCGGCCGCGGGCCCGGGATGGTCGCCGCGCTGTCAGCGGCGCTGTCCTATGACGTCTTCCTCACCGTCCCCTATCACTCCTTCACGATCGATCGGGGTGACGACGTCGAGACGACGGTCCTGCCGGCGCTGATCGGACTGATCGCCGGCGAGATCGTCGAGCGGGCTCGACGCAACGAGGCCGTCGCGATCGAACGTCGGCGCGAGCTCGACCGGATCGAGCGCCGGTCCGAGCTGGCCGCCGGCGGCGAGCGGCCCGGACGTCTGATCGCCCTGAGCGCCGAGGAGCTGACCGACCTCCTCGACCTCGAGGCCTACACGTTCGTGCCCACGCCGCCACCGGAGGACCTCCCCATCTTCACTCACGGCGCGATCAGTGTGCCGAGCCTGATCGACCCCACCGCACCCAGCGGGTCGGCAACCCTCCCCGTGCGAGCCCACGGCCGAGATCTCGGTCATTTCCTGCTCGTCTTCGCCGGGCGGTCCTTCGGCATCGGAGCATCGGTCGACGCCAAACACGCGGCGACCGCTCTCGCCGATCAGCTCGGCATGGCGCTCTTGCGCTACCGACGGCCCTGACGAGCTCGGGTCGATCGTCGCCGGCGGGACTGTGCGCGCGGCGGCCTGGGTTCAGCGCATGTTCCCGGACGCGTGCGTTGTCGCGGAGCGAGGCGGGAGCTCGCCGACATCTCCGGTCGGATGGCGTGAGATGAAGTCGTGGAGCCCTTGGGCCAGTGCCCTCGGGTTCTGCACGATCAGGAGGTGCCCGGCGCGAGGCACCGAGAGGCGTTCGGCGTGCGGGAACCACGACTGGACGTCGGATCGGCACCCCCGCGTGTGGGGATTAGGGTCCGAGCGGGGAGGGGGTGATCGTGATGGTCAGACGCCTCTGGGCGGTGACGGCGGTGCTCGCCGCGGCGAGCTGGATGCTCGCACCCGCGGCGGCGTCGAAGCCGCGCACCGTCACCTTCATCGGCACCCTCGGTGGCCTGAGCTGGCCGTTCGTCATCAACGACGACGGGCTGATCGTCGGCTACAGCGAGACGCAACCCGACGTGCTGTTCTCGCCGACCCACGCCTTCGTGTGGGACGGCACCATGCACGACCTCGGGGTCGCGGCGCCCGGCGACAGCAGTGTCGCGGCCGGTGTCAACGCGAGCGGGCTGATCGTCGGCTCGAGCGGTGCGAGCCCGGTCTACTGGTCCGACCGTGAGATCCACGTGCTGGCCTTGCCCGCCGGCCACCTGTCGGGCAACGCACGGGCGGTGAACGACCTGGGTGTGATCGTCGGGCAGACCCACACCTTCGAGCCGCCGGGGTTCACGGTCAGCCACGCGACGGTGTGGGAGGACGGTGTTCCACGCGTGCTGCCCTCGCTGCCGGGCGCACGCATCACCGGCGCCACGGACCTCAACGAACGGGGCCAGATCGTCGGCTTCTCGGCGTTCACTGAGTCGGGCCTGCTCCACGCCGTCCTGTGGGAGGACGGCGCGGTGCACGACCTCGGCGCGCTCGAGGGCGACTTCTTCTCCGGCACCGATTCCATCAACGAGGCCGGCCAGGTCATCGGCCTCAGCTCGGGAGGCGACGGCTCCCAGGTGCTCCTGTGGGAGGACGGCGGATTCGCCATCCCCCGGCCGTTCACGCGGTTCCCCAACAGCTATGCCGGCGGCATCAACGACCGGGGCGAGATCGCGGCGACGATCTACCTCACGACCGGCGAGTGCTGCTCCGCCGTGCTGGCGAAGGGTCCGGACAAGCGCAACGTCGTGGTGATCCAGCCGAGCGCCTTCAGCGTGGACGTGAACAACCGGGGCCAGGTGATCGGCGTCGACACGTCCGGGCCCGAATACCGCGGGTTCGTCTGGGGTCCTTGACGGCGCCGACGGGACGTGGGAAGCGCTCTCCGAGCACACTCCCGGGCTCGGTGGTGTCAGTCGTCCCGTCCACCCCGGACGCGATCGTCTTTCGCGCGCCCCCGGGCGCCGGCCGGAAGGCACGGCGCCCGGGGGTCGGGTGGGGGAGACCCGTGGCGGTCAGCCGACGGGCACCCGGGAGGGCTCGGTGTCGGGTCCCGCCTCGGGCCCGGCGGTCGCCGGCGCTGGGACAGCGCCCACGGCCTCGCCCTCGACGTCGATGCTGGGCAGCAGCCGGTCGAGCCAGCGGGGTAGCCACCAGTTGCGGTCGCCGAGCAGCTCCATCGTGGCCGGCACCAGGACCATCCGGACCACGGTGGCGTCGACGAACACGGCCGTCGCCAGGCCGATGCCGGCCAGCTTGAGGAACAC
>JBKPHT010000270.1:0-16664 GCA_046730015.1 Actinomycetota bacterium
GCCACCGGCACGCCGGCCGCCACCGGATCGACCGGCCAGGGCCTGTCCCTGATGCAGGAGTCGCTGGCCGAGATGACGCTGGCCCGGGTCCCGCTCGTGGTGCTGAACATGGCGCGCGCCCAGGGCGACTACCACCAGGCCACGCGGGGCGGCGGCCACGGCGACTACCGGCTCGTCGTGCTCGCCCCGATGGACGTGGCCGAGGCGGTGGACCTCGTGCAGCGCGCGTTCCACCTGGCCGCCACCTGGCGCAACCCGGTGCTGGTCCTGGGCGACTACTACCTGGCCCACACGGCGCAGTCGGTGGCCGTCGTGCCGCTCGACCTCGGACCACCGCCGCCGACCGACTGGGCGCTCGACGGCTCGACCGGGGGCTCGGGCCGAGCCAAGCTGGTGTCGCCGCTCGGCGACACCAAGCAGCGCGACGGCGTCGGCTACGACCTGGCCCGGCACCACCTGGCCTGCGCGCGGGCCTCGGCCGAGATGGCGGCCGGCGTCGAGCCGCTGATCGAGCTCGGCCACACCGACGACGCCGACGTCGTCGTGGTGGCGTACGGCACCCAGGGCCGCTATGTCCGCGCCGCGGTCGGCCAGATGCGAGCCGACGGGCTGAAGGTGGGGTACGCCCGGCCGGTCACGCTGTTCCCGTTCCCGTCGGCGGCGCTCGCCGAGGTCGCCGGCCGCGTGCGGGCGCTGGCCGTCTACGAGAACAACCAGGGCCAGATGATCGACGACGTCAGGCTCGCGGTGCTCGGCGCCGCGCCCGTCCACTTCATCGGCGGGCTCAGCATCGACAGCTCGGGGTTCGGCATCGCCCCCGACCTGGACGTGGCCACGATCCGCCGCCGCGTCGAGCGCGTGCTCGCCGACCCCACCTCGCCCCCGGGAGGCCTGCCGTGATCAGAGTCGACGGGCTCACCGTCCTGCCCACCGACCGCCCGCCGTCCGAGCCGAGCCGGCTGGTCGACGACTTCACCCCGTCGCTCATCGAGGTCGGCGAGCACCACCTCTGCCCGGGCTGCGGCGAGCCGATCGCCATGCGGTCGGTCCTGGAGGTCGTCGAGGAGCTGGAGGTGGTCCGACGGACGATCGCCGTGTTCGGCATCGGCTGCTACACCGCGTTCTCCAACAACCTCGACGTCGAGGTGCTGCAGGCCCTGCACGGCCGGGCCCCGTCGCTGGCCACCGGGTCCAAGCGGGCCCGCCCCGACACCGTCGTGTTCACGGTCCAGGGCGACGGCGACATGGTGAACGAGGGCCTCCAGGAGGTGCTCCACACGGCGGCCCGGGGCGAGAACGTCACCTGCTTCATGCTGAACAACGGCGTGTTCGGCGAGACCGGCGGGCACATGACCGCCACCACCGTGCTGGGCCAGCGGACGAAGAACACGTTGGACGGCCGGGAGGCGGAGGCCCACGGCCGGCCGATCCTCGTCAGCAACCTGCTGGCGCAGCTCGACGGAGCGGCGTTCGTGGCCCGCGGGGCGGTCAACACCGCGGGTGCCGTGGCCCGGACCCGCAGGCTCGTCCGGCGGGCGTTCGAGACCCAGCTCGAGCGGCGGGGCTTCTCGTTCGTCGAGATCCTCACGATGTGCCCGACGGGGTGGTTCGTCGAGACGCAGGAGGCGCCGGGGTACCTGGACGACAACCTCGCCGCCGTGCACCTGCCCGGCGTGCTCAAGGACGTCCGCGCCCCGCAGGGCACCTGATCGACCCGGGGTGCGCCGGGCTCAGAGGCCCACGGGGCGGTCGCCGATCACGCCGAGCCCGCCGAGCGCCGCGATCTCGTCGGCCGGGAGCCCGAGCTCGGCGAGCACCTCGTGGTTGTGTTCGCCGAGCGTGGGCGACGGGCGCCGCAGCCACGCCGGGACGCGGGAGAAGCGGAACGGGAGTGTCGGCAGATCGTGGTCGCCGGTGACGGGATGGCGCTCGGGCTCGAACAGGCCGCGATGGCGGATCTGGGGGTTGTGCACCACGTCCCGGGAGGGGATGACCACGCCGGCGGGGACGCCCGCCCGGGCGAGCAGGTCGGCGAGCTCCTCGGCGTCGCGGTCCTTGGTCCACGCCCGGAGCTCGTCGTCGATCAGGTCGTGGGCGACCCGCCGTCCCTCCGCGGTCCCCAGCCGCGGGTCGTCGGCCCAGGCCGGGCCGCCGAGCACCGCCCGCAGCGCGTCCCATTGCGCGTCGTCGGCGACCGCCAGCGCGAGCCACCGGTCGGTCCCCGCGCAGGGGTACACGCCCTGGGGCGCGGCGCCCGGCCCGCGGTTGCCCTGCCGTCCGAGCACGGTCCCGCTGACCGAGTGCTCGATCACCTGCTCGGCGGCGGCGTTCAGCGCCGCCTCCACCATCACCGACTCGACCAGGTGGCCGCCCCCGTTGCGGTCGCGGTGCCCGAGCGCCAGCAGCGCCGCGATCACGGAGTGCATGCCGGCCAGCGGATCGCAGGCGCCCCGGACCAGCACCGGGGGCCCGTCCTCGAACCCGGTGAGCCAGGCCATGCCGGTGATGCTCTCCATGGTCTGGGCGAACCCGGTGTTCTCCCGCCAGGGTCCGGACAACCCGAACGCCGGCATGCGGACCATGATCAGCTCCGGGTTCACCTCGCGCAGCCGCTCCCACCCGAGCCCGAACTGCTCCATCACCCGGGGCGTGTAGTTCTCGACGAGGAGGTCGGCGCTGGCCACCAGCCGCTCGAACACCGCGACCCCCTCGGGGCGGCCCAGGTCGAGGGTGATGCCCCGCTTGCCGGCGTTCGCGGCGTGGAACATCGGGCCCCACTCCCACCACGACTCGTCCGACGCCCGCCGGGCGGTCGTGTAGCGCATGAGGTCGGGGCGGGTCACCGACTCGACCTTGACGACGTCGGCCCCCAGCAGGGCCAGCGCCTGCGTCGCCGACGGACCGGCCCACCACGCGGTGCAGTCGACCACCCGGATCCCGTCGAGCGGCAGCCGGGCCGCCTCCGGCGTCCGCGCCGCCGGGGGGCGGGGCTCCCAGTCGACCCGGCCGGCGTGCTCGCCCTCCGCGGGCGCCGGGCCGAACGGGCGGGTCGGCAGCCCCGAGATCCGGTAGGGGACGCGCGGCTGCAGGAACCGGCCCCCCGGGTCGGGGCCGAACACGCCCCGCTCGACGAAGTGGTCGAAGGCCGGGACGGTCGACCCGTCGAGCACGGGGCCGCTCGGGATGCGGAACAGCGCAGCGTCGGCCATTAGCTCCGCCGTCGTGCGGCGCGTGGTGTGCTCGTGCACCGCCCCGAGGAACTCGTCCCGGCGCCTCGTGCGGCCCGCCACCGAGGCCAGGTCGGCGTCGTCCAACATGTCGGGGCGATCGATGAGCAGGCAGAAGTCCTGGAACTGCTGGGCGCTGTTGGTCGTGAACACCGCGTAGCCGTCCGCGGTGGGCTCGATCGACGGCACCTCGACGCCCCGGCCGGTGCCGTGGATCGCCGGCCAGCCGAGGAAGGACGCGAACACCGACGGGAAGGTGGCCATGGTGATCGCCATGGTGTCGAGCATCGAGACGTCGACCACCTCGCCCCGCCCCGTGGCCCAGGCGGACCGGAGCGCGGCGAGCGCTCCCACCGCGGCGTAGGTGCCCGTGACCCACTCGCCGAGCCGCCCGCCGGCGGCCAGCGGCTCGGCGTCCGGCAGACCCCGGTGCCCCGTCGACCCGGCCCACGCCTGGAGGGTGAACTCGGTGGCGGGGCGACCCGACCAGGGGCCGTCGGCGCCGAACGGGGTGATCGTCACCACCACCAGGCCCGGGTTCACGTCCCACAGCGGGCCGACGTCGACCGGCTCGTCGGTCACCAGCAGGTCGGCGCCCGCCGGCAGGTCCCCGACCTCGACGACCGACCGCTTCGAGGCGTTGAGGAAGTCGAAGAGCGCGCCGGAGCGCCACCGCCGCAGCGGGTCACCGCCGGCCGGCTCGACCCGCACGACGTCGGCCCCGGCGTCGGCCAGCAGCTTGGTGCAGTACGGCCCGGCGATGTCGCCGGTGCGGTCGAGGACGCGCGTGCCGTCGAGCATCACCCGGCGGGTGCGCGCGTGGTGGCGGCGCGCCCGGCGGGCGACACCGGCTCCGGCTGCTCGAACAACCCGCGGCGCTCGAACAGCTCGACGACCTGCTTGCCGACCCGCTGCATCATGCGCAGGTACTCGGCCGCCACCCGGTCCTCGTCGCCGCCGGCCATCGCCCGGGCGATCACCGGCAGGCCGCGGCGCTCGATCGCGATCGCATCGGGGACCAGCGAGAAGAAGTCGCCGGGGACCAGGCCCGACATGGCCCGGACCACCACGTTGATGTGGTGCGAGCGGGCGCCGTTGACGACCGTGCGGTGGAACGCGAAGGCGAGCCGGGTGAAGTCCTCCGGTTGGGTGGCCGTGGGGAGGTCGTCGACGATCTGCGCCAGCTGCTGCACCAGCACGCCGTCGCTCGTGCGGCGCAGCGCCCGCTTTGCGGCGAACCCGTAGACCAGCCCGTAGAGCTCGTAGTGGTCGCGGACGGACTGCTCGTCGAGGGCGTTGATGAACGCCCCCCGGTGCAGCTCGATGGTCACCCAGCCCTCGCGCTCGAGGGCGATCAGCGCCTCGCGGACGGGGATGCGGCTGACGCCGAGGGCCTGGGCGATCTCGTCCTGGGGCACCCGGGTGCCGGGCCGGAGGTCCCCGTCGAACATCAGCCGACGGATGTAGAGGGCCGCCTGGTCGCCGCTGCTCATGCGCACCAGGCCGAGGCCCTTCGCCATGGGCGTGGGCGGAACCGGCTCCGAGGGCGGTTCGGTGTTGGCTCGGGCTCGAGTCGCCATGCCGGGATCCTACGTCGCTCCTGTCCAACGATCAGGACGGTAGATGTAAGATATCATATACCAATGGCGAAGCCCACCATGGCGAAGCCGCGACGTGAACCCGCGGCGACGCTCGTCCGGCGCAGCAGCGGCGACGAGGCGGCCCGGCTGATCCGGGCCTGGATCTTCCACGGGGAGCTCCGGCCGGGCGAGCGCATCCCCCAGGACCGGATCGCCGACGAGCTCGGGATCAGCCGCATCCCCGTCCGCGAGGCGCTGATCGCGCTCGACCGCGAGGGCTGGGTGACCATCGAGCTGCACCGGGGAGCGTTCGTCAATGCCCTCGACGAGCACGCCGTCCGTGACCACTACGAGCTGCTCGGCGTCGTGTACGGGTTCGCCGTCCGCCAGGCCACCCTGCACCGCGACGACGCCAGCGACGTGGCCCTCGCCGCCATCGAGCAGCAGCTGCGGGGAGCGACCACCGCCGGCGCCCTGTACCCGCTGGCCGTGTCGTTCCACGCCACGATCGTGGGGGCAGCCCGCTCGCCCCGCATCCGCGCGCTGCTGCGCGCGGTGCCGCCGCTGGTCCCCGGCGACTTCTTCGAGCTGGTGGGCGAGGCGATCGACGGCCAGCGGGACGCCCTGCTGGCGATCGGCTCTGCGGTCCGGGCGGGCGACCGCGACGGCGCGTCGCAGCGGTACCTCGACATGACGCGGCGGAACACCCAGCTCGTCGTCGACGTGTTCCGTACGCGCGGCCTGTTCGAGGCGACGGCAGGAGGATTGAGGGAGGGATGATGTTCGACACCGGGAAGGTGGCCATCGTGACCGGCGCGGGCCCCGGCATGGGCCGCAGCATCGCGGTCGAGCTCGCCCGCCACGGGGTCGACGTGGCGATCGCGTCCCGACGCATCGATCGGCTGGAGGCGGTGGCCGACGACGTGCGGGCGGCGGGTCGCGAGCCGCTCGTGATGGCCGTCGACATCACCGACCGCGACTCGTGCGGGCGGCTCGTCGACGCCACGGTCGACCGGTTCGGCCGGCTCGACGTGCTCGTCCAGAATGCCCACCACGAGGGCGACTGGGCTCCGGTGGTCGATGCCCATCCCGACGAGTGGCGCACGGTCTTCGAGGTCAACGTCTTCGGCGCGCTGCACCTCGTGCAGCTGTGCGTGCCCCCCATGCGGGACGGCGGCGGTGGGGCGATCGTCCTCGTGAACTCGGGAGCGGCGCTGCGCAACCCGCCGCGCATGGCGGCCTACTCCGCCTCCAAGTCGGCGCTGGCGGCGCTCGCCCGGACGCTCGCGCTGGAGGTCGGCGGCTGGGGGATCCGGGTCAACGGCGTGTTCCTCGGTCCTGTCGACGGGGAGAACCTGCACCGGCTCGGTGCGGGCGCCGCCGCGGCGTCCGGGACGACGGTCGACGAGTGGCTGGTCGACAAGGCGACGGAGATGGCGCTGGGATCGGTGCCGACCGCCGACGAGTGCGCCCGGCCGGTGGTCTTCCTCGCGTCGGACTACGCCGGCCAGGTGACCGGGCAGCACCTGTCGGTGAACGGGGGGCAGTGGTGCACGTGACCGGCGAGCCCGGGACCACCGTCCGCTACAGCGTCGCCCTGCCCCCCGACGCGGTGGACCGGCCCGCCGAGTTCGGCAGCGCGGCCGCGGTGACGGAGATGGCCGCGGCGGCCGAGGCCGCCGGCTTCGACGCGTGCCACGTCACCGATCATCCGTTCCCGCCGGCGCGGTGGGTGGCCGAGGGCGGGCACCATGCCCTCGACCCCCTGGTCGTCCTCGCGGTCGCGGCGGCGGCCACCAGCCGGATCGGGCTCCACACCAACGTCTTCGTCGCCGGCTACCGCAACCCCTTCCTCGCCGCCAAGGGGGTGGCGACGCTGGACGCGCTGTCGGGGGGCCGGGTGATCCTCGGGGTGGCGGCGGGCTACCTCGAGGGCGAGTTCGACGCGCTCGGCGCGTCGTTCGCCGACCGGGGGGCGCGGCTCGACCGGGCCATCGACGCGATGAGGCAGGCCTGGACCGGCGAGCCGGTCGACGGCCGGTCGGACGGCTGGGTGGCGCGCGGCAACGCCATGCTGCCGAAGCCGGTCGCGTCGCCCCACCCGCCCATCTGGATCGGCGGGAACTCCCGTGCCGCCATGCGCCGGGCCGTCGCCCTGGGTCAGGGCTGGGTCCCGTTCCCCGCGCCGGCCAAGGTGGCTGCGGCCGTGCGGACGGCCGAGCTGACGGGCATCGACATGCTCGCCGGGCGGATGGACGAGCTGCGGGCGATGGCCGAGGCCGCGGGCCGGACCCAGCCGATCGATGTGTGCTGCACCCCGTTCTCCCACCCGCACTGGCGCGACCGGTTCGAGCCGGAGGTGCTGCTCGACGAGGCCGGGCGGCTGGCTGCGATCGGGGTGACGTGGCTGTCGATCCGGCTGCCGGCGCCCGACCGCGCCACCTTCCTCGAGCACGCCGAGCGCTTCGGCAAGGAGGTGATCGGGGCGTGAGGTCGGGGCGTCAGAACTTGCAGGACCCGCCGTCGACCATGAGCGTGTGGCCGGTGACGTAGCGGGAGTAGTCGCTGGCGAGGAAGACGGCTGCCAGGGGGATGTCCACGTCGGGATCGCCGAACCGGCGCAGCGGGATCGTGGCCTCCACCGCCGCCGCCCGGTCGGGGTCCTCGTCGACCCAGGCCTGCATCAGCCTCGTCTTGGCCGCCGGGCAGATGGCGTTGACCCGGATGCCGTCGGGGCCGAGCTCGCGGGCGGCCACCTTGGTGAGCGCCCGCACGCCCTCCTTGGCGGGCGCGTAGGCGGCGTAGCCGATGTCGCCGTTGATCCCGCCCCCCGAGGCGAAGTTGATCACCTTGGCGTCCCGCCCCCGCATGTGGGGGTGGCACGCCTGGATGAAGTGCATCGTCCCCAGCGGACCCGAGCGCCACATGACCTCGGCGAGCTCCTCGGTGGTCTCGAGGAGCGGGACCCGCGGTGCGCCCGCGATGGCGGTGTTCACGAGGATCTCCACCCCGCCGAAGGCGTCGACCGTGGCCCGCACGGCGTCGTCGACCTGGCGGCGGTCGCCCACGTCGCACGCCACCGCGATGGCCTCGCCGGCGGCCGCCCGGATCTCGTCGGCGACGGCGGCGCCGCGGTCCTTGTCGAGGTCGACGACCGCGACCCGGGCCCCCTCGGTGGCGAACGTGCGGGCGATGCCCCGGCCGATGCCCTGGCCCGCACCCGTGACGATCGCGACCTTCCCTGCCAGCATGTCGACCATCGTGCCGTCCTTTCGGGAGCGGCTCAGCCGCTCGATTCCAACGGTCAGCATATGATATGCAATTCATGGCCGCGGAGCCGGCCAGACCACGACAGGGGGACCGTGACCACGTCGACGAGCTTGCCCATCCTCCTCGGCCTCCCGCCCGGCGACATGGCCGGGGGCGACCCCGCGGTGGTCGTCCAGACCGCCCGGCGGGCGGAGGAGGCCGGCTTCGCCGGGGTGGTGATCTCCGACCACGTCGTGATGGGCGCCCGCACCGACCGCTACCCGTGGGGCACGTTCACCCAGGCGCCGGACTGTCCCTGGCCCGAGCCGCTGACCGTGCTGACGGCGGTCGCCGCCGTGACCACGACCCTACGGCTCTGCACGGGCATCCTGATCGCACCGCTGCGCCCGGCCACCCTGCTGGCCAAGACGGCCGCGACGCTCGACGTGCTGTCGCACGGGCGCCTCGAGCTGGGGGTCGGCTCGGGCTGGCAGCAGGAGGAGTTCGACGCCCAGGGCCTCGACGCCTCGGCCCGCGGCCAGCTCCTGACCGACACGATCGCCGCCTGCCGGGCCCTCTGGGGCTCGAGCCCCGCCATGTTCTCCTCGGGATCGGTCTCGTTCGCCGACATCTGGTGCCATCCCCAGCCGGTCCGCCCCGGTGGGCCACCCGTGCTCTTCTCGGGCACGCTGACGCCGCGCAACGTGCGCCGCATCGTCGAGCTCGGCGACGGGTGGATCCCCATCATGGGCGAGCGCCCGCCCGGCGTCGCCGACGGGGTGGCCCTGCTCACCAAGGCCCTGGCCGACGCCGGTCGCGACCCCGGAGGCCTGCGGGTCCGGGCCCACCTTCCCGTGATCCGGGGCGAGTCGGGCCGGCCCGACCTCGCGGCGTCGCTCGCGGGCGTGCCCGAGCTGGTGACCGCCGGCGCGACCGACGTCGTGACCCCGCTCGCCGCCTTCGTCCGGGACGACGCCGACCTGCCGGCGTGGTTCGACCAGGCCGGTCGCCGCCTGGGCGAGCACGAGGCCTCGGGGACATGACCGCGCCCGACCGCACCGCCGACGAGCTCGCGTTGCGCCGGCTGTCGGCGCTCTACGCGGCGGGGGCCGACCGCCGGAGCGGCGAGACGTACGCCGGCGTGTTCCTGCCCGACGCCCGCGTGCGGGTGTTCCGCCTGCCCGACCTGGACACGCCGGTGTCGGTCATGGCCGGGCGCGACGAGCTGGCCACCGTGCCGGACCTGCTCCGGAAGCGGTACGCCCGCACGTTCCACTTCGTCGGCCAGGGCGTGTACGAGATCGGCGACGACGAGGCCACGGGCGAGGTCTACTGCCTGGCCCACCACCTGACGGTCGATCGGCACGAGGGGACCAGCTACGTGATGCACATGCGCTACGACGACGCCTACCGGCGTGACGACGCGGGCGACTGGAAGATCGCCGAGCGGGTCGCGTTCATCGACTGGACCGAGACACGGGCCGCCAACCCGCCCGGCACGTGAAGGAGGGGGACATGGCCACGCCACTCGCCGACCAGCACGCCATCGTCATCGGCGGCGGCAGCGGCATCGGGCTGGGCAGCGCGCGGCTGCTCGCCCGGGACGGCGCCGCGGTCACCATCGCCGGGCGCACGGAGCAGAAGCTGCGCGACGCGGCGGCCGCGCTGCAGGGCGAGGGCCTGGCCGTCTCGTGGGTGCGGTGCGACGCGCTCGACGGCGACAGCGTCAGGGCCGCGGTGGACGCCGCGTCCGCGGACGGCCGCCTCCACGTCGCCGTGGTCGTCCCCGGCGGCGGCTCGATCACCCCGGTCCTGCTCTACGGCGACGACCAGTTCAGCGAGGAGGTCGACAAGAACGTCCGACCGGTGTTCCTGCTCCTCAAGTACGCCGGCCGGGCCATGGTGCGGGCGGGCGGCGGCTCGTTCGTCGCCATCTCGTCGACGGCCGCCGCGTTCTCGTGCCGCTACCTCGCCACCTACAGCGCCGGCAAGGCCGCCGTCGACCAGCTCGTCAAGATCGCCGCCGACGAGCTCGGCGTGGCGGGGGTCCGGGTCAACTCGGTGCGTCCCGGCATGACCCGGACGCCGGCCACGGCGGGGGCGTTCGCGAACGAGGCGATGATGGCTGAGTTCCTCGCCGGGCAGGCGATCCCCCGCAACGGCGAGGTCGACGACATCGCCCAGGCCGTGCGCTACCTGGCCGGCCCGGAGTCGTCGTGGGTCACGGGCCAGCACCTCGCCGTCGACGGCGGCCACACGCTGCGGGCGTTCGTGGACTACGCCAAGCTGCTCGACCTGCCCGACGTGCGGGAGACCGCAACCGGGTCGAGGTGATCTCCCGGGATCTCGGGGAGCTCACCGCCGCTTGGCGATCCCCCGGGTGGTGATGTCCCTCCAGGCCTCGAGGTCACGCTCGTCGGCCCGCCGGCCGACCCGGGTCACGACGTCGACGTCGGGTGACTCCGCCCGCAGGGCGGCCACCGTGCACCGCTCGGGCGGGCGGTGGGCGAAGGGATCGAACTGGTAGTGCGCCATCGCGTTCCGGTGGGTGATCTTGTCGACCACCTCTCTCGGAACGCCGTCCAGGACCTTGGCCGCCTCCTCGGGCGCGTGGGGCCACGTTCCGTCGGAGTGCGGGTAGTCGGACTCCCAGCAGACATTGTCGATGTTGAACTCGTCGAGCAGCTTCACGCCCACGGCGTCGTTGATGAAGCAGCACAGCACGTGCTCGCGGAAGACCTCGGTGGGCCCGCCGGCAGCGCCGAACTCATGACCGGTCCAGCCCGAGTGGCGGTCGTTCACGTGCTCGGCCCGCCAGAGGAAGTAGGGGATCCAGCCGATGTCACCCTCGGTGAGCGAGAACCGCAGCGCGGGGAAGCGGTCCCAGAAGTCGGCCCACAGCAGGTCGCACAGGGTGAAGATCGACATCGTCGACGACAGGTTCATCCGCACGCTCGGTGGGGCGTCGCTGGCCGTCGGTGCCGACCGGGACGACGAGCCGACGTGGCAGCACAGCACCGTGCCGACGTCGCAGCACGCGGCGAACAGCGGGTCCCAGGACCCCGAGTGGATGGATGGCATGGCCAGCGCCTCCGGGTTCTCGGAGAACGTCACGGCGTGGCAGCCCTTGTCCGCCAGCCGGCGCACCTCGGAGGCGGCCCGCTCCACGTCGAAGAGCGGCAGGATCCCGCACGGGATGAAGCGGCCCGGGTGGGCGGCGCACCACTCGTCGATGTGCCAGTCGTTGTACGCCCGGATCATCACCTCGTTGACGGTGCGGTCCGGGCCCTGGTTGAGCACCTGACCGGAGAAGCCGGTGAAGTTGGGGAAGTTGAGCCCGGCGAGCTGGCCGCCGGCGTTCATGTCGCGCACCCGCTCGTCGACGTCGTAGCAGCCGGGGCGCATCTCGTCGTACCGGCTGGCGTCGATGTTGAAGTACTCGCGCGGCTTGCCGGCGACCGCGTTCAGCCCGAGGTCGCGGCCGCGCAGGTCGCCGTACCACCACTGCTGGGAGCCGTCCTCGCCGACCTCGACCCGGGGCGCGAGGTCCTTGTACCGCGCCGGCACGTGGGCGTCGAACATGCCTGGCGGCTCGCAGATGTGGTCGTCGACGCTGATCAGGATCAGGTCCTGCGGGTCTACCGAGTGGGCGCTCACAGCCCGATCCCGTTCTCTACGGCGGCCTTGCGCATCCCCTCGGTCCCGCCGATGACCCCCGCGGGGGACCGCACCGTCAGGTGCTCGATGCCGACGCCCGGGTACGCGGCCGCGATCCCGAACGTGCCGACGAGCACGTCGGCGACCTCGTCGGTCTTCATGATGTCGGCGCGCGCCAGCCCGTGACGGGCCCACAGCTCCATGGCCTGCGTCAGCGTCGCGGGGTCGAAGGCGCTGCCGAAGTCGGTGGGCACCGTGGCGCCGACCGCCACGCAGCTGAACCGGAACTCGGGGTGCTCGATGCGCCAGCCCCGCAGCGACTCCTCCAGCGCGGCCTTGCTGGCACCGTACGGGACCAGGCCGGAGTGGGGGTGACCGACCGATTCCGACGAGCATGCCGCGACGATCGCCCCCGGTTCCAGGGCGGGGCACAGCGCCTTGATCACCAGGTTCACGCCGATCACGTTGGTCTCGAACGCGACGGCCCAGTCGTCGGCGGTGGTCTCCTCCACCCACCGGAGCGCCGCCGCGCCGGCGGCGATGAACACCAGGTCGATCGTGCCCAGCGCGGCCGCCGCCTCCGCCCCGATCCGGGCGCAGTCGTCGGCGTCGCGGAGGTCCGCCACGATCGCCGTGCCGCCACCCGCCCGCTCGAGTGTCTCGTCGAGCCGGTCGGCCCGCCGGCCGACGACGGCGACCTTGGCGCCGGTCCGGGCGGCCCGCACGGCGAAGCCCTGTCCGATCCCGGACGATCCCCCCACCACCAGGACCCGCCGACCGGCGAGCGTCGGTACCGTCATGTGTTCCCCTCTCCAGGTCTCACGCCGACACCGGCGTGCGCTCCGGGACGATCGTGAGGTGGTCGAGACCCCGGACGTTGCCGGAGTACTGCCGCACCGCGCTCGTCTCGTCGATGCCGTAGTCCGGGACCCGCGCGAGCAGCTCCTCGAACGCGATCCGGGTCTCCAGGCGGGCCAGGGCGGCGCCCAGGCACAGGTGCGCGCCGAACCCGAAGCTGAGGTGGCGGTCGACCTCGCGGTGCAGGTCGAACAGCTCGGGCTCGTGGTAGCGACGCTCGTCGTGGCCGGCGGCGCCGGTGAGGAGGATGACCCGGCTGTCGGCCGGGATGGTCGTCCCGTGCAGCTCGAGGTCACGGGTCGTCCACCGCCCCTGGTAGTGCGACGGCGGGTCCCACCGCAGCATCTCCTCGACGGCGCCCGCCATGAGGCCCGGGTCGGCGACCAGTTCCCGGCGCTGGTCGGAGTACCAGGCCAGGGCGATCACGCCGTTGGGGATCAGCTTGGCCACGGTCTCGTGACCGGCGAAGGCCAGCTCGAGGAAGCGCGTCGCCAGCTCGTCGTCGTCCATCGAGCGCTCGGTGCCGTCCCCGAGCGGGATCGGGCTCTGCATGAGCAGGCTGATCACGTCGTCGCCGGGGTGGGCGCGCCGGTCCCGCACCAGCCCCACCAGCAGCGCGTGCAGCTCGATGTTCGCCGCGAACGCGTCCTCGTAGTCGGTCGAGCCCTCCCGGCGCGTCGTGATGCGGTCGCACAGCACGTGCACCTCGTCGCGCAGCGACGCAGGGATGCCGATGAGCTCGCTGATGACGTCGAGCGGCAGGCGGATCGAGAAGTCCGCGGCCACGTCGAACGCGTCCTGGTCGCGCACGCGGTCGAGCAGATCGCCGGCGGTGGCCCGGATGAACGGCTCGAGCGCCCCGATGCGCCGGGGCGTGAAGACCCGGCTGACGATCTTGCGGTGCGCGGTGTGCTCGGGCTGGTCCATGACGATGAGGAGGGGCTGGCCGGCCTCGATGCCCTCGATGGTGACGCCGTGAGCAGACGACAGCGTGGCCGGGTCGAGGTGCGCGCTCATGACGTCGTCGAAGCGGGACAGCGCGTAGAACCCGAGCTCCTCGTTGTGGTACACGGGCGCTTCGTCGCGCAGCCGCCGGTAGACGGGGAAGGGGTTGTCGGCCACCGCCCGGGAGAACGGGTTGTACTCGACCATGCCAGCTCGACCCCCGATCGGCGCGTGACGGCGTATCGCATCGAATATACAATCCGGTGACGGATGCATCAACCGGAGGGACCATGGCCGCGCCGAGCTACCGCATCATCCAGTGGGCCACCGGCTCGGTCGGCCAGATCGCGATCCGCCACATCGCCGGGACCGACGGCCTCGAGCTGGTCGGCGCGTACGTGACCACGGAGGGGAAGGTGGGACGCGACGCCGGCGCCCTCGCCGGCATCGACCCGGTCGGGGTGGCGGCCACCGGCGACGTCGACGACGTGCTGGCGATCGACGCCGACTGCGTGGTCTACGCCCCGCTCCACGCCGACGTCGACGAGCTGTGCCGCATCCTGGCCTCGGGCAAGAACGTCGTGACGCCCGTCGGCTTCGTCAACCCCCGGGCGATGGAGGCGCCGGTGGTCGAGCGCCTCGAGGCCGCGTGCCGCGCCGGCGGCGCCTCGCTGCACGGGACCGGGATCCACCCGGGGTTCTCCGGCGACCTGCTGCCGCTGACCTTCGCGCGGCTGTGCACCCGCATCGACCAGATCGTCGTGCAGGAGGTCGCCGACCTCTCGGAGCACCCGTCGGCGCCCATGATGTTCGACGGCCTCGGGTTCGGTCGCGATCCGTCCGAGGCCGTGGCCGAGCCGAGCCGCATCGTCGCGACGATGGAGCGGATCTTCCAGGAGTCGATGCTGCTCGTCTGCGATGGGCTGGGCGTGGCGGTCGACCGGTTCACCACTGAGTTCGACGTGGCGGTGGCCAAGCGGCCGCTCGTGGTCCGCTCGGGCGAGATCGGCGAGGGCCGGGTGGCAGGCATGCGCTTCGAGTGGCGGGCCTGGTCGGCCGAGCGGGTGGGCCGGCCGATCGTGGTGTTCCGCACCTTCTGGAAGATGGACGACGACCTCGAACCCGACTGGGGCTACGGCACGATCAAGTACTCGCTGCAGATCGAGGGGGAGCCGTCGCTCCGGGTCTCGTTCGAGCCGACCGCCCCCGGGCCGAACGGCGACTCCGGGTACTGGGGGCGGGTGTGGACCGCGATGAACACGGTCAACGCCATCCCGGCGGTGTGCGACGCGGCGCCCGGCATCCGCACCCACCTCGACCTGCCGTTCGTCCGGCCGCTCAACCTCGTGCGCCGGGCCGCCACGCCGCCGGCGGCGACGGCGGCGACCTCGGGCTGAGCGGACCGATCACCGTCACGCGGTCGCCGGCGTCGTGGCCGGCGGATGCCGGTCGGCCCACGGGGCGGCCGCCTCGAGCTGGGCGGCGACGCGGATCAACCGGTCCTCGCGGCCGTACGGCGCCACGAGCTGGACGCCCACCGGCAGGCCGCCGGCCGACACGTGCATCGGCAGGGAGATCGCCGGTTGCCCCGTGACGTCGAACGGGATGGCCAGGGAGGACAGGGTGCCGTGCTCCATCTGCATCGCCTCGACGGGCTGCGCCGGGTCGATGGTGCCGAGTGGGTGGGGGAGCACGGGCAGCGTCGGCGTCAGGATCAGGTCGAGGTCGTGGTAGGCGGCGACGACGGCCCGGCTGAAGCGGGCCAGCTCGTCGAGCGCCGCCAGGTAGCCGGCGCCGGTGGTGGCCCGGCCGAGCTCGAGCATGCGCAGCGTCGCCGGCTCGAGGTCGACGACCGGCTCGCCCAGCCGGCGCGCCCAGAGGTCGACGTCGAACGCAACCGCCGAGCCGATCACCGCGCCGAGCGCCATCAGCCCGCCGACGTCGGCGAGCGGCTCGGCGCCGGTGGGGGCGACCCGGTGGCCGAGCGACTCGAGCAACGTGGCTCCAGCGGTGGCCGCGGCGACGCACTCGGGGTCCACCGGCAGGCCGAACGGCCGGCCGGTGACGAGGCCGACGCGGAGCCGTCCGGGGTCGCGGCCGACCTCGTCGGCCCAGGGGCGGGCCGGCGGGGTCGCCTGGTGCGGGTCACCGGCCACCGGACCGTGGGTGGCGTCGAGCACGGCGGCCGTGTCTCGCACCGATCGGCAGAGCACGTGCTCGTGGTTCAACGGCGCGAGCACGCCGGCGCTCGGTGCCGGGCTGGTGCGATAGCGGCTGGGCTTGAGCCCGACCAGGCCGCAGCACGACGACGGGATGCGGATCGAGCCCCCGACGTCGTTGCCGTGGGCGACCGCCACCATGCCCGCGGCGACGGCGGCCGCGGATCCCCCGCTCGACCCGCCGGCGATCCGCGACGGGTCCCACGGGTTGCGGCACGGGCCGTGGGCGAGCGGCTCGGTGGTCGGCGCGAGCGTGAGCTCGGGCACCTTGGTGCGACCGAGGAGGATGAACCCCGCGGCCCGGTAGCGGCGCATCAGCTCGGAGTCGGCGGGCGAGCGCCAGGGCCGGTCGCGCAGGAAGCGCATGCCGTGCTGGTAGCGGTCGCCCTCACTGTGCAGGACGGCGTCCTTGACCAGCATCGGAACACCGGTGAACGGCCCGTCGGGCAGGGGCCCGGCGGCCTCGGCGCGGGCCCGCTCGAAGCGCGTGTCGACCAGGGCGCCCAGCGTCGGGTCCTGTGCCTCGATGGTTCGGATCGACTGCTCGACGAGGTCCGCCGGGCTGACGGCGCCCCGGCGGACCAGCGCCGCCTGCTCGGTGGCGTCGAGGAACGATGGGTCCATGGGCGAGAAATATACGATATTGCTGCCTGGCGAGGGTGGGTCCGCAAGCGCCGAAGGCGAACGACAACCGGCGCGACAGACACAGAGCGGAGAAAAATATACGATATGAAAAACACGACTGCGCGACCAGTTCGCCCACGCGGGCGGGCGTCCCCGACAGGAGGAGACCGATGAACCTCGACCCGGAGCTGGCTGCCGCCGTCGCCTTCCTCCCGAAGCCGCCGATGGGCGAGCCCGAGGAGGCCCGCGCCGCGCTGCGGCGGATGCTGGCGGAGTACCCGCGGCCGCCGATGCCCGAGGGGGTG
>JBKPHT010000271.1:0-14369 GCA_046730015.1 Actinomycetota bacterium
GGAGCTCACGTCCTTGACCCGCACCCTGCTCGCCGCGCCCACCATGACCGCCGCGGACCTGGTCGAGCGGGCCACGAGCGTGGTCGGATCGCTCGACATCGACGTCGCCCACGTCGCACCAGCGGCCTGACGTCGTCGCCGCGCCACGGGCGTCGTGCCATTCCTGGTTCCCGAGGCGATAGCGGTCGGCCCCCGACCCCTATCGCCTCGAGAACAAGCGAATGACCGCTATCGCCTCACGGAGTCGTCGAGGACCGCCAGGTCGAGCTGGCGGAGGCGATCGGGGTCGGCGAGCACGTCGATCTCCACGATCCTGCCGCCCCGGACCGTGAAGGCCATGACCGAGAACGGTCGCCGATGCGGAGCCACGACGACACCGGCGACGCCGTTCACGAGCGCCGGTCGGACGAATGGGTGGAGGCGCCCGAAACCGAGCGCCTGCCCGGCCACGGCCGCCGCACCTCGTAGCAGCACCGTGGCGGCCGGTCGGGCGACACCACCGTCGGACCGCAGCACGATGTCCGGGTCGAGCACCGCGACGAGCGCGTCGAACTCGCCATCGCGAGCGGCGGCGAAGAAGGCATCGACCACTTCGCGTTGGCGGCTGAGATCGGTGTCGGGGACCGGGGCCGCTCCCCGCACCCGGCGGCGGGCGCGGCTCGCGAGCTGGCGTGCCGCCGTGGTGGAGCGCCCCACGATCGGAGCGATCGCATCGAAGGGCACGGCGAACATGTCGTGGAGCACGAACGCGAGCCGCTCGGCCGGGTCCAAGGTCTCGAGGACGACGAGCAGCGCGAGGCCGACCGACTCGGTGTGCAGCGCTCCGTGTTCGGGGTCGATGTCGTTCTCGCGGCTCACGATCGGATCGGGCATGTGGACGTCCAGCGGCTCCTCGCGCCGGTTCCGGCGCGATCGCAGCATGTCGAGGCACACGCGCCCGACGACTGTGGTCAGCCAGCCGCCCAGGTTCTCGACGCGGCTGGCGTCGGCGCGGCTGAGCCGCAGCCAGGCCTCCTGGACGGCGTCGTCCGCCTCGCTCAGCGAGCCGAGCATCCGGTAGGCCACGGCGCGCAGTCGGGCCCGGTCGGCATCGAATCGGTCTGTCAGGTGGTCGTGGTCGCCCATCGGTCACATTTCCTCGTCGCGGTCCGTCATATCCATGACCGACGAAACCCCGCCGATGTGACCGACCCCCGAGACCCCCCGAGGAGACCGATCGTGGAGCGCGCCCTATGACCCCCATCGTCGAGGCTCGAGGCCTCACCAAGCGCTTCGGTGAGGTCGAGGCCCTCGCCGGTCTCGATCTCGTCGCCCACTCCGGTCGCGTCACGGCCCTCCTCGGACCGAACGGGGCGGGCAAGACGACCTTCATCAGCGCCGTCGCCACGCTGCTGCGGCCCGATCGCGTTGAGCTGCGCGTCGCCGGCATCGATGTGACCTCCGAGCCGCAGCGTGTCCGCCAGACCATCGGCCTCGCAGGTCAGTTCGCGTCGATCGAGCCGGCCATGACGGGCCGGGAGAACCTGGTGTTCGTGGGCCGCCTCTTCGGCCTCGACCGCGACGAGGCGCGGTCGGCGGCTGCCGCCGTGCTCGATCGGATCGGCCTGACCGACGATGCCAACCGCCTGGTCCGCACCTATTCGGGTGGGATGCGTCGCCGACTGGACCTCGGCGCCAGCCTGGTCGGCCGTCCCCGGCTGCTGCTGCTCGACGAGCCGACGTCGGGCCTCGACCCGCGCAGTCGCATCGAGCTCTGGGACGCCATTCGCAACCTGGTGGCCGACGGCACCGACGTCCTGCTCACCACCCAGTACCTCGAGGAGGCCGACCAGCTCGCCCGCGACGTGGTGATCATCGACCACGGTCGGGTCATCGCGGCGGGCACGCCCGACGAGCTCAAGGACCGTGCCGGCCGCGACGTGATCGAGGTCCGGCCGCAGGCGGCCGGTGACCTCCCCGCCGTGGAGGACGTCCTCGGCTCCGTCGCCACCGAAGCGCCGCGTGTCGACCTCGACACGTCACGCGTCTCGGTCGGCGCGGATGGGGGCGCCGACCAGCTCACCGTCGTCGTCCGCCGCCTCGACGAGCGGGGCATCGCCGTCGACGACATCGGACTGCGCCGGCCCTCGCTCGACGAGGTGTTCCTGTCCCTCACGGGACGGGGCGTCGCGCCCACCACGACCGGCCAGGACCCCGCGGCTGACGCCGTCTGACCCTTGGAGCCTCGATGACCACACTCACGTCAACCGCTTCCGGCACCGCCACGCCGCTCGCCCCCCGTGGCGCCGGCGCCGGCTTCCTCACCGCCACGGGGCAGACCGCTCGGCGCACGATCCTGCAGTTCCTCCGCACGCCCCAGCTGCTCCTGATGCCGCCGATCCTCGGTGCGCTGTTCCTGTTCATCTTCCGCTACGTCTTCGGCGGGGCCATCTCGACCGGCACCGATGTCGACTACGTGGACTTCCTCGTGTCCGGCTTCCTGGTCCAAACGGTCCTGTGGACGGCGATGAACATCCCGGCAGGGGTGGCCGAGGACTCGTCCTCCGGGGTCTACGACCGCCTCCGCTCGTTGCCGATCCCGCGGTCCGCGGTGATGGCCGGGCGCTCCCTCGCGGACACGGCGCTCAACGCCTGGGCCATCGCCGTCACGGCCCTCCTCGGTGTCGCGGTGGGTTTCCGCACCCACGCGGACTTCGCGTCCATCGTGGTGGCGTTCGCGCTGATCCTGGCCGCGATCTATGCCTTCACCTGGGTCTTCATCAGCCTCGGCCTGGTGGCCGGCAACGCGCAGGCCGCCCAGGCGATGGCCACGCTCATCGTCGTGCCCCCCACGTTCGTGTCCAACGCCTTCGTGCCGATCGACTCGATGCCCGGCTGGCTCCAGGGCTTCGCCTCCAACCAGCCCGTCAGCGTGATCATCAACGCGGTGCGCAGCCTGATGCTGGGGGGAACCGACGCCGCCGGCGTGGGCCACAGCACCCTCCACTGGGTGGTGCTCAGCCTCGTGTGGTGCGGTGGCATCGTCGTCGTGTTCAGCGCCGTCGCCGTCGCGCGGTTCGCCCGCACGCGCTAACTCCCACCGTCGGGTTCCGCTGCGGCAGACCCCGGTTCGCGTCAAGCCCGATCCGCTCGTCGGAGTAGGGATCCGCCGCCGACCAGCGCCGCCGCCCGTCGAATCGACCCGTTCGGACCTTGGCAACGATGAGTTCGGCCGTCGGCGCCGGTTAGAGGAGGAGAGGCTCGACCGTCGAGCCGATGCCGACGAAGGAGGCTGACCGGGTGAGCGCGGGCGCCGTGAGCCGGCTGTGAGCTAGGGGGATGGGCGGCGCATGGTGGTCAGGGTGGGGCCTCCGGGGATGGCCTCGAGGGCCGGGTCGACGACCTCGAAGCCGAACCGCCGGTAGAAGTCGACGTTGGCGGGATCGGCCGTCTCCAGGTGACAGGGCACCCGGTCGCGGTCGGCGCGCTCCAGGATCGGGGTCACCAAGCGGCTGCCGAGGCCGTGACGCTGGTGCTCAGGGCGAACGGACAGCACTTCGAGGTACCAGTGGGGCTCCGGGTCCTGGGCTCGCTCGACGTTGGCGCCGTAGCGGACGAAGGTGGGGAACGCGCGCGGGTCCGCGATCATCACCCGGGTCAACGCGGGGGTGGCGGCCAGCTTGCGCCGGGTCGACCACGGGTTTCTGCCCGGCGGCAGCCACACCGCGGTTGCCGCGACGAGCGGGCCACGCCAGATGGCGAGGGCCGAGCCGAACGGGATGGCATCACGGACCGCCGCCGAGAAGAAGGCGCGGAGTGCCCGGGCTCGGCGCCGGGGGTCGGGGAACACGTGGCGGAACGACGGGTAGTCGGCATGACCGGCAGAGATCGCTGCTCCGCCGGCGCGGTGCTGCCCACGAGACAGCACGGACACGGCATCTTCGGTCGGTTCGGTCACGGGGGCTCCGGGGCGAGCATGTTCTGTCGTCCAACTGGGCACGACGAGATGCGGAGGAGGCCGCCAGGGGCCGGCAGCCAGCGAATCGAGGACACCGCCATCATGGTGATCGACCTTACGACCGTGCGGCAACGGGGGGTCGAGGTCGCCGCGTCGGCTGTCTCGCTCGCGCGCTCGCCGGCCACCCGCGTCACCGCGTTGTCCCTGATCGCCCGATCGGTCGCGCCTGCGTGCGGCAGCCCGGCTAGGTGCGGGGGCGGAGGGGCGCGGCTGCCTCCTCGAACCGGTCGCCCAGCCCGGCGTCGTCGAGGTCGAGGACGGCGGTCAAAGCGGCGGCCCAACCCTGGCAGAACAGGGACCAGCCGTCGTGGGCGGCGACGTCTTGGGCCCGGGCCTGGTCGAGCAGCGGCAGATCGCCGCGGTAGTTCAGCTCCCACACGACCGCGCCCGCGGGAAACCGAGCCGACGGTGACAGCGGGGCGCCGGGCCGGTCCTTGCCCATGCCGGTGGCGTTGACGACCAGGGCGCCGGGGCGGGCGTTGGCGACCAGCTCGTCCCAGGGGCCTGGGCCGACCCGCGTCGCGATGCCGGCGCCCAACCTCGCCCGCAGGTGAGCCACCGCCTCAGGGCGGCGGTCGGTGAACACCAGGCGCGGTGTCTGGGGACGAGCCGACAGGTGGCGGCCCAGCGCCACGGCCGTTCCCCCGGCGCCCAGGCACACGACCTCGTCACCGGTGCCGGCCGGCCAGATGCGATCGACGACCCGCCCCAACGAGACCGGGTCACGGGCGAAGCCCAGCAGCCCGCTCGGCGTGCGGCGCACGGCATTGACCTCGCCGCAGGCGACGGCCAGGTCATCGAGGCCGGCGAACAGGTCGCTCGCCGCCCGGTGCAGAGCCACCTTGTGGCTGGTCACCACCGCGCCCCGGGCGTCATCGTCCCGGGCGAGGCCGTGGAGCAGCGAGCGGAAGGCACCGGTCGGAGCGTCGAGCGGCAGGTCCCGGCCCGTGACAGTGACATCGCCACCCAACAGTGGGCTCCACCATGGCATGGCCCGATGGACCAACGAGCCGGCCGTCGAGACCCCCACGAACCAGACCGTGCACACGCCGACCGGTTGTAGTGCCAACCCGCCCGGGACGCCCGCGTATGCCTTTGGGAACTGCGAGGGCTGGGCGGACACAGGAGGGGTGTGAGCAGAGGAGCGAGCGTCGCGAGTGACGAGTCGGCGCCGGGTCGGCCGGCGGTGATTGAGTGGCGCGCGTCGACACGGGGGACGAGGCCGGTGACGCGTGACGAACTGTCCGACGTCGAGCTGTGGGACCGTGCGGTGGACGGCGACCCCGAGGGCTTCGGTGCGCTGTTCGAGCGCCACGCGCGCAGCGTCTACAACCACTGTTTCCGGCGTACCGCCAGTTGGACTGACGCCGAGGAGCTCA
Organism: Actinomycetota bacterium; assembly: GCA_046730015.1. Taxonomy (GTDB): domain Bacteria; phylum Actinomycetota; class Acidimicrobiia; order Acidimicrobiales; family VFJN01; genus ZC4RG19. The sequence goes on from JBKPHT010000271.1 coordinate 5,377, forward strand.
CGTCCGCGGTGTTCGTGGAGGCGTGGCGGCGACGACATGACGTGCGATTGATCGGCGAATCCGCGCGGCCGTGGTTGCTGGGCGTGGCCAACAACCTCCTGCGCAATCATCGGCGGTCGCGCCGCCGATACCGGGCGGCGCTGGCCCGGCTGCCGAGCCCGGGCCCGCAGCCCGACCCGGCCGACGAGGTCGCCGGGCGCCTCGCCGACGAGCGGCAGATGACCCGGGTGCTGGCTCTCGTCGAGCGGTTGCCTCGTCGCGACCAGGAGGTGCTGGCGCTCTGCGCCTGGTCGGAGTTGACCTACCAGGAGGCGGCGACGGTGCTCGACATCCCCGTCGGCACTGTCCGGTCGCGGCTCGCCCGGGCCCGTGCTCGGCTGACGGAACTGGACCGGAACCTCCGGTCACGCATGGACACAGATGGTGTGAAGCTCGACCGAGCCTCCCGGAAAGTGGAGGAGGGACAGTGACTGAGCATTACATCCCCCAGGAGCGAGATCTCCCCGCGGGCCGGCGCACCAAGCTGAAGGAAGATCTGATGGCCCAGATTGAACATCTCCTCGAGACGGAGCCCCGGATGGCGCCCGTGGTCACTCATCGTGCGTGGCGCGGTATCGGCCTCACCGCCGCGGCCCTGGCGGCGGTGTTCGGCCTCGCCACGACACTCGTGCTCGGCGGACACGACAGCGCCAGCGCGAACACCGCGGTGCGCAACGCCGACGGGACGATCACCATCACCCTCCGCGAGGCCAAGCACCCCAAGGACCTGCAGCGACGCCTCACCGACCTGGGTGTGCCCGCCGTCGTCGACTTCCTCGAGAGCGGCTTCGGCTGCGACCCGGCCCGCTCGACCGGATGGGTGCAGGAGCCGCGTGGAGAAGAGCTGTTCACCCACGCGCCCACCTCGGCGGACGACGAGTCGGGTTGGGTCCTGCACCCGGACCAGCTCCGACCCGGCGAGACCGCGGTGTTCGAGTTCCAGATCGACGAGCACCAGGACAAAATCGCGGCGAGCGTGATGCTGCGGCTCTCGACGAGCCCGGTCGGACCGTGCGTGCCGGTCCCCAATGCCTCGATCGTCGACGCCGAGGCTGGTGTCGCCGGCGGCTGATCCCACGACGGTCCCCCGAACGGCTCGTCCCGTTCGGGGGACCGGGCGCGCCCGGCCCGAACCCGAGCTGGGAGACGATCCGACGACGAAGTTGCTTGCTCAGGCTCATGATCGTGGGTTAGAGGGACGCATGGGCGTACACGTCTTGCACATCAGCGACATCCACGCCGTGGCCGACCCCGCTGCCCTGGTCTACGGACGGGAGGCCGACGCCAATCTTCGGCGCGTGGTGGACGCCGCCCAGACCCGACGACCGCGCTTCGACGCGGTGGTGGTGACGGGTGACGTCGCCGACGACGCGTCGCAGGGGGCGTACCGGCGAGTGCACGGGCTCCTCCGCCCGCTCGGCGACAACCTTCGCTGGGTGCCGGGGAACCACGACGAGCCCGAGCGGATGGCAGAGGTGGACGGGGATGCCTTGACGTCCACGACGGTCGGTCCGTGGCGCGTTCTGACCTTCGATTCCCGGCGGCCGGGCCGCACGCCGGGGAGGGCGACCGCCGAGGCGATCGAGCGGCTCGATGCCGAGCTGGACGAGTCGGACGGATCCCCGTGCGTGGTGATGGTCCACCATCCGCCCCGGCCGCCGTGCGAGCACCCCGACTGCCGGATCAGCGAGGGTCAGCCGCTGCTCGACGTCCTGGACCGACACCACGACGTCCGGGTCGTGCTGTCAGGTCACCTGCACCGCAGCTTCGGGTGGCTTCGCGGTGGCACCTGTTGGATCGGGGCTCCGTCGACCTGCATGCAGATCGAGCATCCCCACCACATCCACACGGCGGAACCGCCCGCGGCGCACGTCATGGAGCTGGGCGACGACGGTTCGGTCCTGGTCAGCGCGTTCCAAGGCTGAGATCGGCAGCGATCCCGCGTGCTCGCCGCGACGCTGCTGGCGCTCGGGTCGGCGGCGCTCCACACAGGCTGGAACCTGCTGGTCAAGACCAGCGCTGACAGGCTGATGACCATGTGGGGCCAGCTCCTCGCCGGCGGCCTCATCTTCCTGCCCTGGCTGCCGCTCGTCGGGCCGCCCGGTTGGGACGTCCTCCCGTTTCTCGCCTGCTCGTGCGTCGTGCACGGGATCTACGCACTCGCCCTGACGAGGGCATACCGCTGTGGCGACTTCTCCTTCGCCTATCCGGTCGCGCGGGGCGGCGGCGCGCTGGTGGCCGCCGCGGCTGGCGTGGTCTTCCTGGGCGACCAGCTGTCGGCCGCAGCTTGGGTGGCGATCGCGGTGGCCGCGGGCGGGCTGATCTGCCTGGCCGGCGCGGGACGAACCCCCTCGGCGCTGCTCTGGGCAGGTCTCACCGCCGCGGCCATCGGCACGTACACCTCCGTCGACGCCGCCGGGGCGCGTGCCTCGTCGGGCTTCGGATACGGGATCTCGGTGACCCTCGGGGCAGGTCTCGGGCTCACGCTGGCCCTGGCGGCGCGAGGCCGCTCCCGGGCCATGTGGAGGACGGTCGCGGCCGACTGGCCGCGATGCTTCGCCGGCGGTGCCGCCTCGGCCCTGGCATACAGCATGGTCCTCACCGGTGCCCGCCTGGCTCCAGTCGGGTACGTGGCGGCACTGCGCGAGGTGTCCGTGGTGCTCGCCGCCGCCGCGGGATGGCTGCTCCTCCACGAGCGGCAAGGGAGGCGCCGGGTCGCCTCCGCGGTGACAGTGGCGTTCGGGTTGGCCCTCCTCGTCGCATTCCGCTGATGGGACCTCAACCCTGCAGGCCCCTTGGCGCTTCAGCCGAGGGCCCGGCGCAGGGCCGACGGCACCTGTCCTGTCTCGCTGCGGATCACGCGGCAGAGGTGGCTCTGATCGACGAAGCCGATCTCGGCGGCGAGCCGGGCGAGGTCGTGCTCGCCGGCGGCGAGACGCTCCAGCGCTGAGCGGACCCGAAGGCGCATCCGGTGACGGGCGATGGTGTGCCCCGTGGCGGCGCGGAAGGTGCGGCTGAGGTGATACGAGGAGACGCCGAGCGTGGCGGCGAGGTCGGGGAGTGAGGTGGCCGGGTCGGCGGCCATGGCTTCGCGGACGGCGTCGACCAGCAGCTCGCGGGCGCGGGCGCTCGCCGGCCGCCCCGAGGCGACCCGCCGGGAGTTGGCCTGTGCGAGCAACGCGCCGGTGAGCGAGATCGTTCGCTCGAACAGCTCGTGCCGTGTCGTGCCCCGACGAGCGGCGGTCAGCAGGAGCCGGTGCTCGACGTCGATCCACGGTGGGCTGGGCAGGGGAGCGGTGGGGAGGGTGGGGTCGCCGCCCCACAGAGATGCCAGGAGGCTCGCATCCAGCCTGACGGAGGTGCAGTCGTCTCCGTGGTGGTGCGGGTGGTCGTAACGCTGCTCCTGGCCAGGGTTGATGCAATAGGCACGGGTGGGGTCGAGCACGTGGTCCGCTCCGTCGGCGCCTCGGACGAAGCAGCCACGGCGGACGAGGACGACGGCGTGATGGCCAGCCTCCTCGCGGTGGCCGCGGCCGGGCAGCTGCCGGCACGCGACGTCGGTGATCTGCACTCCGTCGTGCTCGAGCACCGTGCGTGCGCTCAACCCCGACATGGCCGAGCGCCGTCGCGCAGGAAAGTCCAAGACCACGTCGGCGTCGAACGGCACGATGACGACGATGACATCGGATCGCAGGGTAACGGTGTACGGCCCAGTCGATGCCCGCAAGGTAGGTCCGCCCAGTCCTCCCGCGGGGGACTCCTTTCAGGATGTTCCCGTGTTCTTGTCAGGCTGCTCCATGGCTGCCGTCGTTGGATGTGGTCATGGACACGCGGTACCTCCCCACAGCGCCCCACATCGCCACCGGTGCCCGCCCCAGGAACGGCCGCCGCGGGACGACCGTCAGCCGCGTCCAGCGGCAGGACGACACCCGCGCGGCCAGGGCAGCCGCTGCCTCAGGGCGGCCGCCACCCGGCGTGCTCACCCTGTCGATCCGGCGGCGGGGCGCCGTCATCGAACTGGGCCTCTCCGGTGAGCTCGACATGGCCACCGCCCCGCGCCTCGGGGAAGCGATGGCGTGGCTCCGCTTCAGCGGTGGCCCCGGGACGCCCATCCTGATCGACACGAGCGACGTCGACTTCATCAGTGCCGCCGGCTATCGGGCCCTGCAGGCGGCGCTCGTCGGGCCCAACGGACTCTGGGACCCCCGCGTCGTCCTCATCGTGGGACGGGCCGTCGCCAGGCTGGAGGCTGCGATCTCCGACGCCTCGGCGCCCCGGCGCCCCGGCAAGGGCGGCCGGGCGGTGAGCGCCGTGCGAGACCGTGGTCGGCCGTAGACAGTCGGTCCCCGCGATCGACGTTCAGTCGGCACACAACGACGCCGAGACCCGTCGCCTGCCGGCCGGCTCGAAGCCGAGTCGGCCCCGGCACGCCAGCCGGCCCACGAAGCCGACCGTCTGCCGAACCTGATCGACGTACTGCTCGCAGCCATCGCAGCCCGCCAGGTGAGCCCCGACACGGCGGTGGGCGTCGGCCTCGAGCTCCTGGTCGACGTAGGCAGACACGCGCTCGACGACGGCGCGGCAGTCGAGGGCGATCACAGCGTCACGCTGCCACCGCGCTGACGGCCGGGAGGCGCTCGGTGTCCACGGCGGTCTCGCCGCAGCGATCCTCGTCAATCGCACTCTCGTCGCAGCCCTCGCTGACGAGCTTGACCAGCACCGCGGCCGCGAGCACGGCCACGCCGGTGATCATCCACGCCGCCGTGTCGACCCCGTGGTGCTTGCTCAGCTGGCCGAAGACCAGCGAGAACGGCAGGAAGCTGATCCACGACAGCGCCCCGACGCCCGAGACCACACCGGAGCGGATCGTCGACGGCACCGCGTCGTGGAGCACCCGGGAGACATAGATGCTCATGGCGACGACCACGAGCGCCACCGCGAACTGGGCGACGGTCACGACGAGGATGTTCCGGCTCATGGTGAGCGCCCAGCTCGCCAGGGTCAGCACCGCGACGGTGCCGGTCAGCACCGCGGGGCGGTCGAGGCGCACCCGTCCGGCGAGCAGGCCGCCGAGACCCAGCGTGGACACCAGGCCTGCCCAGAAGGGCCCGTACAGGCCGGCCGCCGTCCCCGAGGCGACCAGCCACAGCGGCCCGAACTCGAAGATCACCTGCAGCAGGAGGGCGGTGAGCACGGTCAGCACGATGGCGGGGCGGAGCTCCCGGCGCCGCGTGATCGTGCGGTAGGTGACCGCGAGGTGGCTGCGCAACGACGTCGACTCCTCGGTCTTGTGGAGCATGGGCTCGTCGAACCGCATCAGCGCGACGATCGAGGCGAGGGCGAACGGCACGGTCAGGAAGTACGTCAGGCGGGGCGTCGTGAACCCGGCGAGCACGCCACCCGCGAGCGAGCTGGCGACCAAGGTCGCGCTCTCGATGAACCGCACGCGGCCGATCCGGCGCTCGAACGCGTCGCTGTCACCGCTCTCCTCGATCAGGGCGTCGTAGACGACCGCCTCCAGCGTCCCCGAGTACATGGCGAAGTAGACGGCGAGGAACAGGGCGCTGACGATGTAGAGCGGCACGCTGTGGCTGAGGCCACCCACCAGCGAGGTCAGCGTCAGTGCCGTGCTTGCGACGATCAGGACGCCGCGGCGGCTCCAGCGGTCGGCGAGGATCCCGGAGGGGATCTCGATCAGTGGCACGAGCGCCGCGTACGCCGCCGCCATGACGCCGACGGTGGCGGCGTCGAAGCCGATCTCGTTCATGAAGAGCTTCTCGACCGGCACCCAGAGCATGAAGCCCTGGAGCGCCACGGCGATGTGCAGGGGCAGCAACCGCCGCCGCACCGTTTGGTTGACCGGGGGGTTGAACGTTGTGTCGACCATGACTCTGCAGAGTCACGACCGGTCGAGGCGTTACGCGGCGACGGTGGAGATCGGGCGGGGGTCAGCCGGGCGGGTCGCGGAAGGCGGCCAGCAGCGCGCTGCGGGCCTCGTCGGTCAGCTCGACGTCGGGCGATGACGACCCCATGGTGGTGATGGTCTGCCGGATCTGGTCGACGTACGTGGTGCAGCCGTCGCATCCCGCGAGGTGATCGGAGACGCGACGTTCGGTCTCCTCGTCGAGCGCGCCGTCGAGATAGTCGGTGACCTGCTCCACCAGCTGGTCGCAGTTCAGTTCCGTCATTGCCTCACCTCGGTGCCGACGTCGGTCGCTGCGGACGCCACGAAGTACTCCTCCAGCCTGCCACGCACGAACGCGCGTGCCCGGTGCAGCAGGACGCGCTGGTTGGCCGCGGAGATGTCCAGGATCGAGCACACCTCGTCCGAGCTGTATCCCTCCACGTCCCGCAGTGTGATGACGACCCGCTGCCGTTCCGGCAACGCGGCCAGCGCGGCCTCGACCTGCGCTTGGACCTCACCCGCCAGCATGTTCTGCTCGGGCGACGGCCACGGCGCCGGAAACGCCAGCCAGTGCCCGGGAAACGGGTCGCCCGGCCCACCGAATCGCGCCGGGTCGACGGTCGGCGTGTCGTCCTCCCCGGGAATCAGGCTCCACGACACGTGACGGCCCTCCCGCATCGCCCGCCGTTTCGCGGTGTTCACCAGGATCCGGTACACCCAGGTCTTGAGCGACGACCGGGCCTCGAACGTCCCGATCGCCTGGACGACCGCGAGCCATGCGTCCTGCACGACCTCATCGGCAGAGGCGTGGGTCGACACGATGGAGCGGGCCACCCGCGACATCCCGCCCGACCAGGCGTCCAGCACCAACGCGAAGGCGGCCTCGTCCCTGCCACGCAGCCGGGCGACCAGCTCGGCGTCGCCGGGTAGGTCGGGTTGGTCGCGCATCGCCCTCCGTCCTACGTGTGGCCCGGGGCCAGGGTCTCTGCACAACCACGATGTCACTCGGCGCACCGGACGACGAGCGAGATCCGCAGCGTCGCGCGAAGACGTGTCGGGGTCCGAGCGACGAGTTTTCGTCGAGCTCGTCGTTTCTACTCGGAGTGATTGGAGGAAGACATGACTACGACGACACCGAGAGCCTTGATCTCGGCGATGCAGGTGACGCTGGACGGCTACGTCCTAGGCCCCGAGGGCGACGCCGACTCTTTCGATTCCTGGGCCGACGGCCTCGAGCTGCTGCCGTCGGTTGACGCGTTCGTCCTGGGCGGCGGGATGTTCCCCGGCTACGAGCAGTTCTGGGCAGCCATCCTCGACGACCCGAGCGCCGCCTCCGACATGCTCGGCAGGGATCCCTACCCACGCGAGGTCGCGTACGCCCGCGTCGCCGCGGAGACGCCGCATCTGGTGCTCTCCAGGACGCTCACCGACACGAGCTGGCCGAGCGCGCGGATCGTTCGCGACATCGGCGACATTCGGACGTTGAGGCAGCAGCCGGGCAGGGCCGTCTACGTGGTCGGCGGCCCGGGAATGGTGACCAGCCTCGTCAACGCCGGCCTGCTCGACGAGCTCCGCCTGATCGTGCACCCGGTCGCCGCGGGTGGTGGACGGGCCCTCTTCGAGGGGATGGCCGAGCGCCAGGCATTCGAGCTCGTGTCAGCCGAGCCCATGGCATCCGGCCGCGTCAACCTGACTTACCGCCTCAGTGCCGACGGCGCAAAGGGCTGAGGAGGCGAACGTGGCGGATTCGTCTCCGGGTGGGACGACCGACTTCGATGACAGGATCATCGAGGAGTTCCGGGCGAACGAGGGACGCGTCGGTGGGCAGTTGGCCGGCATTCCGATGATCCTCATCCACCACATCGGCGCCAGGTCGGGCATCGAGCGTGTCACACCGCTGGCCTGCACACCACACGGGGACGGCCGCTACGTGATCGTGGCCTCCAACGGAGGATCGCCAACCCACCCAAGCTGGTACCACAACCTGAAGGCGAACCCCAGGATCGACGTCGAGGTGGGCACCGAGACGTTCACGGCGCTGGCCGAGGAGCTGGACGGCACCGCCCGCGCCGAGCTGTGGCCGAAGCTGGTCGCGGCGTCTCCTTCCCTCGGTGAGTTCGAGACCAGGACCACGCGACGGATCCCGCTGCTCCTGCTGACCCGCGAGGACTGACCTGATCAGAGCTCCAGCCGTCGGTGCGGCTCAGGCCGGCGCCCGCCGGTGCAGTACGGCGACCGTCGCTGCCAGCAGGAGCCCCGCGAAGCCGGCCAGCACGGCCCACCCCTCGATCGGGCTCCCGGCGAACGCGGCGTGGTGGGCCGACGCCGGTGACAGGGAGACGACCAGCCGGTCGAGCTCGAGAGCCCGCCCAAGCGACTCGAATGCCCACCGGTTGGCCAGCCCGACGCTCATCACCTGGCCGGGGCCCGCCATGTCGGGGACCGGGACGATCGCCCCCGCGAACAGGACCTGCGGAAAGCACAGCATGGGCAGTGCCAACGTGGCCTGTGCAGCATCGGTCACCGAGGCCGAGGCGAGTAGACCGAGGGCGAGCGCGGCCAGCGCCTCGAGTGTGAGGGTCACGAGGAGCGCGGCATAGACGCTCCCGCCCGCCGACGGCAACCGATCGAGGGCACGGAGCACGGCGAGCATCCCGCCGGCCACCGCGACGAGGACCGGGGTGAGCACGGTCACCTTCGCTCCGACATATGCCGTCACGTGCAGGCCCGCCAACCGCTCCCGCCGGAGGATGGCCATCTCACCGACGATCTGGAGCAGCCCGTAGGTCAGCCCGAAGAAGAACCCGGCGAACGCCAGCCAGAACACCGTCTGGGTCGCCTCGCCCGGCGACGTGGCCGCGGCATCGAAGGCACCCGGGCGGAACAGCACGGCCATCATCGTGATCACCAGCGCCGGCGACCCGACGAGCACCGCCAGCGTCAGCCGGTTCCGGATCAGGAGATCGGCGCTGCGCCGGGTGAGCACCGCCCACTGGCGGAAGGGTCCCGCGCGGCTGGGGGCCAGCGGGTCATGTCCGTCGGGTGGGTC
>JBKPHT010000272.1:0-3032 GCA_046730015.1 Actinomycetota bacterium
TCCAATTAGTGAGCGGGACGCTGTAGTGGGATCAGGGCTTGACCGGTGGCGCGAGCAGCCGGTAGCGGCCCGACCGCATCAGCGACCGGATCCCGACGGCGACCTCGTGGGGGGCGGTCGTGTCCGGGAGGCTCCGGATGAGCCCGGCCGTGTCGTAGAGGGACTCCATCTCCGCCACCGCAGCGTCGACGGTCGCCGGGGTCGGATCGTGTGCGGCGTCGGCGTGGACGCGGCCGAGCGCGACCGCGGCCGGGACCCGCTTGCGGCAGTGACAGCGAGCGGTGGCCGGGGCGACGAGACCGCAATGCTCGGCGACGAAGTCCCGTACCAGCGCGCGGGCGCGGGAAAGGCGCTTGCGGTAGGCGGTCTCGGTCGTGTCGCAGATCCAGGCGCCTTCGGAGGATGAGACGCCGAACACCTCGCCGAGGACGTAGGAGACGCGTAGCGGGCGGTCGAGGCAGGTCAGGAGGGCGAGCGTGCAGCCGTGCTTGACCTCGCGGGCGAGGACGTCGAGCTCCGGTCCGGCGTTCGGTGCCACCGGGGCCAAGCCGTCGAGGAGCTCGTCGGCGAACCTGCTGAATGTGAGCTCGAGCCGTTCCACGGCGCTGCGTTTGCGGTCGAGCAGGTGGTTGACGGCGATCCGGTGCACCCAGGTCCCGAACGCGGCCTCGCCCTTGAACGTCGAGATTCGGGTCATGACCCGGACGAGGATCTCCTGGGTGGCGTCGAGGGCGTCGTCGGGGCAGCCGGTCATGCGGAGCGTGAGCCGGTGGACATCGTCCTGGACGGCGGCGAGCAGTTCCTCGAGGGCCGCGCGGTCGCCGTCGCGGGCACGCTGCACGAGATCGGCGATGTCGCCCCGGCCGTGTGCGCTGGTCATGGCTTGTCGACCAGGACGCGCCACCCGCCGCCGGGTTGCCGGCGCACCACGTCGGCGCTGCGACCGCCTTGGCGGACCTCGGTGCCATCGGATGCCGTCCCGGTCATCGTCCACTCGTTGATCACGAGCGCCACGTTGTCGGCCTGCAGGACCTCGACGGTCACGGCGGCCATTATGGGCCCGAGCGCGAGCAGCTCTGCCAGCGCCTGTCTGATCGCATCCCGGCCCTCGACGACGACGCCCGGCCGGGGCTCGAACACCGCGGCCGTTTCATATAGGGCGAGCAGCCCGTCCAGGTCACGGGCGTGGACGCGGTCGGTGAAGGTGCGCATCAGCGCCTCGGGGGTGCTCGTGTCGATCACAGAGTCGGTCATGCACAATTGGACGGACGCCAGCAGCGGTTGTGACCAAGGCGGGCTGTCGGGCTAAGCCGTGTCGCCGCGGTGGCTGGGTTGGTGGTTGTCGTCGTGGTCGGGGCCGCCGTCGTCGTGGGTACCTCGGTCGTCGTCGGATCCTCCGCCGGCCGCGTCGGCGACGCTGGCCTGCTCGGTTGCCCGCTCGTCGGGCGCCGTGCGATGGCCGTCGGCCTCGCCGGCGCACGCCGCCGCGATCACGAGCACGCCCGGCGAGGCGACCAGCCAGATCGGCTTCGGGATGATGATCGTCCTGTCCGCATGACGATGCCGTACAAGCTGGTCATGACCCATCGATGCGCATGCGAGCGGCGGCAGGACAGGACACGTGAGACGAACGTGCCGCTTGTTCGCTTTAGGTCACCGAGGTCCGAACCCGTCGGCCCCAGCTGACCCACGAACGTCGGGACTCCCAGGAGGAGCCGGTCGAGTCATGGAGAAGATCCTTCTGACGCCCGAGGAAGTCGCGCAGGCGTTGAACATCAGCCGCACCAAGGTCTTCGAACTGTTGCAGGTCGAGGCGCTGAAGTCGGTCAAGATAGGGAAGTCGCGCCGCATCCCCGCCGAGGCGGTACGCGAGTTCGTGGCCTGCCTGACCGGCGAGTAGGGCCACCGTCTCGAGCTCGAGACCCCGCGAGGGGGTGCGACGGCATGGCCAATCGACGGAAGGGCAAGCGGATCGCCACGCCCGACGGCGTGCGCGTCTTCGGCAAGAACGCCAATCGGGAGGGGTCCGTCTACCGGCGGGCCAACGGTCGGTGGGTCGCGACCTGGTGGGTGCCCGGGGAGAAGCGGCCCCGTGCGGCGTCGGGGAAGACGCAACAGGAGGCGATCGAACGACGGGCTCGCCGCCGGGAGCAGGCCGGCCTTATTTTCGGAGAACTGCACACAGTCGGCAGCCTCGACGACTGGTGGCTCCAGAACGTTCACAAGCACGCGGTTCGACCTTCCACGTGGGCCAAGGCCGAGGATCGGGTGCGCAGGATCAAGGCGACGCTCGGCGAGCTGCCTGTGACGCAGCTCGACTACCGCGTGGTCACGGAGTGGCAAGCGGCCCTCGGGCGAACGCTCGCACCGCGGACCGTGCGGCACCACCGGCAGACCCTCGCACAGATCGTCGACGAGGCCGTGAAGATGGGGGCGCTGGTCGGCAACCCGGTGCGCGCCGTGAAACCCGTCCGTGTCACCGACTCAGCCAGCGTGGCCCTCGAGCCTGACGAGACCCGGGCCTTGCTCGACGCGGTTGGCGAGCACCGCCTTGCCGCCGCAGTGGCGCTCCTCTTCCTCCAGGGGTGGCGAGTCTCCGAGGCCCTCGGTCTCGCGTGGGAGGACGTCGATCTTGAGGCCGGCACCGCCCACGTGCGGCGGGCGTCGGTCTAAGTCGACGGACACGGGCAACGACTCGGGCCGACGAAGACCGACGGCGCCCGTGGCGAGCACTGGCTCATGCCGACGGTCGTCACCCTCCTCACCAAGCGCTGTGAGATTCAGGCCATCGAGCGCGCCGCTGCGCCGAACTGGCAGACCCACACCTACGAGGGGGAGGAAGTCAACCTCGTGTTCACCACACCCTCGGGCGGCCTGGTGCTACGGCAGGCGATCGCCAAGCTGGTCAAGCAGGCCGCGAGGACAGCGGGCATCGAAGCCGACCTGGGCACCCACGCGGGTCGCCGCACGGTCGTCACCAGCCTGTTCGTCGACGGGCATGAGGCGCTCGAGGACATCGCCCGGTTCGTCGG
>JBKPHT010000273.1:0-28686 GCA_046730015.1 Actinomycetota bacterium
CCCTCGACGCGCTCAGGACCGGCGACCTCGACCCCCGCGCCGGACCGGACGCCCTGGCGGCCGCCGCCGTGCTGTGCGAGGCGGCCGGCCGGGTCGCCCTCCCCTACCCGGTCGCCGCCGCCCTCCTGGCCGGCGTCGACGGCCGGCCCTACGCGCTGGTGCCCGACCGGGCGGCCCGGGTCGACCACGGCGACCTGTTCGCCGAGTGGCGGGTCGCCCGCCTCGGGGCCCCGGCCGTGCTCGCCACTCCCGAAGGCGACCGCCTGGGGACCCGGCTCGGGCCGTTCGTCACCGGCCTGGCCGAGCGCGGCCCCACGCCCGGCCCCGACGACCCCGGCGACGCGGCCCTCCACTTGATCCTCACCGCCTGCGGCCTGCTCGGCACGGCCGACCGGGCGTTGGAGCTCGCGGTCGAGCACGTCACCGGCCGCGTCCAGTTCGGCAAGCCGATCGCCGCGTTCCAGTCGGTGCAGTTCACCCTGGCCGACACCGCGGTCGCGGTCGCCGGGCTGCGCGAGCTGGCCCACTTCACCCTGTGGCGGCTGGCGGACACGCCCGACGCCGCGCTGGCCGACGCGCTGGCCCTCCGGCTCCACGCCCTCGACGTCGGCCGCTCGACCCTGCGGACCGCCCAGCAGCTCCACGGCGCCGCGGGCGTCTGCGACGAGTACGACGTGTCGGTCCTCACCCGGATGGCCCAGCCGGCGCTCCGACTGCCGTGGGGCGCCGAGCGGACCGCCGCCGAGCTGTCCGCCGCCGTCCGGCGGGACGGGTTCGTCGGACTGTTCGAGCACGGCGGGGCGGCCGGATGACCACCTTCGCCGGCCCGCCGCTCGACGACGCCGACGAGGCCCGCGACGCCGGCGCGTGGACCCTCGGCGGCTTCCTGGCCGAGGCCGCTGGCCGGCACGCCGGCAACGAGGCCCTGGTCTTCGACGAGCGGGACGGCACGACCCTCCGCTGGACCTACGCCGACCTGCTGGCCGAGGCCGAGCAGGTCGGCCGCAGCCTCCTGGCCGTCGGGGTCGGGCCGGGCGAGCCCGTCGGCATCCTCATGGGCAACCGGCCCGAAGCGGTCGCCGCGCTGTTCGGCGCCGCGCTGGCCGGGGCGCTCGCCGTGCCGCTGTCGACATTCGCCCCCCGGCCCGAGCTGGCCGGGATGCTCGACCGGGCCGGGATCGTCGTCGCCCTCACCCAGGACCGCCTGCTCGCCCGCCGGTTCGGCGACGACCTCGCCGCCCTCGCCCCGGGGCTGCCCGCGCACCGGCGCAGCGCCGTCCTCGGCACCGCGAGCTGGGACGACCTCGTCGCCGCGGCCGCCGCCGTGACCCCCGTCGACCTCCGGGCCCGAGCCGCGGCCACCGCCCCCGGCGACGACGCCCTCGTCGTCTTCAGCTCCGGCACCACCAGCGCCCCCAAGGCCGTCGTCCACGGGCACGTGGCGCCGTGCCGGCAGTTCCGGGCCCAGGCCGGGATCTTCGGCCGCCACGGGCAGACCCGGATGTGGTCCGCGCTGCCGCTGTTCTGGACCGCCGGCCTCACCGCCGTCGGCGCCACCCTGGCGGCCGGCGGCTGCTGCGTGCTCCAGGAGACGTTCGAGCCCGGCGAGGCGCTCGCCCTCCTGGCCCGCGAGCGGGTCACCGAGCCCTACTCGCTCCCCCACCAGACCGCCGCCCTCGCCGAGCACCCCGACTGGGCGGGCACCGACCTGTCGTCGCTCACGTGCGTCTACGGCAAGGGCGCCTACGCCCGCCACCCGACGGTCCGCGGCGACCCCGGCTGGGTGATGCCGGTCGGCTACGGGCTGTCGGAGACCTGCACGTTCGTCGCCGCCCACGGGTCGGACACGCCCCGCGAGCGGGCCCGGGCCAGCACCGGCCGGCTGCTGCCCGGCAACCGGCTGCGGGTGCTCGACCCCGCGACCGGCGCCCCGCTCGGCGCCGGCGAGGTCGGCGAGCTGGCCGTCGCCGGCCCCACGCTCATGCACCGCTACCTCGGCGCTCGCCCCGAGGACGACATCGACGCCGACGGGTTCTTCCGCACCGGCGACATCGGCTGGGTCGACGACGAGGGCGACCTCCACTTCGAGGGCCGGGCCACCGAGGTGATCCGCACCGCGGGCGCCAACGTGTCGCCGGCCGAGATCGAGGTCCAGCTGCGGGCCTGCCCGCCGGTGAAGCTGAGCCGGGTCGTCGGCGTCCCCGACCCCCGCGCCGACGAGATCGTCGTCGCCTGCGTCACGCTGAAGGACGGCGCCGAGGCCAGCGAGGCCGACATCCGCGCCTTCCTGCGCGACCGCGTCGCGAGCTACAAGGTTCCCCGGCGGGTCCTGTTCTTCGCCGACGGCCAGATCCCCATGACGGGCAGCGACACCAAGGTGCGCGACGAGGCCCTGCTGGACCTCGTGCGCGACCGGCTCGGAGACACATGAGCGAGCGAAGCGAGGTCCAGCAAGCACAGTCGCCCTTCGCCACGAAGTGGCGATGTGATCGCTGGTGCGCCCGGAGGGTGCACCCGTGACAACCACCGACGGCAAGGCCACGCTCGACGCCTCCGACCTCGACCGCTACATGGGCGTGCCCATGGAGCCCGGCGAGCTCAAGGAGCCCGTTGCCGTCAACGACATCCGCCGTTGGGTGCAGGCAATGCACTACCCCAACCCGCTCCACTACGACGAGGCGTGGGCGGCCGAGAGCCGGTTCGGCGAGATCGTCGCCCCCCAGTCGTTCACCGTCGCCACCGACACGAGCCACGGGTGCTCGCCCGCCCAGGTCGGGAAGATCCCGGGGTCGCACCTGATCTTCGGCGGCGACGACTGGTGGTTCTTCGGCCCCCGGATCCGGCCCGGCGACCACATGGTGTGCCACCGGATGCCGTACGACTACCGGGTCACCGAGACCAGCTTCGCCGGCCCCACGTGCTTCCAGCGGGGCGACACGCTCTACATCAACCAGCACGGCGAGCGGGTGGCGCTGCAGCGCTCGACGTCGATCCGCTACCAGGTGCGGGAGGCGAAGGAGAAGGCGGTGTTCTCCGAGCCCGCCGAGCCCACCTGGACCGACGACCAGCTGGCCGACCTGGAGCGGCGGAAGCTGGCGTTCATCGACCAGGTCCAGGAGCTCGGCCACGGCCGGCGGGCGTTCGAGTCGGTGGCGGTCGGCGACACGCTGGCCGGCCAGGTCCTCGGCCCCCACAGCCTGGCCAGCTTCGCCACCGAGTGGCGGGCCTACCCGATGACCGTCTGGGGCGCCACCGCCAAGGGCCCGACCACCGTCCGGGCCGAGGAGCTGGGCTACACCCCGGAGATGGCCGGCTTCGAGGGCGACCGCCGGATGGAGCGGCTCAACCCCGAGCTCACCGACGGCGCCTACTACGGGCCGTCCCGGGGGCACCTCCAGCCCCGGTGGGCCCGCCACGTCGGGATGGCCCGGGGCTACGGCTACGGCGCCTCGATGGGGGCGTGGATCCTCGACTACGTGGCGGGCTGGGCCGGCGAGTGGGGGTTCGTCACCCACTCCTCCGCCCAGTACCGCAACCCGGCCTTCACCGGCGACGCCACCTTCCTGTCCGGCGACGTGGTCGACACGAGGGTCGAGCGGCGCCGCCGCCACCTCGTCATCGTCGCGGTCGACGTCCGCAACCAGGACGACGCGGTGCTGGCGACGGCCACCGTCGACGTCGAGCTGCCGTCCGCCGATGGCTGACCGGACGATCCTGTCGACGGCGCCCCTGCGGGGGCCGGGCCTCGACGCCCTCCGGAAGCTCGGGGAGGTGCTGCTCGACCCTTGGATCGACCACCGGCCGCTGCGCCTCCTGTCCGCCGAGCGGCTGGCAAAGCTGGCGGCCGAGGCGGGCGCGTCCGTGCTGATCTGCGAGGCCGACGAGTGTGCCGGCCCGGTGCTCGACCTGCCGCTGGAAGCCATCGGCGCCACCCGCGGCGAACCGACCAACGTCGACCTGGCCGGGGCCACCGCCGCGGGCATCCCGGTGCTGCGGGCGCCGGGGCGCAACGCCGACGCCGTCGCCGAGCTCACGGTCGGGCTGCTGCTGGCCGCCACCCGGGGCCTGCTGGCCGCCGACCGCGATGTCCGGGAGGGCGAGGTGTATCGCGACGGCACCATCCCCTACCAGCGATTCCGGGCCTGGCAGCTGCAGGGCCGTACCGCCGGGCTGGTCGGCCTGGGGGCGGTCGGGCGGGCCACCCGGTGGCGGCTGGAAGGGCTCGGCATGCGGGTCATCGCGAGCGACCCGTTCGCGCCCGACGCCACCCACGACCTCGACGACCTGGTGGCCGAGGCCGACGTCGTGTCGATGCACGCCGCGGTCACGCCCGGGACGGTCGGGCTGATGTCGGCCGAGCGGTTCGCGTCGATGAAGGAGGGGGCGGTGTACGTCAACGCGGCCCGGGCCGCGCTCCACGACCTCGACGCCCTCACCGCCGCGCTGGCGTCGGGGCACCTGGCCGCCGCCGCCCTGGACCACTTCGAGGGCGAGGCGCTGGCCACCGACCACCCGCTGGTGGCGCTGCCCAACGTCGTGCTCACCCCGCACATCGGCGGCGCCACCTACGACACCGAGGTCAACCACACGATGCTCATGGCCGACGGCCTGGCGGCGCTGCTGGCGGGCGAGGCGCCGGCCAACCTCGCCAACCCGGAGGTGCTGGCCCGTGGCTGACGGCCCCACCACGACCCCGGAGGCGGTGCTCGCGACCGCCAAGCGGATGCTGGCCGAGGGACTGGTCGAGGGGACCTCCGGCAACATCTCGGGCCGGCTGCCGGACGGGCTGGTGTGCCTGACCCCGTCGTCGGTCGCCTACGACACGATGACCCTCGACGACCTGGTGGTGGTCGACGCCGACGGCACGGTGGTCGAGGGGACCCGGCCGCCCACCAGCGAGAAGGACCTCCACCTGGCGACCCTCGGCCGGTACCCGGAGCTGGGGGCGGTGATCCACACCCACGCGGTGTACGCCACGATGTTCGCCCTGGCCCGCGAGCCGATCCCGGCGGTGATCGAGGAGGTCGTCGTCTACCTCGGCGGCGACGTCCCCTGCTGCGAGTACAAGGGCACGGGGACCGCCGACCTGGGCGCCGAGGTGGCCTCGCGGCTGGCCGACCGGGGAGCGGCGCTGCTCGCCAACCACGGCCTCGTCACCTGCGCGGCGAGCCCCGAGCGGGCGCTGCACAACGCCGCGCTGGCCGAGCGGACGGCCAAGATCGTGTGGGGCGCCCGGGCCATGGGGGCGACGATCCACCCGCTCCCCGACCGGGTCGGCACCGACATGGCCGGCGTCTACCGCTACCTCCGGGACCACCCGTGACCCGGTGGGCGATGGGCGTCGTGCCCGAGACGATGGTCGCCGCCGTCGTGCGCGGGCCCGGGCGGCTGGCGGTGGAGGAGGTGCCGGTGCCCGAGGTCGGGGCGGGCGACGTGCTGGTGGCCGTCGACCTGTGCGGCGTGTGTGGCACGGACCTCCACATGGTGCTCGACGGCTGGGGCGAGCCCGGCAGCTGGCTCGGCCACGAGTGGATCGGCCGTGTCGCCGCCGTGGGCCCCGGCGTGACCCGCTGGCACGTCGGCGACGCGGTGGTGGGCGGCCCGACGGCCCGCTGCGGCACCTGCGCCGCCTGCCGGGCCGGCCGCCCGTCGCTGTGCGCCCACCGCGACGCGCCGGGCCGGGGCCCCGAGCGGGGCGCGTTCGCCACCTACACGGTCACCGGCGCCGCCGACCTGGTGCGGCGACCCGCCGGTCTCGACCCCCGGGCCGCCGCCCTGGCCGAGCCGCTGGCGGTGGCGCTCCACGGCATCACCCGGTCGGGCGTCCGGCCGGGGCAGCGGGCGCTGGTGCTCGGGGCGGGGCCCATCGGGGCGCTCACGATCGCGGCGCTCCGGGCCCGGGGCGTGGACGACGTCGTCTGCGCCGAGCCGGGCGAGCGGCGCCGGGCCCTGGCCGCGGCGGTCGGCGCCACCCGGGTGGTCGACCCGGCCGACCTGGAGGTGCCGACCATCGCAGAGCCCGGCCGGGTCGTCGCCGGGGCGGTGGACGTCGTGCTGGAGTGCTCGGGCCGGCGGTCGGCGATGGAGGCCGGGCTCGCCCAGCTGGTCCGGGGCGGCACGCTGGTGCTGGTCGGGGCGGGCATCGACCCGCCCCGCTTCGACCCCAACCGCATCCTGCTCAACGAGCTGGTCGTGACCGGGGCGTTCACCTACGACCTCGGAGGCTTCGACGAGGCGCTGGCCCTGCTGGTGGGCGGCCGTTTGCCGGTCGACGACCTGCTGGAACCGGGGGTCGTCGGCCTCGACGGCCTCCTCGACGCGATGGTCGGCCTCGCCGGGGGCCGGCTCGCCGGAAAGGTGCTGGTGCGACCATGAGCGAACGTCCGCAATGCAGTGAGCGTGACCCGAGCGGCCCGGCCGAAGGCCAAGAGCGGGAAGCATGACAACCAAGGGACCCCAGTTCGCCGAGCCTCCCCGGTTCAACCACGTCGCCCTGTCGGTGCCGGGCGACCTGCTCGACGACGCCGGCCGGGCGGCGCTGACCGACTTCTACGGCGACGTCTTCGGCTTCGAGGAGTACCCGGACCTCACCCGCGACCGGGAGCGGCTCGTGCTGCGGGCCCACACCCACGAGCAGTTCCTGTACCTCACGGCCGACGACCAGCCGATGACCGCCCCCCGCCTCGACCACTTCGGGCTGTCGGTCTCCTCGCTGGCCGAGTTCGAGGAGGTGGCCCGGCGGGCGGCGGCGTGGAAGGCGCGCGAGCCCGACGACGTCGAGCTGATCGAGCCGTCGTTCGAGGAGTACGCCGGGGCGCTGCGGCTCCACAGCTTCTACGTCCGTTACCGGCTGCCGCTGATGGTGGAGACCCAGCACTTCGAGTTCCTCACCTGACCGTCGCCGCGGTCAGCTCCCGGAACTCCCGGTAGCGGCCGTCGGCGGCGGCGACGGCGGCCGGGTCGGGCTCGACGGTGCGGGCGGTGGCGGCCCACCGGGATGCGTCGGTCATCGCCGCCTCCCGGCTGGCGACGCAGCGGGCCACGAACGCGGACCCGAGGGCGGCGCCCTCCGGCACCGCGGCCACGTCGACGGGCAGGCCGGTGGCGTCGGCCAGCGCCCGGATCCACGCGGGCACCTGGGTCCCGCCGCCGGTGGCGACGATCCGCCGGGGGGCCACGCCGGCGTCCCGGGCCAGGTCGAGGTGGTGGCGGACGACGAACCCGGCCGCCTCGTACGCCGCCCGCAGCAGGTGGGCGGGGGTGTGGTGGAGGGCGGCGCCGTGGAGCGAGGCGCGGAGGTCGCGGCGGTGCAGCGGGGTCCGCTCGCCCCGGACGTAGGGCAGCCACACCGGCAGGTCGGCGGGGTCCACGGCGTCGACGCCGGCCGTCGCTCCGGGGCCGAGCCAGCGCCGGACGGCATCGAGGAACAGGCCGCCGGCGTTGCTGGGCCCGCCGACCAGCGTCAGGCCGGCGGCGGTGTGGGGCACGGTCCACAGGCCCGGGACCTCGGCCCACCGGTCGACCACGGCCCAGGTGATGAGGGTGGTGCCGCACAGGACGAGCACGTCGCCGGCCCGGTCGGCGCCCGCCACCAGCTGCTCGGCCAGCGCGTCGACGGTGCCCCCGCCGACGAGCGCGCCGGCGGCCGGAAGGCCGTCGAGGACCCGGCCGGCGGGCTCGACGCCCGGGACCACCGCGGGCAGCCGGTCGGGGGTGACGCCGGCCTCGGCGGCGAGCCGCTCGTCCCAGCCGACGAAGTCGAACAGCGGGTGGGCGGTCATCGCCGTGGTCGAGTCGATGGCCCCCCGGCCGGTGAGCGCGTGGTTGGCGACGGCCTGAGCGGGCCAGACCGCGGCCGCGCCGGGTGCGTGGCGGGCCTCCCAGGCCAGGAACGCGAGCAGCTCGCCGCTGTCGCCCGGCCGGCCCGGGTCGCGGCCGGGCCGGTCGCCCCGGTGGTCCCCGTACAGCAGGCCCGGCCCCGCGGCGCGGCCGTCCGCCCCGACCGCGCCCAGCGAGGGCACCATCGCCGCGACGTTGACCGCGGCGATCTCGCGCCCGGCGGCGACCTGCCCGAGGGCGTCGAGCACGCCTTCCCGCCAGGCCCGGTCGACGTCGTGCTCGAACGCGCCGGGCTCCGGGGTCCGCACCTCGTGGGCGACGCGGGCCCGGGCGAGCACGGTGCCGTCGGCGCCGGCGGCGACGGCCTTCACCGCGGTGGTCCCGATGTCGATCCCGACGGTGACGTCGTTCCCCCCGGGCGCCCCGACCATGGGGCGGGAGCGTAGGCGGTCTCCTAACACCGGCGTCACCTCCGCGCTACCGTCGCCCCTGTGCGATGGGGTGGCGCCACGACGATCGTGACCGGCGCCTCGCGGGGCATCGGTCGGGCCGTCGCCGAGGCGGCCGCCGCCCGGGGGGCGCGGGTCGGGCTGATCGCCCGGAGCGAGGGCGACCTCCGGAAGGTCGCGGCCGAGCTGGGCGGCGACGCCGCCTACGCCGTGGCCGACGTCGCCGTCCCGGACGCCCTGGCCGCCGCCCTCGCCCGGTTGGCGGACGACCTCGGGCCGCCCGACGTGCTGGTGGCCAACGCCGGCATCGGCGCCTACGGCGCCTTCGCCGACCTGGACGCGGGCGAGGCCGAGCGGCTCGTCCGGGTCAACGTGCTCGGCACGGTCCACGCGCTGCGGGCCGTCGTCCCCGGCATGATCGAGCGGCGCCGCGGGCACCTGGTGACCATCGGGTCGATCGCCGGTCGCATCGGCTCGCCGTTCGAGGCGATCTACTCGGCCACCAAGTTCGCGGTGGTGGGGCTCACCGAGGCGTTGGCGGTCGAGGTCGAGCCCTACGGCGTCGGCGTGTCGCTGGTCAACCCGGGCCCGGTGGCCACCGACTTCGGCGCCGCCCGCGGCCACCCCTACGACCGGGCCCGGCCCAAGCCGGTCGCCGCCGCCGCGGTGGCGGACGCGGTGATCCGGGCGGTCGAGGGCGACCGCCGCGAGCGCTACGTCCCGGCCACCTTCGGGCCGGCGGTGGCGGTCCGCCACCTGGCCCCGCCGCTGTTTCGCTGGGGGACGCGGCGGAGCTTCACCCGCGAGCTGGCGCTCGACCGGAGCCGGCGGTGAGGGCCCTCGTCTTCGGAACCGAGGCCGAGCGGTGGACTCCGCCGCCCGGAGCCGGGCCCGGCGCGGAGGGCCTGGTCCGCAACCTCGCCGTGACCCCGTGCGCGCTCCGCAACCTGCCCGACGCCAGGCCGCTCCGCCCCGACTGGCTGGTCGTCCGGCCCCGGCTCACGGGCATCTGCGGCTCGGACGCCAAGCAGGTGCTGCTCGACTTCGGCGGCGATGCCGACAGCGCCATGAGCGGCTTCTGCTCGTTCCCCCAGGTGCTGGGGCACGAGGTCGTGGCCCACGTGGCGGCGCTCGGACCGGAGGCCACGGGGTTCGAGGTGGGCCAGCGGGTGCTGCTCAACCCGTGGCTGTCGTGCGCGCCCCGGGGCATCGCCCCGGTGTGCCCGGCCTGCGCGGCCGGCGACTACAGCCTGTGCTGGAGCTTCACCGAGGGGACGATCAGCCCGGGCATCCACACCGGCGTGTCGAGCGACGCCACCGGCGGCTTCGCCGAGCTGATGCCGGCGCACTCGTCGATGCTGTTCCCGGTGCCGGACGCGGTCGACGACGAGCACGCCATCGTGGCCGACCCGTTCGCCGTGTCGCTGCACAGCGTCACCCGCCACCCACCGCCCCCGGGCGGCCGGGTGCTGGTGTGGGGGGCCGGGGCGCTCGGCGCGTGTGCCGTCGCCGTCCTCCGGGCCCTGCACCCCGACGTCGAGGTGGCGGTCGCCGCCCGCTTCGACGCCCAGGCCGACCTGGCCGCCCGGCTCGGCGCCCATCTCGTCGTCCGGCCGGAGGGGGCCGGGCAGGTCGAGCTCGTGGAGCAGCTCGCGGCCTGGTCGGGAGGGGTGGTGCGGCCGACGATGGAGGGCCTCGGCGGCGTCCCCATGTGCCACCCGGGCGGCATCGACGTCGCCTACGACACGGTCGGCAAGCCGGAGACGTTCGAGGTGGAGGTCCGGGTGCTCCGGGCGCGGGGCACGCTGGTCAAGAGTGGCGTCCACGCCCCCGGCCGGTGGGAGTGGAGCCCGCTCTACTTCAAGGAGATCAGCTGGGTCGGCTCCAACGCCTTCGGCGTCGAGGAGGTCGAGGGCGTCCGCCGCCACGGCATCGAGCACTACCTCGCCCTGGCCGCCGCCGGCCGGGTCGACCTCACCGGCCTGCTCACCCACACGTTCGCGCTGTCCGACTGGCGGGACGCGTTCCTGGCCCTGGCCGACCAGGCCCGCAGCGGGGCGATCAAGGTCGCCCTCGACCCCGCCCGGTGACGCCGTGGCCAACCCGCTCGACCCGCTGACCGCCGGGGAGATCGAGGCCGCGGTCGCCGCGGTGCGGGCCACGGGGCGGCTGGGCGACGGCGCCTGGTTCTCGACGGTGACCGTCGACGACTCCCGCCGCCCCGGCCCGGACCGCGGCCGGCTCGCCCGGCTGCTCGTCGTCCCCGGGCCAGAAGCGGCGGTGGTCGAGGCGACCGTCGTGCTCGCCACCGGCGAGGTCGCCGGGTGGGAGGTCCACGACGGCGCCCGCCCCGCCCTCGGGTTCGGGGAGAGCCTGGCGGCCATCGCCGCCCTCCACGAGCACCCGGACGTCCGGGCCGCCCTGGCCGCCCGCGGCATCACCGACCTCGACACCGTGCAGGTCGACCCGTGGCCCGCCGGGAACTTCGGCCGGCCCGGCGAGGACGGGCGGCGGGTGGCCCGCTGCCTGTGCTTCCTGCGGGAGCGCCCCGGGGACAACGGCTACGCCCGCCCGGTCGAGGGCCTGCAGGTGGTCGTGGACGTGGCCCGGGGCGAGGTGCTCGATGTGGTCGATACCGGCGTCGTCCCGCTGCCCGCCGACCCGGGTAGCTACTTCCCGGAGGACCACCCGCCCCGCCCCGGCCTCGCGCCCCTGGCCGTCACCCAGCCCGACGGGCCCGGCTTCACGGTCGACGGCTGTGAGCTGGCCTGGCAGGGCTGGACGCTGCACGTCTCCCTCGACCCGCTGGAGGGCATCGTCCTGCGTGACGTCGCCTACCTGGGCCGATCGATCCTCCGGCGGGCGTCCATCAGCGAGATGGTGGTTCCCTACGGCGACCCGGGGCCGGACCACGGCTGGAAGAACGCCTTCGACGTCGGCGAGTGGGGCCTGGGCCGACTCGCCAACTCGCTCACGCTCGGCTGTGACTGCCTGGGCGAGGTCCGCTACCTCGACGCCACGCTCGCCGGCGAGCAGGGCCAGGCCACCACCCTCGCGAACGCCGTCTGCCTCCACGAGGAGGACGACGGGATCCTGTGGAAGCACCACGACCTACCCACCGGCCGCACCGAGGTCCGGCGCCGGCGGCGGCTCGTCGTGTCGTCGGTCGCCACCGTCGGCAACTACGAGTACGCCTTCATGTGGCGCCTGTACCAGGACGCCTCCCTGGAGCTGGAGGTCCGGCTCACCGGCATCGTGTCGACCCGGGCGGTGGGCGACGCCCCGCCCGACCCGTCGTCGCCGACCGTGGCCCCCGGGCTGGCGGCGCCGGTCCACCAGCACCTGTTCTGCGCCCGGCTCGACCCGGCGGTCGACGGGCCGGTCAACGAGGTGCACGAGATCGACGTGGCGCCGCTGCCACCCGGACCGGGCAACCCCTGGGCCAACGGGTTCGCCCCCGTCGTCACCCCGCTGGCGTCGGAGCGGGCGGCCCGGCGGGCGACCGACCCGGCCCGGAGCCGGTCGTGGGCGATCGTCAACCCGGCGGTCCGCAACGGGCTCGGGCGGCCGGTGGCCTACCGGCTGGTGCCGGCGGCCTCCCCGACGCTGCTGGCCGGCGCCGGGTCGAGCGTCGCCGCCCGGGCCGGATTCGCCACCGCCGCGCTGTGGGTCACGCCCTACGACCCCGACCAGCGGCGGGCGGCCGGCGACTTCCCCAACCAGCACCCCGGCGGGGCTGGCCTGCCGGCCTGGACCGCGGCCGACCGCTCGCTGGTCGGGACCGAGGTGGTGGTGTGGCACACGTTCGGCGTCACCCACGTCCCCAGGCCCGAGGACTGGCCGGTCATGCCGGTCGAGGCCACCGGCTTCCGGCTCGTGCCGTCGGGGTTCGTCGACCGCAACCCGGCGCTCGACGTCCCCCCGCCCGACCGCTGCGATGGCTGAGGCGAGCTCGGAGGCCCCGGTCGCGTTCGTGTGCGCCATGCCGATGGAGCTGGCGCCGCTGGCCCGGCGATTGGGCCTCCGACGGGCCGAGGTCGGCGGCGTCCCCGCCCGCGCCGGCACGCTCGATGGCCGGCCGGTCGTCGCCGTCGTCACCGGCATGGGCACCCGTCTGGCGGCCGCCGGCACAGCCCGGCTGCTCGACGCCGTCACCCCGGCCCGGGTCGTGGTGGTCGGCATCACGGGCGCGGTCGACGACGACACCCCGATCGGCGCCGTGATCGTACCGGAGCGGGTCGTCGACCACGCCACCGGCCGGGAGCACGAGCACCGGCCGCTCGGCCCCGCGACGCCCCGGGGCGCGCTGTGGACCACCGACGTGATCACGCCGGCCGCCGACCTGCCGGCGCTGCGGGCCCGGGGCGTCGTCGCGCTCGACATGGAGACCGCCGCCGTCGCCCTCGCCTGCGAGGAGCGGGGCGTGCCGTGGACGGTGGTCCGGGCCGTGAGCGACCGGGCCACCGACGGCAGCGCCGACGACGAGGTGTTCCACCTCAGCCGCCCCGACGGCACTCCCGACCTCCGGGCGGTCGCCCGCTACGTCGCCCGCCACCCCGGCCGGGTCCCCGGGCTGGTGCGGATGGCCCGCGACGCCCGGCTGGCCACCCACCGGGCGGCCGACGCCGCCGTCGCGGCGGTGCGGGCCGCGGGCTGAGCCTCAGCCGGTCCCCGTCAGTCCGGGGCGGCGGAGGTGTGCTCGAACACCTTGGCCGCCACCCGGTCGCCCGCCTCGGCCGCCGCGCCCTCCCACGCGACCGCGCC
The DNA here is from genome assembly GCA_046730015.1 of Actinomycetota bacterium. GTDB lineage: Bacteria > Actinomycetota > Acidimicrobiia > Acidimicrobiales > VFJN01 > ZC4RG19. The sequence continues at coordinate 13,053 of JBKPHT010000273.1, forward strand.
GTGCTCGAGCAGCACCACCCGGTCGCACAGGACCAGGGCGTGGGGGATGTGCTGCTCGACGATGAGCAGCGCGGTGCCCTCGGACCGGAGGCGGCTCAGCTCGGCGTAGAGCTCGTCGACGACGATCGGGGCCAGGCCCAGCGACAGCTCGTCGGCCACCAGCAGCGCCGGCGCCTCGACGAGCACCCGGGCCAGCGACAGCATCCGCTGCTCGCCGCCCGACAGGGTGCCCGCCACCTGGCGCCGGCGGCGGCCGAGGGCGGGGAACTGGGCGAAGGCCTGGTCGAGGGCTGCGGGGACGCCTCGGCGGCCCTTCGACCGGCGGAACGACAGCCGCAGGTTCTCCTCTACGGTCAGGGTGGCGAACACCGACCGGCCCTCCGGGGCGTGGGCGATGCCGGCCCGGGCGAACCGGTGAGGCGGGGCGCCGGTGAAGTCGGCGCCGTCCACGGCGACCGTGCCCTCGGTCGGCACGACCAGGCCTGAGGCCAGCCGGGCCACCGTGGTCTTGCCGACCCCGTTGGCGCCGAGCACGGCCACCGCCTCGCCGGGCTCGACCGCCAGCGACACGCCGAACACGGCGTGGAACGGTCCGTAGCCTGCCGACACGTCGTCGAGCGCGAGGACGGGCGTCGTCATGTTCGCTCCCGGATGCCGGTCATGCCGGCGCCTTCGTCGTGCCCAGGTAGGCGGTGCGGACGGCGTCGCTGTCGAGCACCTCGCGGGTGGGGCCGGAGGCGATCAGGCGGCCGAAGTCGAGGACGTAGGCCCGCTCGGTGAACGACGCGACCAGCTCGACGTCGTGCTCCACGAGCAGGATGGCGAACCCCTGGTCGGCCTGCACGGCCCGCAGGGTGGCGGCCAGGTCGGCGGTCTCGTCCCGGTCGAGTCCCGACGACGGCTCGTCGAGCAGGAGCAGCTTCGGGCGGGTCATCAGCGCCCGCCCGACCTCCACGAGCCGCCCCTGCCCGAGGCTCAGGTGCTCGATCGGCTCGCCGGCCAGATCGCCTAGCCCCAGCAGGTCGAGCACCTCGTCGCAGGCAGCCAGCTCCTCGGGCCGGGGGCGGCCCAGGCCGACCAGGTCGCGCCACAGGCGGCCGGTTCCGCGCCGGGTCTCCTCGGAGATCAGCAGGTGCTCCCGGACGGTCGACTCGGGGAACAGCTCGACCCGCTGGAACGACCGGCCGATCCCCCGCCGGGCCCGGACGTGCACCGGCAGGCCGCTGACGTCCTCGCCGTCCAGCAGCACCGTGCCCCGGTCGGGCCGGAGGATGCCGAGCACGCAGTTGAACAGGGTCGTCTTGCCGGCTCCGTTGGGCCCGATCAGCCCGACGCGCTCTCCCGGCTGCACCTCCAGCGACACGTCGGCCAGGGCCACGATGCCGGCGAACGACTTGGACACGCCGGTCGCCTCCAGGACGGGCCTGCGCTCCGTCATGCCACCGGCTCCTCGACGGGCGGGGACGGCGCCGGAGCCGGCGGGGCGGGCGTGTCGCCGGCCGGGCGCAGCCGGGCTCGGATCCGCTCGACCCGGCGGTGGGCGGTCCGCTTGCCGTGCTCGACCAGGCCCTCGGGATGCCGGGCGAACTGGATGGCGGCCAGGCCGAACAGGATGAACCGCCACTTGGGCGACAGCGGCAGGAAGTCGGGGATCCGCTCGGGGCTGCGCAGCACCCAGCCGAAGATCGCGCCCTTGAGCAGCACGGCGTCGAACAGGGCGAAGGCGGCGCCGGCCTGGGCCGCGCCCTCCACCGTCCGGGAGCCGAGCGACACCACCAGCACCAGCCAGAACAGCGCCACGAACGGGGCGAAGTTGGCGGTGTAATTCACGTTCTCCTGGTGCATGGCCAGCAGCGCCCCGCCGATCCCGGCGATGAACGCCGACACCGCGAAGGCCGTGACCCGGGCCCGCGCCGGGGAGATGCCGATCGACTGGGCGGCGATCTCGCTGCCCCGCAGCGCCCGGAGGGTGCGACCGACCGTCCCCTCCCGGATCTGGATCACCGCCAGCGACAGGACCACGAACATCACCAGGGCCAGGACGAGGAACTGCTTGTCGTCGGCCAGGTCCCAGGGCCCGATCGTGGGCCGGGGCACCCGGGTGCCCTGGAGCAGCGACGTGTCGCCGCCGCCGATCCACGGCAGCTTGACCATCACGGCGTGGAAGAAGAACGCGAAGGCCTGGGTGGCGATCGCCACCCACACGCCCCCGAGGCGCAGCACCGGCAGCGACAGCACGGCGCCGACCAGGGCGGCGATCAGGGCCCCGATCAGCCCGGCCAGCAGCACGGGCATGCCGGCCCGGTCGGTGAGCTGGAACGCGGTGAACGCCCCGATGGCGGCGAACGTGCCCTGGCACAGCGAGATCTGGCCGGCCAGCCCGGTGATGACCGTGATCGACAGGTAGATCGTGGCCAGGATCACCGCCTGGGTGACGAGGAACAGCCACGACGCGTCCGCCTGGGTGAACACCACCCACCCGACGACCGCGAAGAACGCCACGGCGAAGGCCCGGGTGGCCCGGGTGAGCCACGCGCTGCGGTCGAGCGCGGCCAGCGCCGGCGGCGGCGGGTCGACGCCCGACAGCGGGTCGGACTGCTCACGGGTGCGGCGGACGGCGGGCCACAGCACCAGCAGGCCGAAGAGCACGACGAACGGCATCGCCGGGGTGACGTTCTCCTGGATGGTCCCCAGCAGCGGGTGGTCGCCCGACCAGCGGGGCAGGAACGTGTTGGCCAGCGCGATGAGCACGCCGAGCCCCAGGCCCCCGAGCAGGGCGCGGGGCAGGCTGACCAGCCGGCCGACCGCGGCGGCCGCGATCGCCACCACCACGAGGTCGAAGAAGTCGGGGGCCGCCAGGGTGTTGAACCGGGGGGCGATCAACACGCCGGCCAGCCCGGCGAACAGGCTGGACAGCGCCCAGGCGAAGGCCGACACCCGGTCGGACCGGATGCCGTTGAGCTCGGTCATGCGCGGGCTCTCGACCACGGCCCGCATCTGCAGGCCGATGCCCGTCCACCGGAACAGCGCGGCCAGGGCGAGCATGGCTGCCACCGCGACCGCCATGGCCACGACCTCGTCACGGCTGAAGCGGTAAACGCCGAACGGGTCGTAGAACACGGTGGCACCGCCGGGCACGATGCCCTCGGGCGTCCGGCCGGCGACCGGCTCGAACCCGACGAGCACCTCGAAGATGGCGGGGATGGCGACGGTCAGGCCGATGGCCACGACCAGCTTGGACACGGCCGAGGCCGTCCGCAGGTGGCGGAAGATCAGCCGCTCGAGCACGAGCCCCAGCAGCGGGGCGACGACGAGGACCGACACCACCAGCGCCGGGACCCGGCCCCAGCCCCACTCCTCCCGGGCCTGGAAGTAGAGGGCCGCCGACACGTACGCCTGGGCGCCGAAGGCGAGGTTGAACACCCCGCTGGTCTTGTACGCGAGGACGAAGCCCAGGGCGACCAACGCGTAGATGGTGCCCGGGGGCGCGCCCTGGAGCAGGGCGCGGAACAGGTCCTCACCGACCGGGGCAGCAGCGACGAGCATCGTCGGGAAGGCGGGTCAGCGGAACGAGGTGGGCTCCGGCTCCGACCACGCGAGGTCGGTCTGGCTCCAGCACAGCCACGGCGCGTCCGCCGGCCCCACGGTCACGAACTTGCCGCCCTCCACCCTGACCAGGGCCGAACACTCCTGTCCGTTGTCCTCGTCCCGGGTGTCCTGCGTGTACGGCGAGTGGGCCTGGGTCCAGTCGACCGGCTCGACCAGGCCGCCGGCGTCGAAGTCGGTCATGGCGTTGGTGGCCGCGGTGACCTTGTCGCGGTCGAACTCGGGGCCGGCGGCGAGCAGGCCCTCGAACGCGAGCGAGGCGTTGATCCAGCCGACCATGGCGAGCTCGGTGGGCTCGTCACCCTGCTTGTCCATCCACGTGAGGTAGTCGCTGAGGGCGGTGCCCTCGCTGTCGGACTCGAACGGCCGGAACCCCACGGAGACGATGTCGCCCTCGAACAGGTCGCCGGCCTCGGCGACGAAGTCCTGGTTGTAGGTGTTGGGGTGGTAGAGCTTTACGTCGTCCATGCCCTGCCGCTGCAGCTCCTGGGCGAGGGTCTTCATGCCGTTGAGGTCGATGCAGGTGGCGACGAAGTCGACCCCGGCGTCCTTCATGGCGCTGACCTCGGGGCCGATGCCGTTGGTGAGGCCGTAGGCCAGGTCGTCGTTGGTGTAGGCGAGCTCGACGCCGGTGTCGGCCGAGTACATCTCGATCGACTCGGCGGTCGTGTTGGTGCACACCTTGGAGTTCTCGCTGACGCCGTAGCCGATTGCGGCGGCCCGGGTGGCGCCGGAGACCTCGGCCGCGTAAGGGACGAACCGGTTGGTGCAGGAGTCGCAGCGGATGATGGCGCTCGGGAAGACGTGCGGGCGGTCGGCCGCCTCGGTCGAGTGGATGCCCCAGGCGTAGGTGGGCACGCCGGCGGCGTCGAGGTCGCCCCAGCCCGTGGCCAGCAACGTGGCCTGGAAGCTGCCGAATGCGGCATTGCCGGAGATGACGTCGAGGGCACGCACCTGGTTCTGGACCAGCTCGTCGTCGAGCGTCTCGCCGATGACGAGGTCGCGCCCGTAGATGCCGCCCTCCGAGTTGCGGAACGCGAAGTACGCCTCGACGCCCTCGACGTAGCAGTCGAGGATGCAGGTCCCCAGCGGGTTGCCGCTCTTCGTGCCGACGACGGCGTACGCGATCTCGTCGTCGGTCACCCCGGGCACCCCGGACAGGGACACGAACTCGTCCCGCGTGGCCTCGCCGCCGTCACCAGTGGCGGCACCGTCCTCGCCTGCGGCCGCTGGCGACGAGTCGTCGTCACCCGAGTTGCCGCAGGCCGCGACGGCGATGACCAGCACAAGCAGCGATGTGACCAGCCTCGATCGGACCACGGTCCCCCCGGTCGTGTCGTCGGTCGCCACCCGCGAAAAGTGACACGAGTGTTCGATAGCCGACAGTACCGCGGCGCGGTTCCCCGTGCAGCGCCCCCGGGTCAGGCCTGCGTGGCCGTCGTCACCTCGTTGGCGGTCGGGATGCCGTCGACCAGGATCTCGTGGTTCACCGGGGGCGGGGCCGGCCGGCCGAGGCCGGCCCCCCGGCGGCGCCGACGGCGAAGCCGGCAACGGCGAGGGCGAGGGCGGCGATGAGCAGGGCTACGACACGCGACGGCGATCGGACAGGCATGGTCGCTCTCCTCCGGTGGCGGCCAGGATCTGCGGGCGGCCGGCGCCCGCCGGCCACCAGTACGCCGCCGCCGCCCGTTCGGTTCGCAGGGATCCCGGAGGGCGAGGCGATAGCTCTCGATCCGCCGTTACCGAGACGCCCCGCGCCTCAGTCGTCGTCGTGCACGGTGATCGCCTGCTCGGGGCAGTTCCGCGCCCCGAGCCGGGCCTTGTCCTCTAGGCCGGGCGGGACGTCGAGGGCGCGGGTGGCGCAGTAGCCGTCGTCGTCCGACTCGTAGACCTCGGCCGCCAGCGACCAGCAGCGGCCGTGGCCGGTGCAGATCTCGGGGTCGACCACGATCCTCATGACGCCGATGGTACGACGGCCCGCGGCCGGTAGATGGCCGTGTGGGCGACCCGGGCGACCAGCCGCTCGCCCCCGTCGCCCCCGTCCCCGACCTGGACGAGCAGGCCGACGTCGAGCGCGACGAAGCGGTGGCCGTTGCGCTCCCACTCCCGGGTCACGGTGGCCCGGGCGACGACGGTGTCGCCGTCGCCCACGGTGGCGTGGTGCTCGGTCACCGACTCGACGTGGATCCACGGCCCGAGCACGACGTTCGACGACAGGACGTAGTTGGCGTCGCGCAGCAGCCACCCCGGGTGGGCGACCCGGGCGGCGGCGTACAGCGGCAGCGTCTCGCGCACCTCCGCCATGTACTCGCCAGCGCGGTCGGCCACGAACCGGTGGGGCGCGATGGCCAGCGCGGTCCCCGGCGCGAGCACCTCGGGCGCCGCCTCGGGGCGCTCGGCCGCGGGCGTCACCACCGCCCAGGTGACCCCGGCGACCGGGGCCGACGGCGGCGCCGGCGGTGCGGCCGGGAGCCCGGCCTCGCCGACCGCGCAGGTCTCGCCGGCGGCGTTGCGCAGCTCCAGCCCGACGGTGACCCCGGCCCGCGACTCCACCGGGTCGCCGGGGACGACCCGCACGGCCTCGCCCTCGTACACCGGCGACCGGAACCGGGCCCGCATCGTGCCCCGGGCCAGCCAGTCGGTCCCCCAGGCCTCGGCCGGCACCCGGGTCATGTAGGCGTACACGTCGACGCCCGGCACCAACCCGCCCGAGAACCCGTAGCGGCGGGCCACCTCGTCGTCATGGATCTTGTTCAGCGACGCGGTCGCCGTGTTGTGGGCCACCACCTCGTACCCGAGCATCGCGCCGACGCTACGCCCCGCCGCCGGCCCGCGCGCGGGCTGTCGAAACCGGCGGCCGTGCCGCGTCTCCCCGGGTGACGCCGCCGTCCCCGTCGTAGGATGGCGGCCCGTCGTGACCGGATGGGGGGAGCGATGCCGACGGCTCACGGCCTCACCACGGACGAGAAGGCCCACTACGACGAGCACGGCTACCTCCGGCGGTGATGCCGATGGCGCCCGGCGACATGCTGGTCTTCGACAGCCACCTCGTCCACCGGTCGGGCGACAACACGACGACCGGCCTGCGGGCGGCGATGACCTACCACTTCGCCGCTACCGGCACGGTCGACCGGGGCAACGGCATCGTCCACGACTTCGTCACCGTCCGATGACCCGATGACCCCGCTCCTCCACCCCTGGAACCGCTCGTTCACCTGGGAGCCCGCCGCGCCGCCCCACCGGTGCCTGAGCGACGCCCAGGTTTCGGCGTTCGACCGGGACGGGTTCGTGGTCGTGCCGGACGTGTTCTCCGCCGACGAGGTGGCTGCGGTCGTGGCGGAGGTCGACGGCTTCGAGGCCGGGGTCGAGGCCTGGCTCGCCGGCCGGGCCGACCAGCGGGTGGCGATCGCCGAGGCCGGGGCCATCACGTTCACCACCCATCTCGTCACCCGCTCGACCCGGCTCGCCGACTTCGCCCGCCACCCGTTCTTCGCCGGGGCGTGCGCCGACCTCGTCGGCCCGGACGTCAACCTCTACTGGGACCAGGCGGTCTACAAGAAGCCGGAGAAGCCCCGGCGGTTCCCGTGGCACCAGGACAACGGCTACGCCTACGTCGAGCCTCAGCAGTACCTGACCTGCTGGGTGGCGCTCACCGACGCGACCCTCGACAACGGGTGCCCCCAGGTGGCCCGGGGCCGCCACCGGGCGGGGACCCTGGCCCACACCTACGTCGACCCGCTGGGCTGGGAGTGCTTCGCCGACCCCGGCGCCGGCGAGGTGGCGGTCGCCGAGGTGGGAGCGGGAGGCGTCGTCGTGTTCTCCAGCCTGACTCCCCACCTGACCGGGCCCAACCTCAGCGGCGCGGTCCGCAAGGCGTACATCCTCCAGTACGCGCCGGTGGGGGCCGAGGTGCTGCAGGGCGACCCGCGGGGCGCGCCGGTGGCCCGGGTCCCGGCCGACGACCCGGACCGGCAGTTCCCCGTGGTCCGGGGCGGCGAGCCGGTGGGGTCGGGGGACGACCCCTCCCGCCTCAGCCGCTGACGGCGTCGAGGTGCTGCAGGAGGTCGTGGGCCGCGAGCTCGACCGCCTTGTGGCGCCACTCGGCCGCCCGGTACATGCAGGCGATCAGGCCGATCCGGTGGAGACGGCGGAAGTCGCCGTAGACGAAGGCGTAGCGGGCCTTCGTCCCGTCCCCGGCGCCGTCGGTGAGGCCGAGGTGCCAGGCCGCGTACTCGTCCCACGAGTGCCGCTCGAGGTAGGCGTTCTCGTCGGCTGCGGTCGGCTGGACCTCGGACCAGACGCTGTTCAGGACGTACTGGCGGGAGTCGATGAGCTCCCGGGCCTTGGCGACGCCCTGCGCGTTGACCGAGTAGGAGGCCACGACCGCGCGTAGGTCAGCCGCGGCGCGCCCGGGCGGTGGCGCGATCGTTGGCGCGGGCGACGGCGCGGCCCAGCTCGTCCTTGGTCATCGACGAGCGACCCGGGACGCCGAGCCCGCGGGCCAGGTCGAGCAACTCCTGCTTGGTGCGGCCCTCGACGTCGACGCCGCCGTACGTCCGGCCCCGACCCGCCCGGGCGGCCCTGCCTCCGCGAGCGGCCTGGGGGTCGGACGGGCCCTTCGTCGCCTTGGGCTCCCAGTGGTCGCCGACCTTCTCGAAGCTGTGCTTGAGGGCGGCGAAGGCGGTCCGATGCGCCCGCTCGCCCTCGCCGTAGGTCTCCACCGCGCTGTCGTGGGCCTTCGACCACGTCTCCTGGGCCTTCTTCGGCGACCGCCGGAGGGTGCTCGGGAGCTCCTCTATCGCGGGCATCGGCACCTCCTCAGCTGCTCGTTCCGCCTCCCGAGGGATACCCGGCCGGGCCCGTTCCAACCGTGGCGACCGCGACCGCCGGACGCAGCCGCCGGCTCAGGACCTGGGCCGGGGCTGGTTGGCCCGCTCCCCCACCGCCGCTGCGGCGGCCACCCGCTCGACCCGGCGGGCCCGAGTCTCGGGGCGGCGGGCCGTCGTGACCCACTCGAGGATCGCCCGGCGGGCCGAGGGCGGGAACGCGTCGAACTGCTCCCGGCTGTCCGGGTGGGCGGCGAACGCGGCGGCGAGGTCGTCGGGCACGACCAGGGAGTGGGCCTCGTCGAGCTTGGTCCACGAGCCGTCCCGGCGGGCGGCCTCGATAGCGGCCCGGCCCGCGGGCGCCAGCCGCCCGGCGGCCTCGAGCCGGGCGATGCGCTCCTTGTTGACCTTCGACCAGCCGCTGCCGGGCCGGCGGGGAGTGACGACGATCCTGTTGCGGTCGGCGTCGACGGTGCCGGCCCGGGAGTCGATCCACCCGAAGCAGAGGGCCTCCTCGACCAGCTCGTCGAAGGTCAGCGCCGGGCGCCCCGACGACGGCTTCCAGCGGACCAGCCAGATGCCGGGCGAGGTGGCGTGGTTGGCCTCCAGCCAGGCGCGCCAGGCCGTCCGGTCGTCGCAGTGGACGTGGTCGAGGTCGTCGAGACGGCCCATCGCCGCCGATGGTACGGGGCGCTATGCGGGCTGCAGCCACAGGTCCTCCGGGCTGAGCAGCCCGACCAGCCGCGCGTCGACGAATGCGGTGATGCCCCGCACGCGCCCGCCCGCCACGTCGAGCACCTGGAGGGCGAACGGCACCTCCCCGCCGGCGCCGGGCTGGTACTGGGCGACCGCGGGCGAGCCGCTCACCGCCACCGGCACCAGCCGACCGCCGGCGCAGGCGTCGCGGTGGTCGAGCCACCAGCGCCGCACCTGGTCGCGCCCGGCCAGCCACAGCGGGTGGGGCGGCATGGCCAGCGTGGCGTCCTCGTGCAGCAGCGCGACGAGGGCCTCGATGTCGAACCGCTCGAACGCGTCGACGTACCGGTCGAGGAGCTCCCGGCCCTCGCCGTCGAGGGCCACGGGCGGGGGGCCGCCCGGGTCTCGGGCGGCCATGACCGCCCGGGCCCGCTGGAGGGTGCTCTTGACCGCAACCTCAGTGGTGCCCAGCAGGTCGGCCACCTCGGCGGCCCGCCAGCGGAGCACGTCGCGGAGGATGAGCACCGCGCGCTGGCGGGGCAGCAGGTGTTGGAGGGCCGCGACGAACGCCAGCCGGATCGAGTCGCGGGCCGCGGCCACCTCGGCCGGGTCGCCGTCGGGCAGCACCCGCCCGTCGGGGATCGGCTCGACCCAGAGCCGCTCGGGGAGCGGCGGGCCCGGGTCGGCCGTCGCCGGCCAGCTCCGGCCGAGGTCGGTGGGCATCACCCGCCGGCCCCGGCCCTTCAGCAGGTCGAGACACACGTTGGTGGCGATGCTGAACAGCCAGGTCCGGAACGCGGCCCGGCCCTCGTAGCGGTCGAGGGCCCGCCAGGCCCGGACCAGCGTCTCCTGGACGGCGTCCTCGGCGTCGAAGGGCGAGCCGAGCATCCGGTAGCAGTAGCCGGTGAGCGCGGCCCGGTGCTCCTCGAGTGCGGCGGTCGCCGCGGCGCTCATTGGCGCACCCTTCGGGATGCGCGCAATGACCGATCGGCCCTTCGGGCCGAGCAACGCGCTGTGCTCATGGTTCGCTCGCTCCGCTCGCTCACGATGCCTCCCGGAGCTCGGGGTCGACCGGGTCGGGCAGCGGGCCGGCCAGCGGGATCGGAGCAGCATCCGGCTCCCGGGCCGACCGCTCGGCCCGGCGGAGGAGCAGCGCGGCCGCCAGCGCGGCGCCCAGGCTCAGGCCGGCGGCCACCAGCGCGCCCTGCTGGAACCCCTCGGTCAGGGCGAGGGCCCGGGCGTCCGCCCCGCCGCCGGCGGCGGCCAGCACGTCGTCGGCCCGGGCGACCGCGACGGTGGCCACCACCGCGGTGCCCACGGCGCCGCCGACCTCCCGGGCGGTCTCGACCAGCCCGCCGACGAGGCCGCTCACCCGGGCCTCGACGCCGGTGAAGGCGGCCACCTGCACGGCGATGGCGGACAGCCCGATGCCGAGGCCGAAGGCGAGGAACCCCGGGAACAGGTCGGGCCAGTAGGCCGCGTCGACCGGCGCGCCGCTGAGGTGGAGCAGGCCGGCCGTCAGGATCCCCTGGCCGACCGCCAGTGTCGCCCCGGGACCGATCCGCCCGACCACCCGGGGGGCGACGGCGCCGGCGACGATCAGCGAGCTCACCGTGCTGGCGAGCCAGGCCACCCCGGTCTCGATGGCCGAGTAGCCGAGGGCCTGCTGCATGAACAGCGTCCCCTGGAAGATCGTGGCGAAGAACGCGGCCCACAGCAGGGCGGCGACCACGTTGGCGGCGGTGAGGGTCCGCCGCCGGAAGATGCCCAGCGGCACGAGCGGCGAGGACGACCGCGCCTCCGCCGCCGCGAACACGGTGAGCAGCGCCGCCCCGGCGGCAAGCCCGCCGAGCGTGGCCGTCGAGGTCCAGCCGTAGTCGGGGCTCTTGTTGATGGCGTAGACGATGGCGATCAGCCCGGCGGTCACCGACACGGCGCCGAGCACGTCGGCCCGGCCCCGCTCCGCCGGCGGCAGGCTCGGCACCACAGCCAGCACCAGGGCCACGAGCACCACCCCGATGGGCACGTTGACCAGGAACACCCACTCCCAGCCGGGCCCGGTGGTGAGGGCGCCGCTGACGATCACGCCGATCGACGCCGCGGTGCCCGACACGGCGGCGAAGACGCCGAGCGCCTTGGTGCGGGCCGGGCCCTCGGCGAAGGTGGTGGTGACGATCGACAGGGCCGCCGGCGACGCCAAGGCCGCACCCAGGCCCTGCACGGCCCGCGAGGCGACGAGCAGGCCGAGCGAGCCGGCCAGCCCGGCGGTGAGCGACGCGGTGGCGAACAGCACCATCCCGGCGACCAGCACCCGGCGCCTCCCCACCAGGTCGGCGGCTCTCCCCCCGAGCAGCATGAAGCCGCCCAGGGTCAGGCCGTAGGTGATGACCACCCACTGGAGGTCGGATTGGCCCAGACCGAGGTCGGCCTGGATGGACGGGATGGCCACGTTCACGACCGCGAGGTCGAGGATGACCATGAACTGGGCGGCGCTCATCAGCGCCAGGATCACCATCGGCCTGGTGGGCCGATCGACCGACGACATCGACTGTCCTCCCGGGGGACTGTTGCGGGACGACGGTTACGACTGCGGTCGGCCGCGAAAGGCATCGCGGCGGCGATCGTCGACGGGCGTGGCGCTCGCGGATCAGGTGGTGGCGGCCACGAAGTCGGCGACCACCCGGGCCAGCTCCGGGCCCTTGTCCTCCTGGAGGAAGTGGCCCCCGCCCTCGATCGTCACGTGGTCGCGGCCCTTGGCGCCGGGCACCGTCCGCTCGAAGACGGCGTTGCCGCCCCGGGTGATGGGGTCGCCGTCGGAGAACGCGGTGAGGAACGGCCGGTCGAACGCGGCCAGCGTCTCCCACGCCGCGGTGTTGGCCGCGGCGGCCGGGTCGTCCGGCGAGGTGGGGACCAGGGTGGGGAAGACGCGGGCGCCGGCGGTGTAGGCGTCGTCGGGGAACGGGGCGTCGTACGCGGCGACGATCTCGGGCGGCGGGTCGGTGACGCAGCCGGCGGCCACGATCGCCCCGACGGGGAAGGTGGGTGACTCCTGGGAGAACCGCTGCCAGTTGAGGAACGCCTCGCTTAGCGGCCGGTCTCCGGTCGGGAGGCCGGTGTTGGCCGCCACGACCCGGGCGAACCGCTCCGGGTGCTCGCCCACCAGCCGCAGGCCGATCAGGCCGCCCCAGTCCTGGCCGACGAGCGTGACATCGCGCAGGCCGAGGTGGTCGAACAGCGCCTCCCGCATCCACTCGACATGGCGGGCGTAGCTGTAGTCCTCGCGCCGGGCCGGCTTGTCCGACCGGCCGAAGCCCACGAGGTCGGGGGCGACACAGCGGAGGCCGGCGTCGACCAGCACCGGGACCATCGTCCGGTACAGGTACGACCACGACGGCTCGCCGTGGAGCAGCAGCACGACCGGCCCGTCGGCCGGGCCCTCGTCGAGGTGGTGGACCCGGAGGCGGCCGCCTTGGCTGTCGGCGACCTCGACGTAGTGGGGCGCGAACGGGTAGTCGGGCAGGTCGGCGAAGCGGTCGTCGGGGGTTCGGAGGGCGTCCACGGGTGCTCCTGGGGGTCAGGCCGGGGCCGCCACGTCGAGGGTCCGGACCTCGGTGGGCAGGCTGGCGTACAGGTCGTCGATCAGGTCGTCGCGCTGGGCCCGGCAACCGGGATCGTCCCACCGGTTGTGCCACTGGTGGGGGTCGTCGGCCAGGTCGTACAGCTCCCCGGTGGCGATGCCGACCCCGCCGGGCCCGGTGGCGGTCTGCTCGTAGACGACCGACGAACGCTGGTCGAGCACCCCCTCGCCGAACGCCTTCTCCAGCCCGTTGGGCCGGCCGGCGGTCGACGGCTCGTAGACGGTGCACAGCCAGCCGTCGCGGACGACCGACCGCAGGTGCATGCCGTAGCCGGGGAACTGGCTGTCCCACTCGCACAGGGCGCGCTCCCGCCCGGGCTCGCCGTCGGCGGTGGGGAGGGTTCGGCCCTGCATCCAGTCGGGTGGGTCGATGCCGGCGATCGCGCAGAAGGTCGGGGCGAGGTCGACCTGGCCCACCGGGTCGGTGACCACCGCGGGCGCCGTGCCGGCGGACGGGGCCGGCCGCCACACCAGGGGCAGCCGCATGAGGGCGTCGATGTGGAACGGGCCCTTGTAGAGCAGCCCGAAGTCGCCCTGCAGCTCGCCGTGGTCGGTCGTGAACACCACGTCGGTGTCGTCGAGCCAGCCCCGGCGGGCCACGGTCGCGAGCACCCGGCCGCAGGCCTCGTCGATGAGCTCGTTCATGACGTGGACCTTGGCGTTGACCTCGCGGATCTGGTCGTGGGTGAGCCGCCCGGGGACGAACGCCGCCGGCCCGCCCTCCCGGTTGGCGAACGTGCCCTCCCAGTAGGCGAGCCAGTGGGGCGGCTTGCCGGCCAGGATGGCGCGGACCGCCTCGTCGGAGCCGGGATGGCCCGGGGGCAGGTCGAGGTCGCGCCAGTCGACCCGGTCGAGCTCGGAGGCCGGCGGGTCCCACGGATGGTGGGGGTCGGGGAAGCTCATCCAGCAGAACCAGTCGTCGCCGTCGGCGAGGCCGTCGAGCCACTCGACGGTGAGGTCGGCCACCCAGTCGGTGTGGTACCAGGCCCGGGGGATGGGGTTGGCCTTGGTCTCGGGTGCCCCGGTGTCGCCGCCGGGCGAGCCCTGCAGCAGGTCGGCATAGCTGTGGAGATGCTCGGGGTGGTGCTCCCGGAGCCAGCGGCCGTAGTGCGACAGCGGCCGGTCGCCCCAGGCGGCGGCGTGCATCACCTGCACCGACCGCTCGAAGCCCCGCCACGGCCCGGTGTCGCCCCGGCGGGCCCGGGCGTTCTCCTCGAACCGGAACCCCGGGTCGAAGCCCGGCTCGAAGTGGGCCTTGCCCAGCAGGGCGGTCCGGTAGCCGGCCGCCTCGGCCAGGTGGGCGGCGACCGAGGGGGCGTCGACCGGGAGCGGGACGCCGTTGGCGACGACGCCGTGGGTGCGGACGTACTGGCCGGTGAGCATCGTGGACCGGGCGGGCATGCACACGGTGTTCTGGTTGACGGCCCGCTCGTAGCGGATGCCGGCCGCGGCCAGCCCGTCGACGACGGGCGTGCGGGCGACCGTGCCGCCGTTGCAGCCGAGCGCGTCGTAGCGCTGCTGGTCGGTGGTGATGAACAGGATGTTGCGCCCCATGGTCCCTCCGCCGGCGCCGGGGCCGGCCCTAGGCGTCGCCGGTCTGCTCGCCCGCCAGCAGGGCGGTGACCGTGATGGTGAGCACGTCCGCGGCCGCGGCGGTGTCGAGGCGCTGGATGGTCCGCAGCCGGTCCCACGCCTCCCAGCTGGTGGCCAGGTCGAGCGCGTCGAGCATCTCGGGGCCCGAGTCGGCCAGCTCGATCCGGAAGGTGCGGGCCACCTGGCGGCGGAACAGGACCGCGGCCCGGCGGAGCTGGCGGGCGATCGGCTCGGACGTGTCGGCCAGCCGCACCCCGGCCCGGCGGACGGGCGTGATCACCTCGTAGACGTCGGCCCGGTTGGCGACGAGGGCGGCGATCCGGTCGGTCAGCGGCCCGTCCTCGGCCAGCGGGACGAGCAGCGCCACCAGCCGCTCGGCCTGGCGGGCCGCGGCGGCCTGGTAGAGCGAGGCCATGTCGTCGAACAGGCGGAAGATCGAGCGAACCGAGATGCCGGAGCGGTCGGCCACCATCTGGGCGGTGGGCTGGGTCACGCCCTCGACCAGCAGGTCGAGGATGGCGTCGACGACCGCGGTGCGGCTCCGCACTCCCCGTTGGACCCGGCCGTCCACGGCGGCACCGGCGATGTCCTTCACATCCCGACCGTAGGAACTAGCACGTTGACTGTCAATAGTTTTCAGTGTACCCGCCCGCGTTAGGCGACCCCCGCCCACTCCCGGTACGCCTCCAGCCGGTCCACCAGCTCGTCCGGGTGGGCCAGCGCCGGGAGGTGCCCGCCGGGCATCTCGTCGGGCACGATGCCGAGCCGCTCCATCACCACCCGGCGCTGGAAGTCGGCCGGGAAGAACCGGTCGTCCCGGCACAGCAGGAACCGGGTTGGCACCTCCGGCCAGGAGGCGAGGGGCCACGGCTTCTCGAACGGCGTGCCCGACTGGGGCCCGACGTGGTCGGCCGAGGCCGCAGCCACGTCGGCCGGCACGTCGTGGAGGAACACGACGAACGGGTCGTCGCCTTCCGGGTCCCAGCCCTCCCGCGCGCCCGCGGCCCGCTGGGCCTCGGCGTGACGGGTGTTCGCCCACCAGTCGCCCGGTGACTCGCCCGGCAGCGGCACCATCGCCGCGACCAGCACCATCAGCGCCACCGGCAGCCGCTCGCACACCAGCGGCGCGGTGAACCCGGCCATCGACTGGGCCACCAGCACCAGGTCGCCGCGGGCGGGGTCGGTGTGGCCGGCGCGGTCGCCGATCGCCGCCTCGACCGCGTTGGCGTACTCGGCCAGCCCGGCCGTGTCGTCGTCGAACGGAAGGTCGACGGCC
>JBKPHT010000274.1:0-12309 GCA_046730015.1 Actinomycetota bacterium
GTCGTAGGACGACCGGATCCGCCGCCGGAACGTGGCGAGCCGGCGCCCGCTCCCCTCGACCGCGTCGGCGGGCCTGGCCGGGACGACGACATCGGGCCCGGGGTCCGGGCCCGCCCCGGCCCGGAGGGCGAGCGGGTCGCCGGGGTCGTCGAGCCCGTGCAGCCGCCCCGGGCGGTCGCGCCGGTGGCGCCACGAGGCGGCGTGGTGCGCGGCGGCCGCCGGGTCCTCGGTGTCGATGCAGAACCAGTGGGCGTCGGCCCGCTCGGCGTCGAGCTCGACCACCAGGAAGCCGTGGTTCTCCAGCTCGAACCAGCGGGCCTCCGGCAGCCGTTCGGCCACCCGGCCGAGCAGCTTGCGCCACCCGGGCGGCAGGTGGCGGGCCATCGGGGTGGCGGTGACGCAGGGGGCGGTGAACTCGACCGCCACCGGGTCGCCCTCCGTGTCGCACGGCCCCTCGAACGCCCAGGCCGAATGGACGTCGCCAGACAGGGCCACCACCCCCGGCCCCCGGTCGGCGACGGCCCGCACCAGCGCCTCGCGCTCGGCCGGGTAGCCGTCCCACTCGTCGGTGCACATCGCCTCGCCGTCGATCACCGCGTACCCGCTGGGCGCCAGGTCGGCGAGCTTGGCCCCCTTCTCGACCGGCAGCTCCATCCGGTTGAGCACCACCTGGGTCACGAGCAGGCACCACGGCCGGGTCGTGTCCCGCACCCGCTCGTGGGCCCAGGCCCGCTGCTCGTCGCCGAGCAGCGAGCGGCCGGGATCGTCGTAGGGCAGGTCGGTGGCCTCGTCGGCCTGGCGGTCGCGGCCGATGATCCGGGTGTCGAGCACGACCAGCTCGGCCAGGTCGCCGATGGCGAACGACCGGTACACGACCAGCGGGTCGCCGGGGTCGCGCAGGCGGGCCGGCAGCCACTCGTGGTGGGCGGTGACCGCGGCGTCGAGCCGGTCGTACCAGCTCCCGTGCTCGTTGGGGTCGTGGGCCTTGGCGCCGCCCCGCCAGGCGTTGTCGGCGATGTCGTGGTCGTCCCAGATCGTCACCATGGGGTGGCGCTGGTGGAGGGCGATCAGGTCGGTGTCGGAACGGGCCTGGGCGTAGCGGGTCCGGTAGTCGGCGAGGGTGACGACCTCGTGGTCGGGCTCGGCCCGCCGGACGTCGCCCTTGCCCGTCTCGTAGATGTAGTCGCCGACGTGCAGCACCAGGTCGACGTCGGCCTCGGCCACCGCCCGGTAGGCGGCGAAGTGGCCCCGCGAGTAATCGCCGCAGCACACGACCGCCAGCCGCAGCGGGTCGGTGCCGGCGGCGGGCAGGGTCCGGGTCCGGCCCACGGGCGAGGGAGTCGGCCCCGCCTCGAACCAGTAGGCGTAGCCGGTGGCGGGATCGAGCCCGTCGACGGCGACCGCGACGCAGTGGTCGCGGTCGGCCCTCACCTCGACGTCGCCGGCCGCGACCGGCTCGCCACCCGGCGAGCGGGCGACGCGCCAGCCCAGCCGACCGACGCCGGGGGCGCGCGTCCACAGGATCACCGAGTCGGCGGTCGGGTCGAAGCTGGCGACTCCGTGGGCGAACGGGGCGTCGAGATCGGTCACGTCGAGATCGGTCACGACGAGGATGGGTACCCGGCCGGGGCGCCGCTCATCCCGGTTCGCACGCCGGGTCCCGGTCCCGGCACGATGGTCGGCGATGGGGGCGACCATGACCGCGTACCGGATCGTGGCCTGGGGCGAGCCGCCGCGCCTGACCGAAGCGCCGGTCCCCGAGCCGGGCCCCGGCGAGGTGCTCGTCGAGGTGGCGGGCAACGGCCTGTGCCACTCCGACGTGACGATGGCCCAGGTGCCCGGCGAGATCGCGGAGGCGCTGGGCTGGCGAGTGCCCTTCACCCTGGGCCACGAGGTCGGCGGTCGCATCGCCGCGCTCGGCCCGGGGGTGACCGGGTTCGCGGTGGGCGAGGGCGTGGCGCTGGTGTCGCCCGCCTCGTGCGGCCGGTGCCCGGCCTGCCGCCGGGGACAGGACAGCGCCTGCCCCCACGGCCTGGTCGGCCGGGGCTACGGCCGGGACGGCGGGCTCGCCCGCTACGTGGTCGCCCCGGCGCCGCGGGGGGTGGTCCGGCTGGCCGGGCTCGACCCGCTGGTGGCGGGCCCGCTCACCGACGCGGGCGCCACGTCCCACCACGCCGTGGCCCGCGTGCTGAACCGGCTGGACGACGGGTCGACCGCGGTCGTCGTCGGCGCCGGCGGGCTCGGGGCCTTCGCCGTCCAGCTGCTGCGGGCGCTGAGCCCGGCTCGGGTCGTGGCCGTCGACCCCAACCCGGCCCGCCGGGCGGTGGCGCTCGAGCTCGGGGCCGACGAGGCGGTCGACCAGATCGCCGCCGTGCCCGCCGCGGACGTCGCCGGGCCGGGGGTCGAGGTGGTGCTCGACTTCGTCGGCGTCGACGACACGATCGCCGCAGGGCTGGACGCGGTCCGCCCCTACGGCGCCTACGGCCTGGTGGGCGCGGCCGGCGGCACGTACCGAGGGCCGTGGTTCGGCGGGCTGCCCCGTGATGCCGACGTGTTCACGTTCCAGGGCTCGTCGATCGCCGACGTCGAGGCGGTGGTCGCCCTGGCCGCGGCCGGCCGCATCCGCAGTGAGATCGACGTCTTCCCGCTGGCCCGGGTGGCCGACGCGTACGCCGCGCTGGAGGCGGGTGCGCTGCGGGGCCGGGCGGTCGTCGTCCCGGACCCCGCCGACCCCGCCGACTCCGGAGACCCCTGACCCGAGGAACAGCATGGACCTGCTCGACGGCATCGCCACGACCCGGGCCATCCGCCGCTATCGGCCCGACCCGATCCCCGAGGCCGACCTGGCGACGATCCTGTGGCACGCCACCCGGGCGCCGTCGGGGTCGAACCGCCAGCCGGCCCGGTTTCTGGTGCTGCGGGACGGCCCCCGGGCGACCAGGGCCAAGACGCTGCTCGCGGGCGCCTACCGCAACGGCTGGGGGGCCAAGCGCGACGTCCAGGGCTTCGAGCGGGGGTCGGGCGCCGTGGCCGACTCGCCCAAGGCCCGGGCGGCCCGGGCCATGCAGGCGTTCGTCGACCGGTTCGAGCAGACGCCGGTGGTGGTGCTGGCCTGCATCGAGCGGTGGCGCAAGCCCCACATCTCCGAGGGCGGATCGGTGTACCCGGCGTGCCAGAACCTGCTGCTGGCGGCCCGGGCGCTCGGCTACGGCGGGGTGCTGTCGATGTGGCACGGCCTCGTCGAGCCCGACCTGCGGGACGTGCTCGGCATCCCGACGAGGTGGTGATCGCGGCCACGATCACCCTCGGCGTGCCGGAGGGCCGGCACGGCCCGGTCCGGCGGCTGCCGCTGGGCGAGGTGGTCTACGACGACGGCTGGGGCGAGCCGGCCAGGTGGGCGGTCGACCCGCCCGGGACCCGGTTCACCGGGGGCGGGCCGCCGCGGGAGGCGTAGCGCGTTCATCTGCTAGCAATGCGCTAGCATACTGCGACATGAAGACGCTCTACCTTCGCAACGTGCCGGAGGATGTCACCGACCGCCTCGAACGATTGGCGGCCCGCGAAGGACTGTCGGTCTCTGCCCTCGCCATCCGTGAGCTGGCCGTCGCGGTGCGGCGGGCCGACAATCCGGCGCTGGTGGCCGACCTGCCCGACCTCGGCATCCCGGCGGAGGAGACCGTCCGCGTCCTGGAGGAGGGCCGGAACGAGCGGTGATCGTCGTCGACGCATCGGCGGCCGTCACCGGGCTCCTGGGCGATGGCGACGCCCGACGCCACCTGGCCGCTGACGACCTCGCCGCGCCGCACCTGGCCGACGCCGAGATCGCCCAGGCGCTGCGGGCCCACGTCCGCAGGGGCGTGCTTCGACCGGCCGACGCCGGCCGCGCCCTCGACCGCTGGATCCGGTTCGGGGTGCGCCGCTACGCCGGGGTGGGACTCCTGCCCCGCGTCTGGGAGCTGCGCGACAACTTGAGCGCGTACGACGCCACCTACGTCGCCCTCGCCGAGGCGCTGGGCTGCCCGCTCTTGACCGCCGACGCCCGCCTGGCGGCGGCCACCGGGCCGGACTGCCCGACGGTGGTGGTCCGGAGCTGACGTCCGGAACGAAGGACGGAGGGTGGGTCAGCCCGCCGCCGGCTGGCGGTCGACGACCATCCCGGCCAGCAGCTCGACGAGCTCGGGCCCGGCCTTGGCCGGCGAGCCCGTGTCGAACGGGGGCTGCGGGTCGTACTCGATGCCGAGCTGGATGGCCCGGGCCACGTCGTCGCCGGCGATCTGGGCGGCGAGCCACAGCGCCATGTCGATGCCCGACGACACGCCGGCGGCGGTCACGATCCGCTGCTCGGGGTGGGGCACGACCCGGCTCGCGGTGGTGGCGCCGCACAGCGGGGCCAGCTCGCCCATCGCGGCCCAGTGGGTGGTGGCCTCGAGGCCCCGGAGCAACCCGGCGGTGCCGAGGACCAGCGAGCCGGTGCACACGGAGGTGGTCCAGGTGGTGCCCTCGTGCATCCGGGCGACCCACTCGTGGAGGGGCCCGGGCTCCAGCATGGCCCGGGTGCCGGGGCCGCCGGGGACGACGACCACGTCGCAGGCGTCGATCTCGTCGAGCCGGGAGTCGACGGTGATCGCCAGCATGGCGGTGTCGGTCCGGACGGGCCCGGTCCGCTCACCGACGAAGGTGACCTCGGCGCCGGGCAGGCGGGACAGCACCTCGTAGGGGCCGACGGCGTCGAGGGCGGTGAACCGGTCGAACAGGGGGATGGCGACGAGCACGGTGGGTCTCCTTGGTCAGGCGGTGACGGCGAAGTGCCGCCGGTACTGGCCGGGGGTGGTCCCGACGGTCCGGCGGAAGGCGCGGTGCATGGTCTCGACGGTGCCGAACCCGCAGGCCCGGGCGATCTCGCCGGGGCCGAGGGCGGTCGAGCTGAGGAGCTGGCGGGCGGCCTCGACCCGGACGGCCTGGACGTAGGCGGCCGGGGTGGTCCCGATCTCGGCCCGGAAGGCCCGGGCGAAGCTGCGCGGGCTCATGGCGGCCCGGCGGGCGAGCGCGGGGACCGACAGGTCGGCCTCGGGATGGGCGGCGACGTGGGCCAGCACCTCGCGCAGCGGGCGGCGCTCGGCCCGCCGGACGGCCAGCTGGGCGCTGAACTGCGACTGGCCGCCGGCGCGCTGGGTGAACAGCACGAGCTGGCGGGCGACGGCGAGGGCGACGGCGCCTCCGAGGTCGTCCTCCACCAGGGCGAGGGCGAGGTCCATGCCGGCGGTGACGCCGGCCGAGGTCCACACCGGGCCGTCCCGGACGTAGATCCGGTCGCCGTCGACCTCGACGCTGGGGTAGAGCCGAGCGAGGAGGTCGCAGGCGCTCCAGTGGGTGGTGGCCCGCCGGCCCTCGAGCAGCCCGGCGGCGGCCAGGACGAACGCGCCGCTGCACACCGAGGTGACCCGGCGGCTGCGGCGGGCGGCGGCGGAGACCCAGGCGACGAGTTCGGCGTCGGCGACGGCGCCCGCGGTGCCCTCGCCGCCGGCGACGACCAGCGTGTCGATGGGGCCGGCGCAGTCGGCCAGGGTGCCGTCGGCCACCAGGTGCAGGCCCGACGAGGCCCGGACGACGCCGCCGGTGCGGGTCACGAGCCGGGCGGCGTAGGGCGGCGGGCCGGCGCCCCGGTTGGCCATCGCGAAGACCTCGAGCGGGCCGGTCACGTCGAGCGACTGGACGTCGGGGTAGGCGACGACGACGACGGCCCGGGGGCCGGTGCGGGGATCCACGGGGATCATCGTCCCCGCCGGGCCGGCTGGCAGCAAGGACGAATGGTTGACGTTTCCTGCCACGGCGGAGGGCCCCGTGGGCGGCGCGGTGGACCGGGTGCGGGCGACGGTTAGGGTTCGGTTCCAGGCCCTCTCTTTCTGAACGATTGATGACCAGCCGACGATCACCTCCGTCGATAGCCAGCCCGGGTCGATCCTCCACGCCGATCGCCACCCGGCACTACCGCGACGTGCCCCTGCGCCGGCTGGTCGAGGCGAAGCGCGACCGGGGGCACGTCGTGTCGGTGTGCGTCCCCGCCCACAACGAGGAGGCGACCGTCGGCGCCGTCGTGGCCAAGATCCGGCGCTACCTGGTCGACCGGGTCGGCCTGGTCGACGAGGTCCTCGTGCTCGACGACCACTCCGCCGACGAGACCGCCAAGGCCGCCGCGTCGGCCGGCGCCCGGGTCGTGCACGCCGCCGACGTCCTTGCCGACGTGGCGGGCGGCGGGGGCAAGGGCGAGACGCTGTGGCGCTCCCTCTACGTCGCCCGGGGCGACATCGTGGTGTGGTGCGACGCCGACATCACCGACTTCGGGACGCGCTTCGTCGTCGGCCTGCTCGGCCCCCTGCTGACCGAGCCGGCGGTCAGCTTCGTCAAGGGCTACTACGAGCGGCCTCTGGCCGGCGGGTCGAGCGGGGGACGCACCACCGAGCTCATGGCCCGGCCGCTCCTGGCCACGCTGTTCCCCCACCTGTCCACGATCATGCAGCCGCTGTCCGGTGAGTTCGGCGGCCGGCGGGCCCTGCTCGAGCAGCTGCCGTTCGTCCGGGGCTACGGCGTCGACATCGGCCTGCTCATCGACGTGGCCGAGGCCGTCGGGCCGTCCGGCATCGTCCAGGTCGACCTCGGCACCCGGGTCCACCGCAACCGGACGCTCGACGAGCTGGGCCCCCAGGCCCTCACCGTGCTCCAGACGGCGCTCGACCGGGCGGGGGTCAAGGCGGCCAACCCGGCGACCCTGCTCCGCCCGGCGCACCCGCCGCTGGTGCGGGCCTTCGCCGAGCTGCCCCCGCTGGTCACCCTCCCGGCCGGCGACCCCGAGGGCGACGAGCGCCCCCGCGACCCGCTGCCCGCCTGAGCGGTGCGGGGGTTGGCGTCCGTGACCGCGCGATCGCGCGGTGAGAGACGCCAAACCCGAGGTCGTTAGCCTGACTGCGTGACGCCCCCTCCCCGTCTGATCGTGCGTGGCCGCGCCGTCGACTTGGCCGCGCCGGTGCTCATGGGCATCGTCAACGCCACCCCCGACTCGTTCTCCGACGGCGGCGAGGCCCCCACGACCGACGCCCGGGTCGCGCTCGCCCTCGCCCAGGTGGAACAGGGCGCCCGGTTGATCGACCTGGGCGGACAGTCGGGCATCACCGGGGTCCCCGAGGTGCCCGAGGAGGAGGAGATCGCCCGCGTCGTCCCCGTCGTGGCCGGCCTGCACGCCGCCGCGCCCGACGTCGCCATCTCCGTCGACACCTACCGGCCCGCGGTCGTCGCCGCCGTGCTCGACGCCGGCGCGGCGATCGTCAACGACATCAGCGGGCTGCTCTACCCCGAGGTCGCCGGCCTGGTCGCCGACGCCGGCGCCGGGCTGGTGATCATGCACACCCGCGCCCTGCCCAAGCACAAGATCCTGGAAGACGGCCTCTACGACGACCGGGGCGGCGTTACCGGCGACGTCGTCGACTTCCTCGCCGAGCGACTCGCCGCCGCGGCCGCCGCCGGGGTCGCCCCCGAGGCCACGATCGTCGACCCGGGCCCCGACTTCGCCAAGACCCCGCACCAGACGGTGGCCGTCCTGCGCGACCTCGACCGCGTCCGGGCGCTCGGGCGGCCGGTGCTGCTGGCCCTGTCCCGCAAGGACTTCATCGGCGCCGTCACCGGTCGCCGGCCCCGCGACCGCCTCGCCGGGACCCTCGCCGCCGTGGGGCGGCTCGCCCGGCCGGGCGACATCCTCCGGGTCCACGACGTCGCGGCGGTGGTCGACTACCTCGCCGTCGCCGCCGTGCTCGACGGGCGCGCGGACCTCCCCGCCGCGGCCCGCCTGACGGCGGGCCTGCGACGGGAAGGGCCGTAGCCCGGGGGGAGGCGGGCTACTCCGTGGCGATCGCCGCCAGCAGGTCGAGGCGGGCGGCCCGGCGGGCGGGCCGCAGGCCCGCGACCACCCCGGCGACCGCGCCGACCAGCAGCACCACCGCCAGCCGGCCGGCCGGCAGGGCGAACACGCCGACCGCGCTGCCCGAGGTCGCCGACGCGGCCTCCACCAGTGCCCAGCCCAGGAACACGCCGAGCCCGATGCCGCCGACCGCGCCGAACGTGGCCACCAGCACCGACTCCCAGCGGACCATCTGCCGCACCTGGCGGCGGGTCTGGCCGACGGCCCGCAGCAGGCCCAGCTCCCGGGTCCGCTCGTGGACCGACAACGACAGCGTGTTGGCGATGCCCATGAGGGCGATGACGATGGCCAGGGCCAGCAGCGCGTAGACGATGGTCAGCAGCATGTCGACGCCCTGGGTGGAGGCGCTGGCGAACTCCGACCGGTCCTGCACGTCGGGGCCGCCGAACCGGTCGGCCACCGTGGTGACCGCCGCCTTCGTCTCGGCCGGGGTGACGCCGGGGGCCGACTCGACGATGACCATCGTGTCGGCGTCCTGCACCCCGTGGGGCGCCCACACCGACTCCGGCACCACGTAGTTGCCGACGATGTCGGCGGTCTCGTAGGTCGCCGCGACCCGCAGGTCGGCGGTCTGGCCGTCGGCGAAGGTGACCGGCACGGTCGAGCCGACCTCCCAACCGTTGGCCTCGGCCGAGCCGTCCGAGACCGCCACCGACCCGTCGCCCACGTCGGCCAGCGAGCCGGAGGTGACGCCCACGTCGAGCACCTCGTCCATCTCGGCCGGATCGGTGACGGTGACCTGGCGGGTGTCGCCGTCGATCGCCACGAACCCCTGGCCCAGCCCGACGGCCTGGCTGACCTCGGGCAGGTCGGCGACCTCCGTGGCCAGCTCGGGGCTGATGCTGCCGCCGCCGAAGAACCCCGCCGACACCACCACGTCGCCGCCGAACGAGCGGTCGACGGTCCGGTCGATCGACGCCTTCAGCGAGGCGGCGAACACGGTGAACAGCGACACGACGGCCACGCCCACCATCAGCGCCGCGGCGGTCCCGGCGGTGCGCCGGGGGTTGCGCCGGGCGTTCTCCCGGGCCAGCTCGCCGGTCATGCCCCGGAGCCGGGCGACCGGGGTCCCGAGCAGCCCGGCGATCGGGCGGGCCACGGCCGGGCCCGACACGACGGCGCCGACCAGGGTCACCACCGCGCCGGCGCCGACCAGGGCCAGGCCCCCGCCGCCGGAGCCGGTGAGCGCGGCGACCAGCGTCGTGCCCACCCCGGCGGCGGTGAGGACGGCGCCCGCGGCCACCCGGGCGACCGACGGTCCCCGGCTCTCGGCCGCCACCGCCCGCAGCGCGGCCAGCGGGGCGACCCGGCTGGCGGCGACCGCAGGGACGACGCCTGCGGCCAGGGTGACCAGCGTGCCGACCACCAGTCCGGTGACGATCGTGCCGGCGGTGATGACGATGCCGCCGGCCGGCAGGGCGAACCCGGCGGCGTCGAACAGGCCCTTGAGCAGGGCGGCGATGCCGATGCCGCCCGCCAGCCCGGCCAGCGAGGCCACGACGCCGACCAGCCCGGCCTCGGCGACGACCGAGCGGGCGATCTGGCTCCGCCGGGCGCCGAGGGCCCGGAGCAGGGCGGCCTGACGGGTCCGCTGGGCGACGATGATGGAGAAGGTGTTGTAGATGCTGAAGGTCGCCACCAGCAGGGCGATCCCGGCGAACACGGTGAGGAACGTGGTGAGCAGGTCGAGGAAGTCGGCCGCGATGTCGTCGGTGTTCTCCTGGGTCACCGTGGCCCCCGTGACCGCCTCGACGCCGCCGGGCAGCACCCGGTCGATCCGGTCGGCCAGGGCCTGCTCGCTGACGCCGTCCTCGGCCCGCACCGAGATGCTCGACACCTGGTCGGCCGACTTGATGACCACCTGCTCGGCGTCCTCCAGACCGAGGGCGGTGAACGTGACGCCGCCGAGCCCGTCGGCGTCGCCGAAGGTCGACAGGCCGACGATCGTGACATCGTGGGGCTCGGGGGTGAGCAGGGTGGTCGTGTCGCCGACCGCCAGGTCGCCGGCCTCGGCCGCCCCCCGATTGACGACGACCTCGCCGGGCGCTTCGGGGGCCCGGCCCTCGGCCAACCGGTAGGGGTTGAGGGCCTCGTCGGTGATCCAGCTTCCGGCCAGCTGGGGCGGCCCGTTGCCGCCGATGGCCTCGCCGTCGGCCCCGAGCAGCTGGCCGAACCCGGTGACCACGGGGACGGCGTCGGCCACCCCGTCGACGCCGGCGACCTCGTCGACCAGCGACGCGGGGATGAGGCCCCGGGGCGCGTCGGCCTCGAGGTCGGTGGCGTTGCGGACCACGACGTCGGTGCCGGCGTTGGCCTCGGCGAACAGGTCGTCGAAGTTGGCCCGGAGCGTGGCCCCCAACACGAGCGTGCCGGTGAGGAAGGCGACGCCGAGCACCACGGCGAGCGAGGTGCCGGCGAGCCGGCGGGCGTGTGCCCGCATGTCGCGCAGCGTCAGGTACAGCATCGGTCAGCCTCCGAGCGACGAGATGCGGTCGAGCACGGCCGGGGCCGTGGGGTGGTCGAGGTGGTCGACGATGCGGCCGTCGGCCAGGAACAGCACGCTGTCCGCGTTGGCGGCGGCGAGCGGGTCGTGGGTGACCATGACGACGGTCTGGCCCATGTCGTCGACGGCCCGCCGCAGGAACCCGAGGAGCTCGGCGCCGCTGCGGGAGTCGAGGTTGCCGGTGGGCTCGTCGGCGAACACGATGTCGGGCCGCCCGGCCAGGGCCCGGGCCACGGCCACCCGCTGCTGCTGCCCGCCCGACAGCTCGGACGGGCGGTGGGCCAGCCGGTCGCCGAGGCGGACGGTGTCGACGACCTCGTCGAGCCACGCCTGGTCGGGCCGCCGGCCGGCGAGGCGGGCGGGGAGCACGATGTTCTCCCGGGCCGACAGCGTCGGCACCAGGTTGAACGCCTGGAACACGAACCCGATGCGGTCGCGCCGCAGCAGGGTGAGGTCGCGGTCGGACAGGGTGCCGAGGTCGACGTCGCCGACGAACACCTGGCCCTCGGTGAGGGTGTCGAGCCCGGCGAGGCAGTGCATGAGCGTCGACTTGCCGGAGCCCGACGGGCCCATGATGGCGGTGAAGCGGTGGGCCGGGACGTCGACGCTGACCTCGTCGAGGGCGGCGACCGCCGTGGCCCCGGCGCCGTAGACCTTGGTGGCGCCCACCGCCCGGGCCGCGGCCCGGGTGGTGGAGGTGGTGGTGGGGGCGCTCATCGGTTCTGCTCCCGCAGGACGTCGCGGCGCTCGCGGTACTCGTCGGCGGTGATCTCGCCGCGGGCGTAGCGCTCGTCGAGCACCGACCGGCCGGCGTGCCGGGCCGAGGCCGGCCAGCCCGCGCGGCGGACCTGCCACACGACGAAGCCGATGAGCAGGGCCCAGAAGAGGAACGGGACGAGGATCCACGGGCCGGGTCCGTCCCAGCCGTGGTGGGTGGCGAGTAGTGATGTGAGCATGGGTCGATCGTCCGCCCGCTGCGGCCGGAGATCGTCGTCCCCGGGGAGGCTTCGCGCGTGCCGCGCCCGCGGTACGCGTCGGCGGCCGCGTGCTACTCGGCCCAGCCGGGGCGGACGAGCCCCGACTCGTAGGCGAACACGACCAGCTGGGCCCGGTCGCGGGCGGCGAGCTTGGTCATCGCCCGGCTGACGTGGGTCTTGGCGGTCATCGGGCTGACGTACAGCCGCTCGGCGATCTCGTCGTTCGACAGGCCCTCGGCCACCAGCGCCATGACCTCCCGCTCCCGCTCGGTGAGCTGGTCGAGGGCGGGAAGCTGGGGCGCCGGCCGGGTCTGGGTGGCGAACGCGCCGATCAGCCGGCGGGTCACGCCGGGCGACAGCAGGGCGTCACCCGCGGCGACGGCCCGGAGCAGCTCGACCGGCTCCGTGTCCTTCACCAGGAACCCGCTGGCTCCGGCCCGGATGGCCTCGAAGACGTACTCGTCCAGCTCGAACGTGGTGAGGATCACGATGCGGACGCCGGCCAGCCGGTCGTCGGCGGCGATCGCCCGGGTGGCGGCGAGGCCGTCGGTGCCGGGCATCCGGATGTCCATGAGCACGACGTCGGGCCCGAGCCGGCGCGCCAGGCGGACGGCCTCGTCGCCGTCGCCCGCCTCGCCCACGACCTCGATGTCGTCCTGGGCGTCGAGCAGGGCCCGGAACCCGGCGCGGACCAGCGCCTGGTCGTCGGCCAGCAGCACGCGGATCACGCCACGCCCCCGAGCGGGACCCGGGCCCGGACCCGGAAGCCGCGCCCCGGCCGGGGCGCAGCCTCCACCTCGCCGCCGAGCGCCGCGGCCCGCTCCCGCATGCCGACCAGGCCGCGGCCCCCGGCGGGGAGC